>CAVFNE010000280.1:0-2000 GCA_963623755.1 Muribaculaceae bacterium | reverse complement strand
GGATTGTACTCAAAGTTGACGGCAAGACCGCCCTTGTCGTAAGCAGAGATGTCTTGGAGGATAGAGTGTTTAACAGCGATGGTAGTATATACTATTACAATTCAACCAATTCTAAATCCTCTGATATCCGAACATACCTTAATGGTGATTTTATCACCACTTATGAGCTCTCGTCAGACTATATGATAAATGCTAATGCACAAGCGGTGGTAAATAATACAGAAAAGGGTGGTAACGACAAAGTCTTCCTCCTTACGTATCACGAAGCTTTTGAATACTACAAGACTATTCTTAATAATTACAAGGCATCCAAAAACTGGTGGACACGTTCATATTGTGCTCCCAATAGCTCTTATATTTATTGTGTTGGTACTAATGGTGGCCAAGATAGCCAAAAGGCAAATACTTCGACAGTCGGTGTCCGTCCTGCTTTCTGGTATACTTGGGAGTAAATCAGAATTCAACATTGGGAGGGTAGGAGGCTTCTCATCTCTCCCACACAAAGGTCTCCGGCTCGCCGGAGGCTTTTCTTGAATCATAGTTCGAGGTGAAAGTCCTCAATGGGCGCAGCTCCTGGCGAAATCGTAAGCGACTTCTGGGTTTCAGACCAAGGTCTGAGAGAGAAGACGCAATAGCGGAATCTGCGGTCTAACGAACTGGGAACCGTAAGGTGTCCAATATAAGGTGTTATAGGTGGTCAATGTGTCCGAATACACCGAAATCCGAATGAGCAGTCGTAACTCTATAGCGTAAATTGGTACGGAAGCAGAGGAGGCCTATGAAAACTATCCCGTTCCTCTCCATAACACGGGAGGTTGTAACATCACTGATAACTCTGCAGTAACAACGCATATGGAGAAGTCGACAGGGGGCATTATGTCGAGATAGTCATTATCTTGAGTTATTTCTCTAAATCTATAACTTACTTTATTTTAGAATTAAGATTACTATAAGGATTGACATTTGCATTAATATGTAGTGATTTAATGATACTGAATGAGGATTTGGTTATGTTCCGTTATGTTGATAAGAATGGTTGTGTTTTCGAGAGAAGATCTTATAGAGTTCCGGGAGAGAAATATCCTAAGGCAGAAGCAAAATGCATAGGAAAGATGGTTGATGGTGAGTTCGTTCCGAATGCCTTCTATAGAGAGAGGCAGGCGAGAGAAGAACTTGAGGCACTTAAAGAGGAACTGAAGAAGATAAAAGAGGCGACTGTCGGAGAAGAGAAGAAGTAGAAGGCAAACATTACTGTGCTTTGAACGGGATTTTCTCTTTCTTCTTTTTCTTCGAGTGTGTTACTTCGCTCAGACAGAGGTATTCTCTATTTATCTTGTCGACTTCTCCCAGAAGATTATCGCGCTTGGCTCTTATCTCATCTATTGTAAGGGAATCAAAATCCGTGAGGAGGGACTCGTAGCCTTTCTCGGCAGCCCAGAGCTCACCGGCGGCATCGGCATGGACGGTCTTGTTCTCTTCATCGCGGAAATTTGAGGTATAAAGGTTGAGCGAGAGAGAGGAGAGTGTGATGAAGCTTGTAATGATGTTGATTTGCAGATTTCCGTGGAAGAAGAAGGATATTATTCCCACTGATGATACCGCAGTCAGAATTATGTCAAGAATCTTGAAAGTCTGGGCCTTCTTGTTCAGCCTGCAGTATACTGCCCATTGAATCTTCGCCGCCTGTCTCACTTCATCCTTGAGATGAACTATCTGCTCTCTCAACTTCTCTTTGTCGTCCATTCTTTTTCTCCCCTGATATGGTACAGGAAAAGAGGAGAGTTTACAAACATTGAATCTCCTTATCAAATGAGAAATGTATGGCAATTATGGAAGACTTATTCCGTATTACCTTGGTTCTTTTCACCTTTCCTTATAGTCCCCTATTGAAGAAGCATACCCAGCTATGGAACTGTTAATTTAATACTTGTGCAAAACTACTCGACCTCATTACCTGCAAATTGATGCTCATCGGGTAGAATCGTATAGTTCCATTCCCC
>CAVFNE010000279.1:0-2006 GCA_963623755.1 Muribaculaceae bacterium | reverse complement strand
GGATATTTCTCTGAAGGCAACCTCCGTCTTCTTGATAGAGAAGGTTATGCCTTCATAATAATGCTCAAGGGAAGAAGGAAGGTTCTTGAGAATGCAGTTGATGAGACAAAAGGCACTTTCGAGACAAAAAGCAGTTGCTACATAAAGAGTTATAAAGTTTATGGTACGACAATCGAAGGAAAAATCTTCGATAATGACCGCATACGTTATATTCATATTTACTACTCTATAACCAGAGCTGCCCAGGCTCAGCGGATGATAGAAGACAAGTTCAACAAAATGAGCGATGCCATTGAGAGGCAGATAGGACAGCAGTATGTGTTCAGTGGCACATTCAATGACTACTACAACATCACTTATGATAAGGATGGTACGGTTCTCTTTTATGAAGAGAAGCTCGGAGTAAGGGAAAAAGAACTCAGATACTGCGGCTACATTATCATCGTTACATCCGAGAAGATGGAAGCTCCGGAGGCATTTGAGAAATACAAATCCAGGGATGAGAGCGAGAAGCTTTTCAGAGGCGACAAGAGCTATCTGGGTAACAGGGCACTCAGAACCTACACAGATGAGAATACAGATGCCAAGATTCTCATCGAGTTCGTTGCCCTCATAGTCAGGTCGAGAATTTATACCAACATAGACAAGGCAACTCTTAATTCCTCCAGCAAACCCAACTATGCAACTGTTCCTGCAGTTATGAAGGAGCTCGACAAGATTGAGATAACAAAACATTTCGATAACATCTACCGCCTTGACCATCCGGTCACGAAGAGACAGAAGGAAATTTTGAGCTACTTCGGTATGTGCGAGGATGACATAAAGGCGGAATCTGAGATTCTTGGAGAGATTTTGAAGAAAAAAGAGAAGAAGGAGGCGTAAGGATGACAAGACGACCGAGTGTTAAGGCAATCGATACAAAAATTAGAAAAACACAGGAGAAAGCGAAGAAGCTAAAGCAGGAATATGATGATACACTTGCTGTTATGAAGGGCCTTCTGGAGGAGAAAAGGAAGATTCAAGCCGAGATTCTTCTTCAGACAATCAACAAAAGTGGCAAATCATTCGAGGAAGTTTTAAAAATCCTCGAACTTTGAGGTATAATTTTCAGGAAGTTCACACAGTATGGATGAGGTATTTGGAAAGATTGAAGCAGATTGGGAGAATTAAATGGACCAATATCAAATCGACTTTTCATTACAGGCTCAAGAGCATTTAGATGATATCTGTAGTTTTGTCAAGAACGAATTAAATGCTCCTTTCGCAGCAAGGAGAATTGTTACCCAGATTAAGGAGGAAATAGCATCCTTCAAAGCAATGCAGCAACGGATTCAATTGGTTAGCGACGAACCATGGTTTTCGCTTGGTGTTCGTAGGGATAGGGGCAAGAACTACTATATCTAGTTAACGATTGATGAGGAAAAAAGGATAGTGCATGTGCTAGATATTATCTATGCCAGGAGAGACCAAATAAGACAGTTGAAAGAGCTGGCTATCGGATAAAAGCATTTGAATGATATGAGTAACCTTCAGCTCTTAACTTACAACCTGTTGCGATGAAAATATGCCAATGTGCACAACAAAAGTAAGACAATATGCATAATAAAAAATACGCCAACTTGCACAATGAAAAATTAACAAGTAAAATAATTATATGGAAGGATATAGAAAAAGAATTGCGGATTATGTGTTGCAGAAAAAACTTGAAGCAAAAGGAGCTGTTCTTATCGAGGGACCGAAAGCTTGTGGTAAAACTACTACAGCAGAAATGAATGCCTCAAGTGTTTTATATATAAATGATCCAAAGCAGATAGAGCAGAATCTTATGCTCTCTGAGATTGATCCGGAATCTCTTCTTGAGGGAGATAACCCGAGACTTATTGATGAGTGGCAACTTGCTCCAAAGCTGTGGGATGCAATTAGATTCTCAATTGATCATAGAAGAAAATTTGTAACAGTTCAGCCCTGGGGGGTATGAGGCATGACGTCCAGGCCATTCTCAGCTA
>CAVFNE010000278.1:0-2022 GCA_963623755.1 Muribaculaceae bacterium | reverse complement strand
AAAGGGGGTGTTACAAAAGTCAATGTTGGCTGAAGTAGCACCCTTTTTAATATTTCTTATGAAAACCTCAAATTTTGTGTAAAAAAATGCTGCCCGAGGAATCGAACCTGAGGCACGCATGATAGAATGGTTTTTGAGGAATCATCTATCATGGGAAAGTTTAGCACAAAACAGGGGTTTTTGTTCTACTGCTCAGCTATATATGTTGAGGAACAGGAGAAAATCGACGCATTTTTAGAGCTTTTGGACAAGTCAGGAGTTGAGAAGTACCTGGATGTAAAGAGTAAATACGAAGAATTCGGAAGACCTGAGTTCAATCCATATGCAATGTTCGCGACTATAGTTTATGGTTTTGCAATGGGGAACACGACTCTTAGAAATCTTGAATCAAGCTGTAGAAATGACATAAGGTTCATGTATCTTATGGAAGGGAAAACTCCGTCGCATGCAGCTTTCTCGAGATTCATCAATAAGGTAATTAAACCAAAAGCACTCGAAATCTTCTGTATTGTTGTGAAGGCTATTTTTGATGTCCTCAACATAAGCATGGATACATGTTTCATAGACGGAACAAAACAAGAAGCAAAATCAAACAAGTATAAGGTAGTATGGAAGCCGATTACCTACCATTTGAATCTTTCAGATAAAATACGAACACTTCTCAAACTGATGAACCTCGACAGATCAGTCCCCTCTGAAGGAATAATCTCATCCCAGACAATAGCGCAGAAAATAACAGAAGCAGAAACTCTGCTGGCTAAGATGGAAGGTTCAGAAAGAGATGTTTTTCAAAAGCAGGTTGAGAGTCTATCTGGCTATCTTGTTAAAGCTCTGGACTATGAAGAGAAGGAAGAAATATGTGGTGAGAACCGAAACTCCTACTACAAAACCGACCACGATGCGACAGCTATGTGTCTGAAGGCTGACTACTACAGTGGCCTCGGAAGCAGCATGCACGCAGCCTATCAGGCACAGGCAATAGTGTCATGCGGCTTCATAGTCAACTATTATATATCTCAAGATAGAACCGACATTTACACTTTCATTCCCTCAATGGAGAGATTCAAATCGTGTTATAATTCATACCCGAAGAATATTGTTGCCGATGCCGGCTATGGGTATCTCGAGAATTACAGATTCTGTGCAAGCAACAATATAAAGGCGTTCATAAAATATCAGATGTGGCAGGGAGAGTCATCAGGAAGAAATCCTGCGCTGTACGAGCTCAACGATGACAACACTATCACTTGTCTGGGTGGTAGAACAGGACATAAAACAACACTCGAAAACGTTCACCACAGAAAAAAAAGAATCCGAGTTCTTCATCGTAGAATGGTGCGGTGAATGTGCTTTTAAGCCTTACTGTCGCAAGTATATGAAAGACAAGACTGCAGATTCCAAAGTATTCGAAATAGTTGTCGAATTTCAGAAGGAGAAGCAGAAGGCAAGAGATTTACTTCTTTCAGTAGAAGGAATTGAAATGAGAGTTAATAGAAGCTGTCAAATAGAAGGAGTATTTGGCATTCTTAAGTACAATATGCTGTATGACCGCTTCAGACGTACAAGTATGGAATCGGTAAACGTAGAGTTCATGTTGACATCTCTTGGATTGAATATAAGAAAGTACCTTCGCTATTACAAAGGCGATGTACATGTAAAATACTGGACTGCTCCACCTGACACAGTTCCACAGACATTTAAGAAGCCATCAGCCAAACGCCTTGCAAGAAGGGCAGCAAAGATAAAGGCCAAGAGTGCTAATGAGAAATTGACGTCCAGTTATAAATATGCCAGTGAAAAGAACGGCAGAATTGGAAAAACAAACAAGAAAGAGACGCTAGGTTCTTCATAATAGAGCAGGGGTTATGGGCAATTTCTGTGTCTGACTTATTAAAAAAAAGAAGAAAAATGATGAAACAAAAAACGGGGGCTCAAAAATCGGTTTAAATCGACTTTTGTAACACCCCCTTAATGTTCGTGAGAGACGGGGCTCGAACCCGCGATCTCCGGCGTGACAGGCCA
>CAVFNE010000277.1:0-2024 GCA_963623755.1 Muribaculaceae bacterium | reverse complement strand
CATCATAACTGTATCTACCGTATTATCAAGCGCTTTCAAGGCATATTCTATAGCCGAAAGCTGGATTTAACTTATTTCCTCTGCGTCCGGAAAAACTTCATAAACAGGGCTGAGTAATCTTTCAAGCATTTCCTTCTCAGATGCGCCCTTAAGTCTCTTTCTCGATTATCGCACTGTAGATAACAGAAAAAGTACGGGAGAATCGGGACGCAGCTATAGCGCGGCTTCTCTGTCGTCCATCATAGAGACAGCCTCTTCAAGAAGCTTATCCGTATTGTGTGAAGGTTTCTCCATAAGAGCATCAATCCAGAATGGAAGAAACGATTGAGCAACGTTCTCCTTTTCTCCTCTCTCCAATATATCTTCAAGCGAGACCTCATAATGTTTGAAATTGTTCATGATTGTCACCATCAATTCCGCCTGTCTCCTGAATCCGGATTCTCCCTTATATACAAGATACAAGAGCTCTCGGAGAATCGTATCAAAATCCCTGTTGATAACCTTATATGAACAAAGCAAATCAAGTGACAGTGGTCCATCCGGACAGACTCCGTCAACCTCAACCTCGAGAGATGTAAGTTTCAAGGCCAGAAGAGCACCCTTTTCATACACCTCACGGTCTACCGCCTTATGGAGAAGAGAAACGGCTTTTTCCAGATCATCGATAACTTTGTCGGAGTCGAAGAAATCATACGCCTCAATTTCGTCACTCTGAGTTTCAAGCCACTCTTCGTTATACCTGCTGTCAATGATTCTCCTGCCACTATTTATCCCATCAAGCTTTTTAAGAATTCCTTCAATCTCCATTGCCGTATCGTCATCATCTTTCTTTTCAGAAGACTTTTCTCTCCGTGTACCACAGAAAGAGGAAAGGGAAGCTAGGACCTCATTCCTTTCCCCTTCACCGACAGCCATTGCCTTTTCCTCTATATAGGCTTTCATATCATCCTCTGTGAGAGACGAAAGAATTCTCTCGAGCTCTTCCAGATATGTCGGGTAATTCATTTCTTTCCTTCTCCCTTGTCATCACAGCTTGTAGCACTGCATCCTCGTTATGGTCTTGTTATTGTTGTTCAGACAGAATGCATCTCCACTCTCGTAGAGAGGAAGCGGCAAGTTATCCAGAGAATGAAGAAGGTAACTCTCCTTCTCATTTTTCATTTTAAATGTGAAGATTAAATTGAAAAGAGAGACGAATTCCTCGTCGAAGAAACGGGGAATTTCCGGCGATGCAAGGACAAGAAATACTCCGTACTTTCTACCGCTCTTCTTTATGCTCTTCACACTCGCAATAAACGCCTCTGATTCCTCCAACGTAGTACACAGTGAAGAGTAACCATCAATGATGAAAACTATGTCCTCATCCGCCCCTGTTTTTTCCTTCTTTTTCTCTTTTCTACGCTTTATCTCATTATCAAGTTCATCAAGTGATGCAAGCACCCCGTTTTTGTCTCTCAACACTGTGACAGAGGAACTCTTTCTATAGCCACCGCCTGAGAGGTCCCCGATTATATATTTCACATTTCCCCTTGGACGTGAAGACTTGATTATGACCTTGATGAGATTTGTCTTTCCATATCCGTCCTCTCCGTTTATAAGAACAAGGGGGCTGTCATTGAAGTCGGATAAGAGAGGGAAAAAGTTACCGTCCACCCCAGAAGCGAACGGCAGATAAAACCCGAATTCAAAGTACCTCAATACCGAGTTGGAGTACTTAACGAAGTACGGTGACGGGTTTTTCACATACACTACTATTCCTCCGATAAGCCACTCTTCCCTTATATCGGGCGTATATCCAAGGCGCAGCTTTAAATCGTCTCTTATTCTCTTTATCCTGCTATCCGTCAACTTCTCCGTACTTACGATTCTCTCAAGTATAAATACTATGTATGAAAATCTTACATTCTCCTCAACTACCCTGACGCCAAGTCGGTTCTTCCTGAATACCTCTGTTATTATGTCTTTTGTTTCCATATGGTCTTAATGTTATCATGAAAAAAAGCATATCTCTGAGGTTTTTGCAA
>CAVFNE010000276.1:0-2025 GCA_963623755.1 Muribaculaceae bacterium | reverse complement strand
CCTGTCTCATCATCCATGTAGTGGCCGTGGTCTCCAGTCCAATCAACCTGACATTTCAGCCCAGGTTCATGATTCTGAGCATCCTAAATACTCGCGCAATCTGTAGCACTACCTCCTAATCGATGGAGTTATTTTTTAACATGAAGTGAAATAAGTGGATTAACGCTTCGTGGAAATAGCGCCACAATTGTAGCATGAATAAGACAGATGGAATTGAATATAAATACGTGTATGAAAAATCCAGAAAACTTTATCGGGTTGTAGTGGATAGACCTACCTATAATAAAGAGACAAAGAAGACAACCCATCACTATGAGACTGTGGGAAAGGCAAAGGAGAAAGGAGGAGAAATCGAGTTCGGCTCGAAGTATGCTGCTGTACACAACATTGATGAAAAGAAAGAGACGGTTCCCGCAGTAAAGGAAGTCATCCCGTCGGGTGAGGTTCTTGTTCTTGAGGCTGCAAGCAAAGAAGTCGGACTGCATAGAGCGCTTAAGAGTGCCTTCGGGAAAGAGAAAGCTGAGAAGATTGAAGCTCTGGTCTTCTTTCTGCTCTGTACTGGAGAGGCAATGATGGATGCCGAGGATTGGTGTTCCTCAAGGAAACTCAAGGAGCTTTCAAGTCCGAGAATCAGTGAGCTATTGCCAGCACTGAATGATACGGCATGTTCATCCTTCTTCTCCGAGTGGGTAAAGGAAAAGGCAAAGGACAAAAGCGTCTGCTACGACATAACGAGTGTCAGCACATATGCTGCCGATATGGACATTGCCGAATATGGGTATAACAGAGACCATGAGAAATGGCTGAAGCAGATCAATCTTGCCTTCGTCAATGATAAAGACAGCCATATCCCTCTTGCCTTCAGACCTCTTAATGGGAGCTTAAGTGACAGCCAGACACTGATAGATACAGTAAGAGAATTCGAAGGTTACGGGGCAAAGCCATATGGTTTTGTGATGGATAGAGGATTCTGGAAGAAAGAGTTTTTAGACATGCTCCACGCAAAAGGAGTTAAGTTTGCACTTCCTGTCCCATCCTCTGTTGGCTGGGCAAAGGATTTGATAAGAAAACACAGGAATGATGTGTTCTCCTCTTATTACGAAGACGATAAAGGCAGCACTGCATTCTGCTATACAGTCCATGATCCACTGAAGGAAGGCAAACAGATCTGGGCTCACATATATTACTCGCCGGAAATAGAGACAGCAAAGAAAGAGAGATTCGTCAAGGAATATATGGCGAGGAGAAAGGAGCTTGAAGAGGATAAGCCTAACGAGAAGTATAGAGCGTTATATGATGAATACTTCTCTGTCTCGAAGAAAGGACGTGGAGAAAAGGTTCACATCACAGACAAGAAACCTCTTACCGAGACTCTTGACGAGAAGATTTTCGGATACTGGGTTCTCTATACCGATATGGAGAAGGACGCAATTAAGGCCCTGATAATGTACAGGGAGAGAACCTTCATAGAAAGTGGATTTGATGACCTCAAAGGGGCTACTGACTGCAGAAGGCTCAGAACACGTAAGACAGAGTCTGTGTACGGAAGGATCTTCATTCAGTTCTGTGCCCAGATACTGAGGACGGTACTGAGGAACAAGATACGCTCATTCGATGCCGAAACAAAGAAGTATGCTTCTTCCCCTGATACACTCCTGAAGAGAGTGAAGAGCTATTCCAAGGTAAAATTCAGCGGTAAGTACAAGCCTCAGTATTCTGCTCCGACAAAAGGACAGAGGCTCATATTCAAAGCGTTGGGGATAGACTTCCAGGATTCTTCCACTGACGATGGCGATGCATCGGAAACTGAACGCAATCTCAGCGAATAGAATGAGTTTATGGATATTCTGTACAACGACTATCGGATAGGAATTTTCGCTCTAAGGAAGCTTTCGTGAATGATGCTCTTAAGCTTATTTTTGAGAGGTCTGGGACAGGGGTAGCCGGCGTAGTGCTACAATTTGCGCGAGAATTTAAGATAATAATTCCTCATAATAGCGTTCATTGTATTCTTTTTGTGTTTTA
>CAVFNE010000275.1:0-2032 GCA_963623755.1 Muribaculaceae bacterium | reverse complement strand
AGGGGGCATTTGTGCGTGAAATGAGGCCCAAGTCAACAAAACGCGAAATAAGCCTATAGCTTTAACATCCACTTTGAAAACTGTAATTACCCCCAGTCAAGTTCACATCCGTCAACTGTGCAATATGAGGAGAAATCCCATCTTAATTTTCCCTCAAGTCTGTTCCGGTATACCTTGAGGATTTCAGAAACATTGACAAATGGATTATCAAAAAATAAATCCTTTATCTCTTTTTTGACTATCTTTCTATCAGCAACAGATAAAGTGAGTGTGTAGTTGAAAGTGCATAA
This sequence comes from Muribaculaceae bacterium, assembly GCA_963623755.1. Classification (GTDB taxonomy): domain Bacteria; phylum Spirochaetota; class Spirochaetia; order Sphaerochaetales; family Sphaerochaetaceae; genus Ornithospirochaeta. The sequence goes on along the minus strand of CAVFNE010000275.1, from coordinate 1,742 downwards.
TACTGAAAGGCTTGACCTATCAAAGAGCGGAGACTCTAAAGAAATATTGACAACACATCCATTGGATAAAAACTCCTCGAGCCACGCATACTCCTTTTTCTTCATAGCCTCTCTCCGCTCCGGGCTCTAAAGGAACGTAAACACCCCTGTGAGATAGCTCATTGCATCGTCATCGAGAGAAAGAGATTTAATCTCGTTTAGCCCCCCTCCTTCTTCTTCGTTTTTTTTCCACTTCAGATATCAAAGTATAGCTGATGGGAGCAACAATTTCTTTCCCCAAGCCAGCGTCAAGGAGGGCAAAATAAACCTCATAAGGGTCGTTATAGAGGTAAGAATAGCCTTTTCTCATAATAAGAGCGCTGAGCTCTTCAACTCTCTTATTTATATAAACGGAGTAACTCTTCCTATTTTCTCTTCCTACACTTGATGATAGAACATGAAGAGAATAAGGGAAAGAAAAAGATAAAACGTATCAAAATCGAAATCGCCATCGTCATACATCTGAGAAGTGTTAAACAACACGAATAAAGGCAACACCCATAAATTAAGGGCCACAGAAAACTGCAGCCCCGTTTAGTCAAAGCAGCAGTCAAGTTGATGATTTCACAACCTTCCAGTTACTTCCATCCTTCTCGACTTTATATCCATCGGCGATATATGTTGACCCAGGCTTGGTAGAGAATGTTCCACCCTTTATAAAGCCAGTTTTGTATTGAGATTTAACTGATAGACTCGGGTTATCATTATCGTCCTCAGTTGATTCATTTTTAAAAGTACCACCTTCTATTGAAAGAGTAACTTTCGTCCTATCAAAACCGCTACCTCCGTTTCTGCCGAGGTCATGATAGAATGGGAAGTAGCCGGAGAAAGTGCCACCTTTAACCGTAACATTAACCATAGCGTTTGTTACATTCTGATTTATGTATATTGCCGAACAGTTTCTGGTATCTACTCCGCCATTATCACCAACAGCTGTACTATATGTAGTTCCACATGTGATTGTGGCGCCGTCAATCACCACTTCCCCACGGCCTATAATCAATGCACACCTAGCAGCAACAGCAGTGATTTCAGCCTTACCTATCGTCGTTTTTGTATGCCCCGGCAGATAAATGGTATCCATATCTGCCGTACCTATTACCTTAGCGCCATCATGGATATTCAACATAACAGGATCTTTATCTATAACATTTCCAGATCCATCAATGTTATGAATACCACCATTTACCAGAATTGGTTCAAGACCTTTGAGTGTCCCGTAAACGTCGATTGTAACATCAAAGCAGTTTGCATTATTTGCAGGCACCCATATAGCACACGGTCCTTCAATTTCTACATCCTTTCCGATGGAAAGCTTACAAGAAACAGTTTTCGCCTGATCCTTATTCCCATCAATCTTGAAAATTGCACGCTTATCACTATCCGTCTTATCTGGGCTCTTATACATTTTTCCACTTCCAACAACACTGAGAGATCCTCCTTTGTTCTCTTCACCCGTAGCATTATATGCGCTTATAACAAATCTCTTGGCATCGAATGTGATGGTCTTACCGTTAAGGTTGAGAGTAATATTCTGCCCTTTATTAATTGTGATATCTTCTTCCGGACTAAGATCTGAGCCTAGATAGATAGTCTTTGTTCCTTCTGTTTCAACAGCAGTCTTCAGGTGAGATGCTGTTGATACAAGAACACCATCAGCTTTCTCTACATATCCACATACAGTGCATTCTCTTTCAACCTTT
>CAVFNE010000274.1:0-2033 GCA_963623755.1 Muribaculaceae bacterium | reverse complement strand
ATTTTCTTGGCTTACCTTGGGCTTGAGAAAAATGGTAAATAAGGTCCTATCAAATTCTGAGTTTTCGCTTACTTCTGGAGCTGGCAGGCCAAACTCTTCTGCTGCCTGGATAATCATCGGAATACCACTGCCGGCTTTTTCTCCATAACCAAGAAGGTTGAACATTTTCATGATGGTCTTGTTTCTTGCGTCCGAAATGCCTCCCCGCATCATCTGGTCTTTGCCTACACGGATTGATCCGGGGTTTTCGTAGACGATGGAGTCTACATTCTTTCTAATTACTATTCCGCACCGGCCGAAATAATCAGCGTTGGACAGGCAGTTGATAAACGCCTCCCTCACAGCATCATGAAGTGAAGTGTTATCTATACGCTCCATACCTCTCAATTTGAATGGAACCTTCAAATCCATAACAAGCTTGTTGTTAACCAGAAGATAGAAATCAAATACATTTCCCGACCATTCTCCTGAAATAGACTGGACTCTGTCTGTCCATCTGACTTTTCCCGGATCCAGGTTCTCTCTGTAGTCAAGAAAGTAATCAGGAAAGAAACGTGTAATTACATGTTCCTCTCCGAACATCAGTAATCCTGCCATGGTTGGATGTACTGCAGAATCGGACTCAGAAAAGGCTGCAGCTCCAAGCATCAAAAGATACTGCTCTTTAGGTAGCTTTGACCATGGATGATTTTCCCTGTGTCCTTCATGGTATCTTCTAAACTTAGTTATTGTGTCATCAGATAGTACTGATAATGGAAGTTCCTCATAGACCTTCTGATCATATGAATATGGGGAAGCATCACGTAACATCTTAGACACTTCTTCCCTTGTCATATGGTAGTCACCCTCATGATTCCTTTTGAAAGAACCATTGATGATATCATTGTTAATATATATTGGGCGCAACACCAACCTTGCTTTGGGAACGGTAATGATAAAGATGATCTTGCCGTTTTCTAACTTGATTTCATCGAGGTCATTTTCTGTCAGTATATTGCAAGATACTTTTTGGGGGTTGTTAATTGTGTCCCAGAATTGTTTTTTTACAGTCTCTGGGGCATCTATGCCGGAAACAATAAGCTCTTTTGTTTCCTTGTTTTCCGACACGCCTAGCAGTATCTTACCTCCGTTGGTATTGGCAAAAGCGGAGTAGCTGTCCCATATGTTTTTAGGAAGAGAAAACTGGGCAGCCTTGGCTTCAACAAGCGAGTTTTCCTTATCTATTTTCAATGCTTTAAGGTCTAAGTCCATGAGTTTTTCCTCCTTTTAGTCATTATACAAACATTTTCTGTAGTAGTGATTTCTTAATTGCTTTCAACTGTTCGCACTTACGCTGATGAAGGGTAAGAAGGGAGTCGATCTGTCTGAAAACAGAAGAAATACTTTCTTGTTCAGCAACCGTCTTTGGCATTGAGATTGCAATCTTGCTAAAAGCAGGATATTTTAAGTTCCACGTATCAGACGTTATTCCCTGGGAATTTAATCTGAAAAGATGGATCGTATCCTCTCTCTTAAATAGAAAAGAGAAAAAACTTGAATCGACACCTTTTTTAGGAGATAAGACCGTATATGCAGGGCTAACAATACCTTCATAAGAAGAGTAACCACTAGCGCCCTGCCACATTCTCATAGAGTTATATGCAATATCGCCAATACAAACTTTCTTATATTTTGACTTGTCTTCATTCGAATTATCGTGTCTATCTAATTCACTAAAGCGTTTTATCCCATCGTTTATGGTAACTGATAAAAGCTCTCCATCAGGCTTCTTTTCAATGCGTTCTTCAAAGCAAGCCCCCAGCTCACGCTGTTCCCAAGCGTCAGTATATCCAGAGAACCTAACCGAAGGTGTATTGGTATTCATTTCTTTACTCATCAGACACCTCCCAACTGCTTAATGAATTCTTCAATTCCTTCATTATCATAAGCATTTCCTGACAACTCTTTCAGCATCCCAACAAGATCTTTCTCGATGCTCTTTATTTCATGGTCTGTAGTGTTAGAGGGGAATTCGTACTTTTTATATAGTGCCC
>CAVFNE010000273.1:0-2057 GCA_963623755.1 Muribaculaceae bacterium | reverse complement strand
TAAAGCCATCGAACAGATAAAGGCGAAGGGCTACTACCATAAATACATCAACACATGTAAGGCCATCCACATCATTGGCCTCAACTTCTCGTCTGAAAACCGTCAGATAATAGAAAGGAAAGAAGAGAGTGTCGATAAGACAAAAGAGCCGACTTATCTCGGGATAGAAGAAATGCAGCGATGAGATTTTCTGTGTTAACACCGTAAAGCGTTATGTGGCCTTGTTACTTTTATTCTATTGTAAAAATGCATTAATTATACATTCTTTCCGCTGAAAAAATGTGGAATATTTACAATTTTTCCTGTATAACATTAGTTATGAAAAGAAAGTTGATGGATAAATTGATAGCATGGAAAGCAAAAGAAAAGAGAAAACCGCTTGTAATCTGGGGGGCCAGGCAGGTCGGTAAGACTTGGCTTATGAAAGAGTTCGGGCGTCAGTACTTTTCTTCATGTGTATATATATCGTTTTACAATAATACCAAAACAGCACGTCTCTTCGATTCTGATTATGATGCAGAGAGGATAATCAAAGCTCTAGAACTACAGTATCATCATTCGATAAAGCCGGAAGAAACGCTCATTATATTTGATGAAGTTCAGGCGGCTCCAAGGGTTTTAGAGTCCCTTAAGTATTTCTGTGAGGATGCCCCTGAATACTATATCTGTGCTGCGGGCTCTCTTCTCGGAGTAGGAATACATGACGGAGTATCTTTCCCTGTGGGGAAGGTGGATGAGCTAAAACTCTATCCGATGAGTTTTTCCGAGTATCTTGATGCTATGGGAGAAAAAGGACTGGAGGAGGCTCTTGAAGATATAAAAAGTCCTCTCTTGAACGATTTAAGGGATAACTACCTTGAGAATTTGAAAAACTACTATTATGTAGGAGGTATGCCTGAGTGTGTTGAAGCCTTTTCCCTGAGAAAAGACTATGAAGAAGTAAGGGAAATACAGAATTCAATCTTAAGCCAATATGACGGAGATTTCGGTAAACATGTTAATCCGGAAGAACTTCCAAGAATAAGGATGGTATGGTCATCGCTTCCGATGCAGCTGGCAAAGGAGAATAAGAAATTCTTCTTCGGAAGGATAAAAGAGGGCGCAAGAATGAAAGATTATGAAAAAGCAATTCAATGGCTCATCGATGCAGGATTGGTATATAAAACATATAAGGTAACAAAACCGGCAATCCCTTTGAAGGCCTATATCGATTTGACATCCTTTAAACTTTTCATTCTTGATATCGGGTTATTGGGGGCGATGGCGGAGCTTGATGCAGAAACTCTAATCAACGGAAATGATTTGTTTGTCGAATTCAAGGGAGCACTCACTGAAGAATATGTTCTTGAAGAAATGATTTCCTCAACGCCATATACTCCCTACTACTATTCAGGGGAGAAATCAGTTTATGAGACAGATTTTCTTATTCAGAGAAAAGGAGCTGTTATTCCTATAGAAGTCAAAGCTGAGACGAATACAAAGTCAAAGAGTCTCAGGACTTTCTATGATAAGTTTAACCCAGACTATACAATCAGATTGTCAACTTTAGACTACATCGACCAAGGATGGGTGATAAATATACCTCTCTGGGCAGTTGAAGGGATGTAAAGTTAAGGCGAGGCATTCATGGAGAGACTTATAGCTTATACGAGTCACGCTGAAAATAGACTTGAAAAGAGATGACGCTAAATGTTGCATAGCAAGGAAATCTTCCTAGAAAAAAGAAAAGAAAGAGTGTAAAATAGACATATGAAGAAGAGAATAGCAGTATCGAGTCCATTGTTTGATGAAATCAGGAACTTCGACCGTATATATGTCGACAAGACAGAGTATGTTTACAACCTCGTAGAAGATGAGGTGAACAGTTATTACTTCATTTCCCGCCCACGCCGTTACGGCAAAAGTCTTATGTGCTCGACACTCAAGTGCCTTTTTGAAGGTAAGCGTGAGCTCTTCAAAGGTTTATACATAGACAGTACGGATTATTCTTTTGAGAAGTACCCGACCCTTCACTTGAATTTTGCAGAATTCAGCACAGAAGATTATGAAGCTTTTAT
>CAVFNE010000272.1:0-2094 GCA_963623755.1 Muribaculaceae bacterium | reverse complement strand
AAATAAAAGTATATCTTTGTAAACTAAAAGCATAAAGATGTGTCTTGAAACCATGTTTGAAGAAGAGATTGAGAATGTGGGGCAAATAAGTTCTAAAAATACACCGGCATATATGGGCATAAACGAAATAGGACTGAAGAATCGCATTGGTTCAGACTTTCTCATCGGCTGCTATGGCATCGACGAGAAAGGAATCGGTGTGTTCACTGATATAAGAGGTGGAGAAGGTGATTTGGTGAAAAATCCCATTGATAAATCTACTGAACTCATCGTGAAATATGAAGGCGAAGCTCTTGAGGCAGGTGTGTTCTATTCATTCATGTGGCATCTTGAGAATGACGATATAAGCAATATTGTCGTTGATGGGTATCCAGAAAAAGTGGAAAATGCTACGTTTCTGACAAACCTGTTTAATGCGCGTCTGAGACTTAGCGGCAGTAACCTCGAATTGTTCAACAACTTCCAAAAGACGGTATTCAATGAGGTAACAGGATCTCAGCATACCTACATTTATGAACTCTTGCAGAATGCCAACGACTACCCTCATAACAAGGAACATGTGAGTGTGAAGTTTATCTTGACAGAGCATTATCTGTTCTTCATGCATAGCGGAGAATGTTTCAATTTGAGAAATGTTGTAGGCATAAGCTCTATCAATCAGGGTGAGAAAAAGAAGAATACAGAAACCATTGGATACAAAGGCATTGGCTTCAAGACTGTTTTTGTGAACAATGACTATGTATATCTCAAATCTGGAGATTGGAGTCTGCGTTTCGACAAAGTATACTCCGAAAAGAAGTTCTTTGGTGAATGTCCATGGTCATTGATGCCTATTCCTACATCTAACGAAGAATTGGACGATGAAGTAAGCAACACCCTTGTTTCCAATGATATGCGTGTGCAGTTTGCGCTCCGTCATAAAAGGGATGCACAGGAAAACGTTGCTCAGTTGAACAAAGTGTTTTCTGATAATCAGATACTGTTGTTCATACCTAATATATACAGAGTGGATGTTATCATCAATGGGAGAAATGCGCATGAAGTAATAAAAGACGATAACAAATGGACGGTTTCCGATTTTCATTACAACATTCCGCCGGATTTAAAGGAATGGGTGGAGAATAATATAAATTCAGGCGACAAGATTCCGGAGAAATTCAAGGATATAGATAAAGCCCGAATATCTTTTGCGGTTGCCCGAGAAGGAAATGTTTTGGTTCCTGTAGAGAATGCATGTGTCTACAATTATCTTCCTACAGAACTTCGACTGGGTTTCCCGTTCTTGTTTAATGCCGATTTTGTTCCTAATGCTTCACGTAGTGGTTTACACGATGTGAATTGGAATGACCGCATTATGGAGCAATGTGGTTGCCAATTCGCAGATTGGTGGACATCATTTTTGACTAACGAAGGAGAATATGATGCGGAATCTGTATTCAGAATTCTTCCTGAGTTCAACAGTAAGGACAAGTATGCTCAGTTGTTTATAAAAGGCTTTGGCAAGCGCATACAAGAGATTCCTTGTATACCGACGCTCAATGACGGGAAATACCAACTGGTTAAGCTGAAAGACGTTGTGTGGGATAAAATAGGGTTCGTATGCTGCGAACATCCAATATTATCCGACAACGATTTTTACGAGTTTACAGACACTACAGGCATATTGCCACATCCCGACATCAGATGCAATGAGAATCTAGTCCGTCTCTTGAACCATTTCAATTGCTGTTTGACATTCGGTGATTCCGAATTGCTCCAACTATGCTTGGAAACGGACTTTATAGAATGGCTCCGACATGGACATAACGACCGGGAATTTGTCGGATTTCTTCTTCGGACGGGATATATTCAGAATTGTTGGAATTATAAAATCTTCCTTACTGAAGACAGAAATATAGACAAAGCGGAACATTTGTATTATGACATTGACGCATATGTCGACGACATAGCTTTCCTCACAACAGAGATGCCACGACTCAATGTTTCGTTGAGAGATTACCTGTCACAGAACTATGACAATTGGGACAGCAATAAAAACAGATTCTCGAAATTCCAAGACTTCCAATTTGTCAACAATATATTTTCGCATTTTGA
>CAVFNE010000271.1:0-2123 GCA_963623755.1 Muribaculaceae bacterium | reverse complement strand
CAGAAAAATAATGCCGTCTAAATAGTTTTCGTGTCAACACGGAAGAAATTCAGGTGTATATTGAACATAATTCTCGACTATGTCTTCATCTTTCCTCTCGACATGGGAGTTGCCGGCGCTGCAATTGCAACAACAATCGGCAATGTTGTTTCTTTTATAATAGTTTTTGTCTATCTCTTCCACTCAAAGACATTCCGCCTCAGGAGAAATGACTTTATTCTAGAAAAGAATGTGATGGTGCAAATCTGCAGATTGGGCTTTTCGAGCTTCCTTACACAGTTCTCAATCGTCATAATCACAGTTGTTTCAATGAATATGCTTGCTCGGTATGGTTCAGAGTCTGTATACGGATCTGATGACGTTCAGGCAATAATCGGGGTTGTCATGAAGGTCTTTACAATCGCCGTCAATTTTGCTGTCGGTATATCTGCAGGAAGTCAGCCCATCGTCGGCTTCAATTACGGAAGAGGGCGATACGACAGAGTAAGAACACTATTGAAGATGGTTTCAATTTCAGTACTTGTAATAGGTGCTGTTGCAACAATACTTTTCCAGACAATTCCCGGCGCTGTAATCTCTCTCTTCGGCACCAACTCCAAGAATCCGGAGCTCTATCTTGAGTTCGGAGAAAAGGCATTGAGAATATACCTGCTTCTTATCATATTCACGCTACTGGAGAAATCCGGAGCAATATTTTTACAGGCAACAGGAAGTGCATTCAAAGCGACATTACTCTCCCTCATAAGAGATGTAATTGCCTTCGTGCCTTTTACAGTTCTATTACCCCTCCTGATGGGACTTGACGGCATACTCTGGGCAGCACCTGTGGCAGATATAATAGGATTCGCATTCTCGCTCCTCTTTATAGTAATGGAACTCAACTTAATTAAAAGAAAGGAAAAAGCTAAAGTCCCCGACAGTTCTTATGAGAAAGTAGGCCGATAACACAACTTTCCCAGTGCCCCTTTAAAAACTACCCCCTGCAGCATTGAACTCTTATCCTACCGGAATACGGACGGATGCTCACGATGGCGTCATCGGGGTAGTAAAGAATTGCAGCGTCCCCGCTTTTAAAGAGGGCACGGCTTATATCCTCACTGTCTTTAAAGGATATGGTGCATTTGATCTTTTCATAAAAAACTCTCTTATATATTGAAGGAGGGACTCTGTCATCTGAAAGGATTACATAGACGCATACCTTTCTCCAATTTGAATCAAACCTCCAATTAACGTGAGAAAACCATCTTCTTTACCGGGAGAAGGATTGAGACCGCTGAATATGAAAAGTTTATCTTTTTTCTCCGCCTCTCCACCTTTCGGCCCGTAAATGCTCTCTGATGCCATATCTAGAATGACGTATCCCATATAATTCAAAATATCATTTTCATCATTGAAAAGAAGGATATTCTCAGAGCTGTACAAGTCGAATATCCCGCTTCTTTCGAGGTCAACAAGAACCAGATTTGTGTCTTTCCTATCTTTATATTGATGTATTATGAGCGACAACAAATTCTCGCGTCCCTACTCCCTTCTGCCGATGATAAGAACGCTGTTTATGTCCCGAAGATCCAGGGCAACAAAACTTTTGTTGTCTCTTTCCCCGATATATAACGGGCGCTCAAAGTCATTGGGGTATTTTCTCTTCACTCTTTTGGAGTACTTCAGCGTCCTCGCTTCAATGCGTTTAATGTAGACGGAGATAATGTTATTCTCTTTGTCGTACGAGACCTGAGGTCTGTAACCGAGCACTGAAGAGAGATATAAGCCTATCTTATCTGTCCTTTTCTCTGTAACTCCCGCCCTGCTGAGCTTGATGAATGTGTAGACATAGAAAGAGTAGCTTCTTTCTTTATTTACGAACTCAGCCTTAATCCTGTTTTCGTCAAACGCTTTCAAAATAAGAGAAACTTCTCTTTCCATCATCGCATCCTATTCTTCCAGTTTAAAGCACTGCACTCTGTCGCCGCCTTCAAAATCTACATCATAAAAGATTGCGTCCCCGGGATAGTACAGCGGAGTGTTGAGATTATTGCTGTCGAAAGGATTATATATGTCAGAGGGGTTATCACCTCAAACTTCGCACTTAATTTCGGCTTGAAAAATACCCTATCTGCTAGCATATT
>CAVFNE010000270.1:0-2125 GCA_963623755.1 Muribaculaceae bacterium | reverse complement strand
CTAAGACTAAGGACTTCATCACAAAAAGGCAGGTTTCTGCAATGAATAAAAGAGACGGACTAATCAATGGCTGTTATTTTTCGTTTTTTTGTGGTTATTATTTCCCGTTGTTTAGTGGCTCTAATTTTCCGGTGCAAACACCACGACTTGAGCCGTGGTATTATTCATTATTATATTATCAAAATTAGAAAGAGATGTTGCGCTAGCCTTAATCTTTCCAAGTTTCTGAACAGGAATCTGACCATCAAGAACGTTCAGGACGTTGCTGGATGAAGCCTTACCATATGTGAGAGCAATGGTTGCTCCGTCGACAACAGCAGTAGATGAGATACCAGCAGTGAAGCAGAGCTGATTTGTTTTGTCCTTGCCGATTGTCTTTAGCATAATTAGCAGAGAAGTTAGCTGAGAACATATCTGTTGTGTAAACAACCTTACCATAAATTCCCATACCTTTGCTGATAATCTTGTAAGATTCACCAACTGGGAATGTGAACTTATCAACAACTGCTACGAACTAGAGAGCTGGTTTAAATTCTCTACTTTCATCGGTATTGTCATTCACTGTTGAATGTTCCTGCGATTTCTGCTCTGAGATCTTTCTCACCAGCTGATCCGCCTTCACCTGAGCCAAGTTCAAAACCGAAGATAAGCTTCGGAGTTACAGCATTCTTAAAACCATAATCTTTAGAATCGAGGTCGTAACCTAATTCGAGTGATGCGCTACCTGTAAATGATACAGCAAAAGCTGATGTTAAACAGAGCGCAACTATAAGTGCGATTGTAAGGATTTTTTTCATTATTTCCTCTATCGCACTGAGGGCATTATTGGGGATGTTAGAATGGGCAGAACAACGTATGGTTTTTGTTGGTAATGAAAATAGCTTCTATGGCTTTCTGTCATTAGAAGAGTATTAACTCCTTCTTCTGAGTCAGGAAGTCTCTTATGTTCATGTGAGTTATTCCGTCACGGGAGAAGTCCAATTTGTCCATCGATATCACATATCTCGGGGAGGCATCCTTAATAGAGGAAAATGCTTCAAATTCACGCTTTAAAATCTCATCTGTCGCCAAGAGATAGCACACCTGTATATAACACTTCTTTCTGCCGTCAATAACAACGAAGTCGACTTCGCCTTTATATGTCTTACCGACATATACTTCGTATTCTCTACTCTTGAGTTCGTTATAAACGATAGTTTCAAGAATGAAGGATTTGTTTATATCTGCTGCCCCGTCATTGATGTTTATAAACCCGGGGTCTACAGAGTAGTACTTAGCCTTGGCGTCCAGCAGGGCCTTTCCTTTAATATCATAGCGTTTACACTTCTGTATGAGGTAAGCCTCCTCAAGGCACTTCAGGTACTTATAGCAGCTTTGTGTTGTTATATCCTCTGCGGTGCTCTTTATATGCCCTGTTATACTTTCAGATGATATTATCTCCCCTGAATGTACAAGGATATATGAAGCAAAGCGTTTGAGCTGGTCCGGGTTTCTTATTTCATTTTCCCTGATTACATCGTTTTCAATTATTGCGTCATAAAGCTCTTTAAGATAGTTCTTCGGGCTTAAAAAAGATTCCTTGTAGACAAGGGGAAAACCTCCTTTCTCCATATAAGAGAGAAACTCCTCATCAGAGTCTTCTTTCTCCTTATATTCGAGGACTTCTGAATAAGTGAAAGGGAGAACAAAGAATGAGATATATCGTCCCGTCAGTACGGAAGCAAGACTCCCCATTAAAAGGGTAGAATTAGAAGATGTAACAAAAACAGAACAGCCGAGTGTAGAGCGTAAAGACGACAGCACATTTTCATAGTCATCCATATGATGTATTTCATCTATGAAGATATAGCATCTTTTCTTTCCATCTACGAAGGTTTTAACGAGCTTGTAGAACCTTGCCGGATCTTTTTTATATATGCTCATCTCATAGTCTTCGAAGTCGAGATAGAGAATTCTCTCTTCTCCTATCAACGGAATAATCTCATCCATTATCTGGTGCATTATTGTAGATTTTCCAGCACGTCTCGGGCCGACTATTGCTTTTATCTGCTCTGAATGGTAATAGGGGCGTATACGTTCAAGGTAGGCTCTTCTAATCATGTTTATATGATAAGAAACCATATAT
>CAVFNE010000269.1:0-2135 GCA_963623755.1 Muribaculaceae bacterium | reverse complement strand
ATGATCCATTCCTTATGCAGGAGCTGTTCGACAGAATAAGACTGATGAAAAGATGTTCTTTGATAATCTGTTCGCAGATTAACCCTTTTGACTGGGTTAAGGTCTTCAGTGTTTCAGGAATTGGAGAGTCTTCCCGCGGTCGCATCCTCGAACACTGTAAGAGTGTGCATTTGCAAGGTGCAGATTTAAGAATAAAGAGGAAAAATCTGATTCAAACGGGACTCCCATCGAGCCTCTCTATTGCCATAAATACCGTCTCCTCTTAATCGTGATTCGGTCTCCCTCTAATCGCGGATTAGCTTCTCTTTAAAAGTGCTGTCAACATTTAAGAAGCTTGAGGCTCTCTACTGCTGTTAAATATCTATACATAAAGGAGGATACCATATAATGAGAAGTTGTCTTTTTGAATACGATGAAGAAGAAACCATGAGGCTTTTCAGAGAAGAAGGGAAAGAAGAAGGATACGCAGAAGGTTATGCCATAGGATTTGTTATAGGCTTAACCAGGTCTTATCTCATATCAGCTGCAGAAGGTATTGTTATTCCAAAAGAGAAGGCAATCAAAGATGCAGAAAAGGCTATTGATAATTTCGTTAAGTTCAGGGACAAATACCGACCTTAGAGCTGATATTGTGACAAGAAATATGTCACCCGTCCCTCTTTTGCTATATACTATCTCCATGAGACGAACAGAAAGAGAAGTTACATCAATAGAATCCATTTTCGATATCCTATCGCGCTCGACAGTTGTGAGAATCGCAATGAACGACGAAAAGCACCCATACGTCATACCTATGACCTTCGGCCCAGAATATGTGGATGGAAAGATTATCATCTATTTCCACAGTGCACTTGAAGGCCACAAAAACGATCTTCTTAGAAAAGACGAAAATGTCACAGTAGAAGCCGATCTCTACTACAGAACCGAAGAAACAGGGATTGGCATAACAGCAAAGTATGAGAGCGTAATCGGAACGGGAAAAGCCGAAAGACTCACAGAGACAAAAGATAAGGTTCACGGCCTCAAAATCATCCTCGATCACTACTCACGTTCGGGCTTTCCTGTTGAATCCTGCAAAGGCTTGAGTAAGTGTGATGTTTTCCGTATCACACTCGATACGGTTACAGGGAAGCACAACATCGACTGATTTTCCGCTTTAACTGATATAAAATTTCACTTTGGTTATCTCGCTGACCATGCAATAATTGGGCATGAAGTATATTCTTGTAACAGGTGCCACAGGAGGCATGGGACGGGCATTTACAGAGAAAGCGGTAGACAACGGCTATACTGTTTTTGCACTCGATGTGAAAGTTTCTGAAGACTTCGCTAAGGAAAATATCATATCCGTCGAATGCGACATAACAAACAGCAAAAGTGTAAAGGAAGCATACGATACTGTATCATCCTTAACTGACGAATTATTTGCTATCGTCCATTTTGCCGGCATCTATATGTTAAACTCGCTTATAGAGATGGAAGAGAAGGAATGGGATAAAATATTCCGTGTTAATTTATCCGGACCATATCTTATAAATAAGTGCTTCTTCCCTCTTTTGAGAAAAGGAAGTCGGATAGTAATTACAACAAGTGAACTCGCCACTTTGAAAATGCTGCCGTTCACAGGAATATATGGAATAACCAAATCCACTCTCGATAACTATGCCTTCTCCCTCTCCATGGAATCACAGCTAGTGGGTATAAGCGTCAGCGTCCTCAGGCCCGGAGCAGTCAAAACAAAAATGCTTACGGCATCAACAAACGCACTCGAAGACTTTGTAAATAAGACTAGGATTTATAAGACTAATGCTTCCCGCTTTAAAAGAATTGTTGACTCTGTCGAGACAAAAGCTGTAAAACCAGAAAAGGTCGCAAATAAAGTAATCAATATTCTCAATAAGAAGAATCCCCGCTTTGCATACACTATAAACAATAACGCTCTTCTTTCTCTTACACGACTATGTCCCTCAAGACTTGAGAAATACATCGTAAAAAAGATACTCGAATAGAAAAAAGTCAATAAAAAAAGCTGGCGACGACCTACTCTCCCGGAGATAAACTCCAGTACCATCGGCGAAGGAGCGTTTTACTTCCGTGTTCGGGATGGGAACGGGTATTTCCACTTCTCTATGGTC
>CAVFNE010000268.1:0-2161 GCA_963623755.1 Muribaculaceae bacterium | reverse complement strand
TTAAACACTTAAACTAATGAGAGAGGTTTTTTAATGGAACAGCAGATTCAGGATTTAATTAATTCCATCAAAAAGGACGGCATTGACAGTGCTGAAATGGAAAAGAAGAGAATAATCAGCGAGGCGGAGAAGGAAAGAGATAGGATTATCCTTGAGGCAAAGAACGAGCGCGAGAGTATGCTCAAGTCCGCTATGGCAGAAGTCGAGAAAGAGAAAGAGAGAAATAACGAAGCTCTTCGTCTCGCTGCAAGGGATTTAGCTCTCTCATTCAAGAAGGAAGTTGAAAAGAAGCTTCAGGCAATACTTGATGAGAAGGTAAAGTCGGCTTTTGAGGGAGATCTTTTAAAAGATACGTTGAAAACGGTTATCGAGGCTGAGTTCAAGTCCGGTGCTGTCGTTACGCTACCCGAGGAGAATAAGGATAAGCTTTCACTCTCGCTTTTGAAGGAACTGACTAAAGAGCTCGGATGTGGCATTGAGATTGTCTACTCGAAGGATTTCGGCGGCGGATTCACTGTTATGGACAAGGACGGCAAGGCTTATATAGACCTTACAGACGAAGAGGTCGTTAAACTTCTCTATCCATATCTATCAAGTAAAATTAGAGAACTTATCTAAGGAGTAGTGCGGTGGCTGAGTACATTTATTTTGTTGCCTCCCTACCATATGTATCCTTCGAGAAAGATTCACCCATTTCCTATGCACATTTTATGGAATTGGCTAAAGAGCAGCTTTCAGATAAGGATTACCTTACCCTGAGTAAGGCAACCTTTACTCACGAAAGCGGGAAGGAGAACAATCATATAATCAAAGACTGGGATAAATTCAACTATACACTCAGTGAATATATCACACAGGAGAGAGCACAGAAGAAAGGAATCGAGGATAAGAAATACCTTTCCCGTGCTGATAAGGATGAACGTATCGAGAGAGAGGCGAGAGATATAGTTGCCCTCAATAATCCTCTCGAAGCCGAGAATGCAATTTTAAGCCAATATTTTGCATTTCTTTCGAATCATCCTGTTGAATCCCAATTCTCGCTGGATGCTTTGATTATCTACAGCCTCCTCTTACAGATAAAGGAGAGGGCTTCACGCTACAGCAAAGAGGACGGCAGAGCGGAGTTTGATAATCTCTATTCAAAAATAAGAAATGATATTTCCTTAAGGAGTAACCTATGAGTAATAAAACGGGCCGTGTTGCCGGAGTCAACGGCAACCTTGTCAAGGTCTTATTTGACGATACAGTCATAAAGAACGAAGTCGGTTATATTCGTGTCGGGGATGAGAACCTCAAGGGTGAGGTCATCAGAGTCATCGAGAAGACAGCCGACCTCCAGGTATATGAGGACACATCTGGTATTATGGTGGGCGACAAGGTCGATTTCACCGGAGAGCTACTTTCTGTCGAGCTCGGACCGGGGCTCTTGACTCAGGTTTACGACGGCCTTCAGAACCCGCTTCCGGATTTGGCTGAGAAGTGTGGCTTCTTCCTCGAGAGGGGAGTGTATCTATCACCTATTCCAAATAAGGAATGGGAATTCACTCCGACTAAGAAAGTTGGTGACACGGTCTTTGCAGGAGATGGTTTCGGCACAGTTCAGGAACTGTTGTTCACACATCGTATTATGGTGCCATTCACACTCCTTGGAGAATGGAAGATAAAAACCATTGTTTCTAAAGGTACATATAAGGCTAAAGATACAATTTGTACAATCGAGAACAGCAGGGGCGAGAAGAAAGAATTGAGCATGGTCATCACGCAGCCTGTCAAGGTTCCTATCAAAGCCTACGCCGAGAGGGTGAGACCTGACGAGCCGATGGTGACAAAAATCAGGCTTATCGACACATTCCTCCCAGTTGCAAAGGGTGGAACGTATTGTATTCCGGGACCTTTCGGGGCAGGTAAGACAGTGTTGCAGCACCTTACAAGTAAGAACGCCGATGTTGATATAGTAATTATCGCAGCATGTGGTGAGCGTGCGGGTGAAGTTGTAGAGACACTCAAGGAATTCCCAGAGCTTGTGGACCCGAGAACAGGACGCTCCCTCATGGAAAGAACAATCATTGTATGTAACACATCAAGTATGCCTGTTGCAGCAAGAGAGGCCAGTGTATACACAGCTGTGACTATGGCTGAGTACTACAGGAATATGGGACTG
>CAVFNE010000267.1:0-2201 GCA_963623755.1 Muribaculaceae bacterium | reverse complement strand
GTGCACTAAGATTGCGCTGTATCCAATCCTCTCGGCAAACTGTTTCTGCGTGAGGCCGTTATCCTTCCTTACCTTCCTCACACGGCTTCCTGCATCTTCCTTGTTTGTGATGTTCTTTTCATTTCCGGGAATGAACATTTCCCCCTCCCCTGTGAGGAGCCAGTTCCTATCGATCCCGAATGTAGAACAGATATCATCAATTGTTCTCTCTGATAAGCCACATCGCCCCGTCTCTACAGTGGATACAAAGCCCACGGACTTATTCAGCATTTTGGCAAACTGAGTCTGTGACAAACCAAAGAATTGTCTTATCTGTTTGATACGTTCTTTCATTTTCTTGCTGACATACTCCAGAAACGAGGAAAACCCTTAAACTATAGTTCCCTGTGAGTTTTTCTAACAACATCAGCCCTTAATTGGTATTTCGACAGGACACTTGAGCTTGAAGAACTTCAGTACATCGTTTGACTTCTTCACAAACTCGGCTGTAATGACTTTGTCATCATAAACTTTACACTTCTGATTGCGTAGAGTGAATAGCACACCTTCCGGTGTCATTGTCGTATCCTTAAGCTTCTCCTGAAGCACCTTGACTATGACTGAAGCAATGAAGGCAAGTATCAAATGTCCTCTGAAAGTCTCCTCTGTCTGAGTGCGTAAAGGCAGCATCTTTGTGTTGTTCTTACACAGGTCAAAGACCTGTTCAATCTGTTGTCTTGTGTAGTATTTA
Organism: Muribaculaceae bacterium; assembly: GCA_963623755.1. Lineage (GTDB taxonomy): Bacteria > Spirochaetota > Spirochaetia > Sphaerochaetales > Sphaerochaetaceae > Ornithospirochaeta. The sequence goes on along the minus strand of CAVFNE010000267.1, from coordinate 1,471 downwards.
CTAAGGACTTCCTCCTTCTTTAACGGACGCGAAGAGTAGATGACAAAGAGGCCACCGTTCATCCTGATGTCGTGGATGTCCTCTGCAGAGCCTCCTTTTTCAAGTGCTCTCTCACATGCCTTTGAAGTCTCGAGACTCTGCATAACAAGGTCTCTACCAACATAAGCATAAGCTATGTTGCCTTCCTCCGGGGACGGCTTCTCGTCATCTCCGAGTATTCTGCTCTTGCCGTTCGGAGCAAGAAGGACTCTCTTCTGCACAAGGTAGACACACCTTCCGTTATATTTGACAAGGTTCTCTTTTCTCTCCAGTTCAGGTAGACATTCCTTTACAAGTTCATTATAGAGCTTTGTCTTTTCAGAAAGTCTTGAGAGGAATGAGATTTTCTCTTTATAAAGCTCAATTGTGTTCTCGTCAGTGAGGTATCCTGCATCGAGTATGGCGAACTTAGTATCTATATTACAAGCTTTTAGCTCTTTTATAGTCCTGGTGAGTGTGCTCACATCGACTACATTTCCGGGAATATAACGGAAATATATCGGGAGATTTGTTTCTCTCTGTACAACGTAAATCAATCTCACCTCGTTCGAAATCTTTCCGTTATGATTGCTGATTGCAGTAAGAGGAAAATGAATGCTGTTAGGTAATCCGGTAGAGTCTATCAGAACATCCTCTCCGTCCTTATTCTTCTGTACTACATCATTGAAGTAGGTGGCAAAGAAATCCCTGTAAGACTGCTCGTCTCCAACAGCTTCCAGAAGATCGCTTATCCTTTGAGATGAGAGATTGGCATTGGGGTAAAGAAGTCTGGCATAGCTTCCTTCCAACCATTCGCCGGCATAACAGTTGGCCATAGTAGATAGTACATAGAATGCAACCATCGCCCTTACGGAATCGGAGTTACCGTACCCTAGAGCACCTATCGAATCATAGAGATTTATGTCTTTGATAAACTTGTCAATAAACCAGGCATCTCCGAAATCAATGATAAGCTTTTCCTTTCTGTTCTTCCTCTTTATTTCAGGAAACAGTGAGGCATCCACACTGCTGTATGTATCTGTAGTGACATCATAGGAGAAGTATCCTCTTTTCCTGTTGTGGTAGATATGCTTCTCCTCGTCAATGACACGACCGAGCGGTGTCTGGATTGAACGCACTTTGCCGTTTTCTCTCTTTCCTGAGCATATCTTTGCATACTTGATTCCGTTCTTTATGTCATAGCCTATAGTCATATCAACCTCGTTGTTATAATAATCTAGATTCTAAAAACATTATAACCAATACACGTCACGTATACAACAGGTTTGAGAGAATAATTTCAATGAAAATAAGCTATTACGTTAAAAGGCGAGCTAGATGCCCGCCTTCCGATTTTGTTGTTATTAGAATATTTCACAGGGAACTATAGATTATTATAAGCAGTTCAGCGGAGATGTTCCTGATGTAAGTGCATTCAAATCATTAATCGAGG
>CAVFNE010000266.1:0-2301 GCA_963623755.1 Muribaculaceae bacterium | reverse complement strand
GGTCTGATGTGCACGAAAAACGGCAAAAGTACGGGAGTGTCATTACGGAGGCCTTTTCGGATTGAAGGGAGTACGAGAGTATGATAGCAGTTACGCATGAAACTTGCATCAATACAAAAAAGCGCCGTAAAGTGCATTAAAACGAAGGTTTTCAAATTGAAATAGGATGTCTTTTATCGAGTTTTCAACTCGAGGGTCTGAGACTGCCTGTCGATAGAAAAATCATCGACAAGCTCTAAGTTTATAACTATGAAGGAAGGAATCAGACCTCTTTAACACCTTTCATGTTCAGTTTGATCAATTTGTTTAAATTGACTTTCTTTAACAGCGGTGTAACAAGCGAGATGAGTTCTATCGGGGTGTCCTTGTACCGTATGATTGTCATTGACATCGTTTCATCACCGACAATAGCAGAAGCAATACGATAGAAGGCATAGACAATGTTATTGATAGTCGCCATAACCTTCACAGCATTCTTACCCATAAAGGTACAAGAATCCTCTTTAAGGAAATTATCCTTGAAGAAGTGTAGTCCGTCCTCAATGTCCCATCTGTTATCCACAGCCTCAGCAATCAACTGAATATCTGTAGCGGATGAGACGAAGTATTGAGGGATGGGGTTATAGTCACAGTCACTCTGGTCCTCCCGTTTATGCGAAATCATCTTTATGTAACTTTTACATCCCGGCCAGTCAACATCAGAAATAATATCTTTAATGAGGAGCATTTCGTAATCGCAGTTGTTAAATGACAGTTTCTTGATCTTCTTCTGGTATTTTTCAAAAGACTGGGAAATCTCATTAACCAGGGCTTCCTGATTATTCTTGGCCTTTATGACGTAATTTCCTTTTTTCTTGACAATGGTTGAGCATATCTTTCTCTGGCAGTGCAGAGCATCTGCAGTTACCATCGTCTTTCTCAGGTCGTACTTCTCAAGCATCTCCTCAAATGTAGGTATCTCTGACTGCTTATCACTGAGAGGAATTGAGTTTGAGCAGATGCTGTTTGATGCACTATACATATTGAAAACATTCAAATTCCTCTTGCTTTTTATCTTTTTCCCCTCTTTTCTTCCGGAACCGTTGAATGTCTTACCATCTCCAGAGAGGAGTACAAGCTTATTGTCTTTTCCCTCAACAAGGTTATATATCGTTTCCAGAAACTGTTTGAACTTATCAATAAAAACATCTCTGAGAGAGGAAGCATCAAGCCTGTTGAATATATAAAGATATGTATCATGGGAAGGTATCTGGCCTTTCTTTATAAGTCCGAGTGCTACAAATTCGTCTTCTTTCACCCGTACATACATCTCTGTATGCAGAAAAGATGTAAATTCTCCTTTCAGTGCCAGATAGAAACATATACCCAATATGTTTTCCAGTTTATAGACTGTCTTCCCCTTAATCCTGAAGTCTTTAACATGGGAAAGAATATGAAGAAATGTGTCAACCTCATTTCTCCCCGGATTATATGGAGTATCAAGGCTCTTGAAATACATCGTGACACTGGCAAGGTAATCTTTAAGCTTGGTACATTTATTCATAATGCAACTCCTTGTTTTTCGAGAATCTTTAATGCCTCATCGGGGTAGTTTGACTTTGAAGAGCTGCCTTTATCTATTACGCAGAGCTTCATCAGAATCTCGAAGTCATCTCTGTCATTTCCAAATAATAGCCCCTCCAGTTCTCCGATTTTCCTTACAAGTCTCTGCAACCTGTCAGGACTGCATATATCTCTTGCCTTTTTAATATCTTCCCCCATCTCGTTTGAGAGCCAGCAACACTCTATAGCTGTGTCAGAGGTTGAACCGAAAACATATTTAACGACAGCCAAAATAACCAGCGCCTTATTCTTTTCCATACTGCCATTGAAGAGTGAACGGATTAGAGTTCGTTTGTGTGTCTTCATGATGAATGAGCTGAGACCATATTCAAGCCGAACAGGTGTTTCCTCTTCTGTCTTCGGGTATTCCTTTTTGCGGATGAGTGTGCCGTTTTTGTCTATAACTCCTATGTACTCCTGTTCAAGTACAGGGTACTTCTTTTCCGGAACACGCCGGGAAGTAACCTTGTAGAGAAAGTATGTTTCCCCCTGTTTTCTGACATCATAGCCTTTCTTCTTAAACGGCTTGGCATAATCTGGTAGGTTTTCAAGCTTCATATTAGTATTATACATTGATATAATACGAAAAGCAAGAGATTCCTTAATGGGGTCTAAAAATGGTTAATTTTCATGCGTAACTGCTAATAAAAATGCGGGTTTCTTGAATTATTCCCTCATAAAAGTGTAAGATAATACCAG
>CAVFNE010000265.1:0-2302 GCA_963623755.1 Muribaculaceae bacterium | reverse complement strand
GATGGCGCACCTTGTGGCCACATCTAAAGTGGGTTAGAACTGTCCACTCTTAAGTTCTTAAGAAAAAGACTCTTTCATGGAAGCCAAGGAGTATTATATGGGACAATATTATCGAGCATATCTTGAAGGGGAAAAAAGTGACAGATATGAAGTCTACCGATCCTGGTGTGGATCAAAGCTCTGTGAGATTGCATTTTATGATCTATCGTTTGTAAATCTTGTTTTCAACAGGATTATAGAGAGGCCTATGCGCCTAGCATTCATCGGGGACTATGCAAATCTCGATGACGATAAATGGGGGCCATATAACCACATAGGTTATATAATTCGCTACAATAGAACATATAATGATGAAGAACCAGTCGGGATTAATGCAATCCGATGTTTGAAAGAGGAAGAAGCGCGCAAAATACAGAAAGACGTAATTGATACCTCAAAAGCTTATATTGTAAATAAATCTCGTAAACAATTCATTTCTCTCTCCGATTATTACCAGAAGGCAGCGAACTATTATTGCGGTAAATACGTAATGCATCCACTTGTCATATTGACTTCATGTGGTAACACCCGCGGGGGTGGAGACTACTATAGCAGGGACAGTAATCTTATGATGGCTGTAGGAAAATGGGCTTTTGATTTCATCGAAGTTGTGATGGAAAAAGAAAGGGTTAATTCCACATATAAAGATGTAACGGAGGATTATATCTTCGTCGAAGGTTTTAAATCTTAAGGAAGGAGAATGAGCAGTTCTTACTCTTTTTACAAGGTATCTAAAATCGAAGGCGATGTTCCAATGGTTATCACAGTCGGCTCGAGTTATCTAGAGGACAATGATATCTTTTCCGTCCATTTGGAGAGTGCTCAGGCGTGGATGAAAGATATCGGGAGGAGGACAATAATCGAGTATAAAGGACTCGATTACGACGAAATATGTTTCTTGAAGTTTGGAAGCAAATTTAACAAAATCTCATATAAATATCCTGGTGTAAGTACTTTTTATCTGGGAAACAAAGAATTGGGTTATATCGATAACCAAGAGCTGAAATCATACGAAAAAGTCATGAACTATGAGGCACTTCTCTTTAAGTCGGAGTTGATTGCCTCCCCCGAGCATAGATACGCACTATACTGCATGGAATGCAGGCTTTATACAGAGTCTGAACTCTTAGATATTGCATACAAGATTGAAAACGATGAAGAATATCCAGTTTCAATGTATGAACATGAAGCGTTGTATGCTCTCTATAAGGCTTCTCTTCTTGCTTCTAAAGGCAATAAAATCTGGTGTGAAGTTTCATAGCTAAGTTGATACAATCACTTCGAGCTATGTGGATTAGTGCGCAACAGTCTAAACGAGTACAATTATCACCATGCCTAGAACTCTCAAATCTGGAATATTTTCTGACTTGAAGGTTATTTATCAAGAGCCTAAACACAGTAGTAAAATTCTCAGTTCATAAGAATAATCAACGCTCTATCCTGTCCTTCAACACTACATCTGCTTTCTTATTCTTAAACTTCATAGCATAAGTCAGAACAAGGTTGAAAGCACTAAGATCGGCAATATATTCTTTCTTATCAATCTGGGCCTTTGCTAAAGAAATGCTCTTCTTCTCACTCTTATCCTCAAAGACCGCAACTCTCATTCTGTCGTAATCGTAGACGACGATGTCAGGCTTCCCCATGCCGTGTTCACGGTTGGAATCAACAGTGTATCCCAGACCACGGAATATGCCGGCAAAGAAAATATGGTGCACATACTCATGCCACACATCATCATAGCTCAATGTTTCATTTAGAATTCTCGTCATCTCCCGGCTGATGGTATCACCATCGCCTTTCCAGAGAGCAGTGTTGAGAGCAGTAAGATTCTCCCTAGAGCTTTCATTCTCAACCCACCTCGAGAGATTATCGCGGAAAATCGATTTAATCTCTCTGTTGGGAATTCTAAGGACAGTATAGCCGTCAGGAACCGTAAACCTGAATTCTCCTTTATCCACTACTGTCAAATACCCTGTCATGAGAAGAATACTCCATATATTGTCTTCACTTGAATTGAGGTAATCATATGTGATGTTGTCATCGATTCTCTTTACTATACATTCGTCCGATAAGAGAGAATCTATTGAATTAAATACATTCTTACTTCCCCTTTTGATAAATGTCTCGATTATCGAATTGCTGCTCGTATTAGCCCAATAGTTCTTAGGCTCGGCATTATTGTCCACCTTTAAATCCTTAAGATATGAAATTACATCCCACGGACAGTACATCTCGCTTTTCCCGAAGCGGTAGCCGTCAT
>CAVFNE010000264.1:0-2305 GCA_963623755.1 Muribaculaceae bacterium | reverse complement strand
GCTGAATTATCAGGATTAACGAAACTTCCCATACCGTATACTCTCCTTTTCTGATTTTCTCATACCTGTGACAATGAGTTCTCTGCCTTCCTCTTTTACAAACCCTATCTTACATCAAGATAATAAAATTATTAAGGTCTTTTCATTAAGAGCTGGAATTCCCGCATATACATCTAAAAGTTGTTAATTTAACCCTCGGTTTTTAGGCAAAATCGAGGGATTTTTCTTGCATTTTTCTATACGTATGGTATAATATTATTATACTACTTAGAAAGGAGTTAGCGCATGTCGAATATTCCAGAATGGGCTAGAAAATGGAAGAAAAAAGGAACTGTTCTCATGATGGTTGGGAACCTCTGTTGTCTTTATAAAGCAACATCGAAACGTGTGCCGGGAAAGAAGAATCCTGTTCCGGTGAGAACATACATCGGAACTGTTACTTCCGAAGGTGTGGTCGTCAAAAAGGACGTCAACATCGACAAGGGAGATATGGATATATATGAGGCCGGTTTTACTGATTTCATTCTCTCTTCTGCTCCACAAAAGCTTATAAAGGCCAGAGAGAATGAGGGAGAAGAGGAAAGAAAGAAAAGAGAGGAAAATCTGTTAAGACAAATGATTCTTCGTCTTTCTCCTGATTCATATGTTTCTAGAGAATATGCCCTGGATAAGGATACAGAGAAAGAAGCACAGTCTCTTATTCCAAAGTTTCAGAAGCTTTCAGGTATTAAATTCGAGGACCTCGAATGCTTGAAGAAAGTTTATCTGGTTGTATTTGCTGACGGGTCGGAAGCCCGAAGTAGAATGAGAGATGAACAGATTGATGTTTACAATTACTATAAGAGGAGGCTGCCATGGAACTGATAGGAAGAGCCTTCTTAACAGGAAATCAAGAGGCTGTGTCTTCTGTTTACCAATGTATGATGAATGTTGATGATATTCAGTCTAAGCGGAAGCGCAAACATCCAATCGGCCTTATACTTACTTTGATAATAATAGGCTATCTTTGTGAACGTACTACGATACCAAGAATACACCGGTATTTGAAAAGAAATATAAAGTGGGTTGAGACGCTTGTAGGGGAGCTTCCCGACGGGTTGCCGTCACTTGTGACATTCTACCGTACCATATGGGAAACCGACTTTGAGATACTGAGATACTATTTTGAAGAGTGGATACAATGCCTTCTTGAGAAAGTGAAGTATGAAAAGGGCTCAATTTTCATGGATGGAAAGGCAATCTGCGCTTCATCAAAGTATGATAAGAAGTCTGGTAAGAAGCTTCCTCCATATGTAGTTCATGCTCTCCTGAGGATAACAGATAAAGAAGGAAGAAAACTGGATTTATATCTCTCCAGTGAGATTGTCGGCCCGAAGTCGAATGAAATTCCGAGCATTCCCAAGCTTCTCAAAAGGATTTATACATACAACAAGTATATTTCACTCGATGCAATCGGCACACAGATTGCCGTTTTCGAGCAGGCCGAAAAGGATGGGGCGATACTTATCCTTCCTCTTAAAGATAACCAGAAAAAGACAAGAAAGGCTATTGCAGACCATATAAAGCGGATGACGGAAAGCAAAAAAGTCACAAGCTACGACAGTGGCCTAGAGAAAGGTCATGGACGATACGAGAGACGTGTTGCTCATGCAACCTGTAATGTAGGAGCTAACCTTCGCAGCGGTTTCGACACTGCCCGGTATTCATGCATAATTGAGCGGTCAAGAGAAGACATGATTACAGGAAATAAGACGTCCGGCACTTTCTACTATCTTTCAAACAGAAAGCTTTCCGCCAAGGAGTTTGCTTTCCACGCCAGAGACCACTGGGGCATTGAGGAAAGAAACAACTGGATGGATACAAGACTCTATGAGGACCGTTGTTTTGTAAGAAAGGGCAATGGTCTTGGTAACCTTGCCCTCCTGAGACGATTTGCTCATAACATCATTCAGATTGAATGTTACAAATCCAATGTTGATCCTGTTGGATTCAACGAGCACTTCGACTCTCTTGATGTTTGGAAGAAGACCGTTTTCTCCAGCTATCCTCTCATCTGAACGAGGAAACTATAACATAGTTTGGCTGGGTATGGGGATACTATTGCCAAAATTTGACATTTTTATGATTTCTCTCGGCTACTTCATCTTACAACGCTTTTCATTGACTGAAATTAGGCAAAAAAACCTGATGTTTCATAACTCTTTCAAGCTGTCAAGTATGTAAAACGGAAATATTCATGAAAAGGCCTTAAATCCGCCAGGATTTTAATAAAAAAGGGTGGTTTATAAAGCTTTTAATGTGTTAG
>CAVFNE010000263.1:0-2327 GCA_963623755.1 Muribaculaceae bacterium | reverse complement strand
CGAGAATCCTTGTCGAAGAACCTTCCGTCGAGAGCAAAATAATCAATGCCCATTGAAACATTAGTCTGTGTCATCTTCCCCTGAATATGTAATCCATTAAATGTGTAGTCAAAAACTACCACTGTAGATGTTTCATTCTTAGTTCTTTTATCAACTTCCACGTTCGTTCCAGTTCCAACGACACTTTTTTCGTCATCTCCCACTAGCCTTGTTGCTATTGTCTTTGTCTCTTTTTCTGTAAACGATTTACAGAGCGGATCGTCGATAAACTCATCAGAAAAAAGAAAAGCAAAAATGTCGGAGGCACTCATTTCAACGTCATTCTTCATAAAGGTACCGGATTTTATGGTATAGTTATAACTATCTCAAGAGTGGAAACTTTTCCATACATCCCAGCTTAAGGCAGGGGACATCCATGTTTGAGGATGAATAACAGGGGTTCAATTGCCTTATAAGGCATTCCTGTTAAAAAAAGCCAATACTTCCCCCCTTTCCCCCCCTAGTGACAAAAGGGAAAAATCGCGCTAGATTTTAATCAGTTGAGGTGATAATTCAACTGATTTTCAGTGGGCGATGGCTTTTATCAGGAATTTGGCTGTCGTCTTTTTTATTTTTATCAAGTTTCGAAAGTCCTGACAGCTCTCCGAAACCCAATAAAATTAGGTAGTGAAGGTCATGAATGAGATTTCCCACTGAGATAACTGTTCCTCTCCTTGTCCTCAACCACATTGGTGATTCATATCCCTGTTCTTCAAGAATGAGCGCAATAAGCTGAAGAAGGGACTGTGCGATAAACGAGATGGTAATGAACCTTTCGTAAGCACGGAATGTATTTGCAATTGACTTTCTGTCCTTCTGGGGAATAGAGGCAAGTGGATCAGGCGAAGAAGAAGGAGCAAAACGGTCGAGCTTATTGAGCTTTTTACTCCAGAAATGATAACTGAAAACCTTAGTGTCCTGAGAACTGACTTTGAACGAGGATTCGATTTTCCATCTTTTGGAATATAAGGAAATTATCTTAACTGCATTGACATTCGTATCTGTACAGATAAATATTGCTGTCCCTTTCGATGAAATCGTGAGAACGAATTTAACCGGAGTATAGTTTTGACCCCAGAGAAGAATTTCCTCTCTGTATTTTACAATCTCCTCTTTTCCGTAGAGATTCATCTTGACTTCAGTGAATTTTTCTTCATCATCGAAAAGCTCTCTCAAGTAAACTTTATCCCCTCTTACTCGAGGTCTTCCCCGGTGTTTCTCTTCTGTCTCTGGAGGGAGAGTCCAGGCTACACAGTTCTTTTTTGCCTTGCTGACCAGGACTATTGACTGTCTTGTTTTCACTAAGTTGTGTTCTTTGATTGCGTTAAGTGCTGGGCCAGAAAAGAAATAAGAGTCTGCTAGAAGAAATGCATCAGCGAAAGTATCTGTTGCTGTACATGCCATACTGAGCATCTTTTCAACGTGAGATTTATCTGCCATCTCATCGTCACCATTCCATCGCAGTATTTCGTCTTCTCCGTTCTGTATCTCTCCTGCAATAGGGAAGCATGACTGTTTTTTATTCTCACTTCCTGCTATTACTCCCAGACTTCCTACAAGATGACCGAATGTCCTCTGAGGTTTCGTCGGTGTCTCGCTGCTCTGTGTTATTCTCGACACACACGGCATACGTCTTCCGCTCTTTACGGCATTATGGCCGTCGATTACGAGCAGGACTCTTCCTTCGACATCATCTCTATATAGATACCCACTGTCTCTGATAATTATAGACAAAATAGTCCAAAGATCTCTGTGATTGAATGCCTCGGAATTCTTGAAGAATTTTATCATAGTCTCGTAACAGCGTGTTCTGTCATAAGAATCAAAACATGAGGGCAACATTCTCGCTGTATCGGTAACTCCCTTTCTCTCGATGCTTACCATAGACGTCAACAAAGCAATACGGAAATTATTGAAAGCAGAGAAACGACTGAACATAGGCTTAAACATGAATGCGAAACGTGAAAAATATTCTTCAAATACACGAATGCTTAATACTGGCATAAATCCTCCTAATCTATATTATAACTGTATTAAAATTATATCATATATAGACTTGGAAGTCAACATTTATTTTATATATTATAAAGATTTAACATGAAAAATACCCTACAAAAACCTATGAGATAATTAAGCACTTTATGTACAAATGATGAGGATTATGCTTAAGGCTTGCTCTTCTTAGTCAAAAAAGAGATTAGAACTTTCCACTCTTGAGTATTATAGAACTTTCAACAGGAACCCCACTCTCAATGTAAGCCTTGATGCTTTCTTCACATTCAAGCCTC
>CAVFNE010000262.1:0-2357 GCA_963623755.1 Muribaculaceae bacterium | reverse complement strand
TGGAACTGCAAAAGTTCGCCAATGAATTGGGTATTGCGATACAAGTGTCTCATTTTCCTCCTGGAACATCGAAGTGGAACAAAATAGAGCATAGGCTTTTCAGCCAGATAACAAAAAACTGGAGAAATAAACCACTTGATTCATATCTTACAGTTGTGAAACTGATTGAGAGTACAACAACATCTACAGGATTAAAAGTCGGCTGCTCACTGGATATAAGAAATTATCTAACAGGGATCAAAGTTAATGATGAAACGATGAGCAAGTTACACATACTGCGTGATAAATTTCATGGGGAATGGAACTATACGATTCTACCCGATGAGCATCAATTTGCAGGTAATGAGAACGAGTAGTTTTGCACAAGTATTAAATTAACAGTTCCTAAGTATTTTACTTCTGATTCCGAAAGAATTGCAAATTATTGTGGTAGTAGTACTACTGCTTCCTGGTGGTTGAGAACACTGTATGGAACAGATGGCAAATCTTCTTATTATATCGCTGCAGATGGCGACGTAGTAATTGGTGGCAAATATGACGACGATAAGGGTGTCCGCCCTGCATTCTGGTATGCCTGGGCTGAGACTGAATATAAAATCACATACACAGTAGGTGACGGAGCTAATGTTGCTGAGGGCAACCCTACATCTTACACAAGATACAAGGACACAACTAAGAACAATGCAGTAACAATATCTAATGCTCCTAGTAGAACTGGTTACGTATTCAAGGGATGGAAGCTGAAGGGCACAGAAGATTCAACAGCTAAAACATCATATACAATTACAGCTGACACTACCGGTGACATCGAGCTTGTTGCAGTCTGGGAAGAGAAGCAATATCTGACACGTGGTGATGCTATCTCCAATGTAGGAGATATCATCTTCATTGGCAAAAAAAATACCACAGATACATCAGATAATATTGCCTGGAAGGCACTTAAAGTTGATACAACAAATAAGATAGCCCTCCTCATAAGTCAGGATATTCTGGAGAAGAAAGCATATGATGATAATTCCATCACATATTCAGGCTCCGAAATCCAGAAATACCTTACCTCTGATTTATTCTTTACTACTTACAGCCTTTCAACAGATTATATGGTTAAGGGAAATATAACCGCTGCTGAGACGACAAGTTCAGGAGGCTCTGACTATGTCTTCCTTCTCTCTGATTCTGAGATAGCTCAGAAATACTTTATTTCCGCTAATGATCAAATTGCGAAGTATAAGGGAACTGCTATAGATTGGTGGTCGCGTCCATCGGGAGATAAAAAACTAAATTATTTTCTTTCAAGTGGAAGCTATGCTTCTAATGATACATACAATACTCAAAAGGGCATCCGTCCGGCTTTTTGGTATAAGTGGAACTAACAAAGCAGAATACATAATCGGGAGCATTGACTCCCGCACATAGGTCTCCGGTTTGTCGGGGACTTTTCTATTTCTTGATATCAAGTTCGTTATATTCGAACGGCTTTTTACTCTTGAGAATGGGGCCCACAACAACAGCTTTTTAAGTTTCTCCTACAAGGGGGCACACAAGAAAAAAAGAGATTTATCAGGAATCGCTGCAGGGTAGAGGAAAGCATAATTTCTCTGAAGGTGTAGTACTTGCCCCCCATATGGGCAGCATATGTCCTGACGGACACGGGAACTTCAGACTTCTGGAGTTTGAAGTAAGTTTTTACCATTTTGTCTTTTTCTTCGTTTGTGTAATTCATGCCCTTATTATGTAATTAAGGCCAAAATAATGGGATTGCGCACGAGATTACGCTTACATATGAATGCCAATAGGCTTATGCGTAGTCTATCTGCATGAGAGAAATATAGTTGGATTAGGCAAATCAGTCTTCTTTCCCCTGAGAAATGTAGGGTTCTGTCCTATCGGGGGCCGGTTCAGCGGAAACAATGAGTTCTTTATTGCAGATTGCATCAGAGAGGTCACATCTATCGGGAAGAATTGCCGCTTAGGAACTGTTAATTTAATACTTGTGCAAAACTACTCGTCCTCGTTACCTGCAAATTGATGCTCATCGGGTAGAATCGTATAGTTCCATTCCCCATGAAATTTATCACGCAGTATGTGTAACTTGCTCATCGTTTCATCATTAACTTTGATCCCTGTTAGATAATTTCTTATATCCAGTGAGCAGCCGACTTTTAATCCTGTAGATGTTGTTGTACTCTCAATCAGTTTCACAACTGTAAGATATGAATCAAGTGGTTTATTTCTCCAGTTTTTTGTTATCTGGCTGAAAAGCCTATGCTCTATTTTGTTCCACTTCGATGTTCCAGGAGGAAAATGAGACACTTGTATCGCAATACCCAATTCATTGGCGAACTTTTGCAGTTCCA
>CAVFNE010000261.1:0-2361 GCA_963623755.1 Muribaculaceae bacterium | reverse complement strand
TGCCGGGGACGGCCTCATAGGTGTCCATCCTCTGACAAACAGAGCCACAGTCGTCCTGAAGACTATTGATTTATTAGTTCTCCTGAATAACCGCGGAGCAGATGTCAGGACTGCTACGTTTGCATTTGATGAAGAACAGAACAGATAGGCTTTCTTCTATCCCTCTTTTCTCCTTTCTGAAGACTGGGGCCTTCACCCCAGAAAGAACGGCTCCTTCGTCTTGTCGACAGTCTCTTCAACCCAAGAGTCTATCTGTCTCTTCTCTGATGTGAAATTGAGACCGATAAGATGGATAGTCTTCTCCGTATTGATATATCTGTCGTAGTATCCGTTCTCGTGTATCTGCCTGAGTGCAGCCTTTGCAGATTCACCGACCTTCATCTCGATAACGTAGACATACCTCTTTAGAGTAAGGAGAATGTCGCTCCTCCCGATAAGGGTTCTGTCCTCGGCAGAAACTCTTATGCCTCCTATCATGAGGAAGAAGGAGTAGAACATTTCCTGGTAGCCTTTTTCAGCCTTGTCGAGGGTGTCGTACTGGTATTCCTTTATGTAGGCGTTCATAACACGGACTATTTCCGAAACGTTACCGCTCCTTACGGCCTGAACAGCCCTGGTGGCGAAAATTGATGTATCGATTCCGGTAAAACGTTGTACAAGATTCTGTGTGAATGTCTTCCTGACTTCGGTATTCGGAAATGTCAGAGTGAAGCTGTCGCTGTCACCTTCCTTTATGGTCAGATATCCTGTGAAGTAAATCAGTGCAAGGATCTGACTGTCATTGAGTGTCTTTTCTCTGAGATGGCTGTAGTCGAAGGTGTTAATCGAAGTGATTCCGATTTCAACATCGTCCGTCATTATCCTTTCGAGGTTGTAGTCCCTCGCAAGGTTGACTACCAGCGTGCTCGCTCCCGTATTCTCCCAGTAGGGATCAAACTCACAGTCATTCTGGAAGAATTTTCCGACAGAGACCGGATTATATACCCTTACATCATTCCTGTATGAGAAGCGGTAGCCGTCATAGTAGTCCCTTACTGCCTCAAGAAACTCCCCTCTTGTCTCATATTCCCTGTCTTCTCCCGCCATATATGCATTTATATACTCGGAGAAGTTGTTTTCCAGTTCCTGCTGTGTGTAACCTAAGGCTGCAGCATAATTCTTGTCGAAGGTCAGATCGATGAGATTGTTCATCTTCGAGAAGATGGACATGTTCGAGAACTTCGTAATCCCCGTAATGAAGAAGAATCGTACCTTGTCGACGTTGTTCTTTATGACAGTGTAGAACATACTCAGAGTGTCACGGATCCTGTCGCACTTCTCTTTATCCATGTAGGAATCGACTATGGGAGAATCATATTCATCGACGATGATGACAACTTTTCTTCCCGCTTTCTTCAACGTAGCTTTCAGCATGGTGGAAGGCTCATCCTTAGCGACAGTCAATCCGTTCTTTTCCGCCTCATCAGATAAGGCAATCTGAAAGTCATTGAGGAAAGCGTCATACCTCGTTGTATTGAAATCTGCGAAATTCAAGTGAAGTACAGGATATTTTTCGAAGGAATAATCCGTACTGTCTATATATAGTCCCCTAAACAGCTCACGCTTTCCTTCAAAGAGGGCATGGAGAGTCGAGCACATAAGGCTCTTTCCGTAGCGGCGCGGGCGGGAAATGAAGTAATAACGGTTTATCCCGTCGCTGACAAATCTGTATACATATTCTGTTTTGTCGACATAAATGCAGTCGTCGTTTTGTCTCAGATTCTCAAATATCGGATTGCTGACAGGTATTATCTTCATATCATGATATTACAGCACTATTGCTTTTTTCTCCACCACTTTATTCCCGTGAAAAGGTACAGAAAAAGAGATAGACGGCCCTATCTACTCATGCACTGGAATGTTATCACTGATTATGAAAGCGTTATCTCTTAATCTCCACCTCTATGCCAGCCTTGAATCTTACCTTGAAATGGTCGTCGAATATCTCGATACCCTGTATGTAGTCACGTACAATGCTTTCGTCGTACCCGGAGAGTTCATTGCCCTCCTTTGAGAGCAACTCCTCCATTTCCTTGATACGTCTCTTGGTGCTTTCCACCTGTGACTTCTCGACAAGGATTTTCTGCTTCTGTACTCGAAGCTCGTCTATCTTGTCGGCAAGTGCTGAGTAGTCCTTGTTCTGCTTTGCCTAGGGTATAAGCTCTGACTGCTTATAATTCATCACATTGTTTAGCCGGCGTAATCCAAAAGTTTGGATTTTGCCGGAAAGATCTTCTGGAACAATCGCTTCATGAAGACCATCTGCTAGCAGGTAATCGTCCTGCTCAACCAGTTTGTATTCATTCCTCGTGCCATGCACTT
>CAVFNE010000260.1:0-2362 GCA_963623755.1 Muribaculaceae bacterium | reverse complement strand
AATCAAGAAGAAAATTATAGAAGAGCTTCGACAATATTACCCAGAGTACGTGGAAGAAGGAGAAAAGTCGTTAGCCAATGCACTTTCCATGATTAATGTGAGAACAGGGAATCAATTTGTTGTCATCATCGATGAGTGGGATGTATTTGTAAGGGACTACGCAGACAATCAGCGCCTTCAGGATGATTACTTCAGGTTCCTATGTTCTTTATTCAAGGGAGAACTTCCTTCCCGCTTTATTGCTCTCGGATACATGACGGGAATACTTCCTGTAAAGAAACAAATATCACAGTCGGGGTTGAACAATTTCTGTATGCGCTCATTTGTCCATCCTGGGCTATTTGCAGAGTATATGGGTTTTACTGAAGCTGAGGTAATAACTCTCTGTGAGAAGTATGGCATCGATGCAGAGGAAGTTAAACGCCGATACGGTGCATATCGTCTTAAGGAATCGAAGGCCTACAACCCTATGGAAATCTCCAGGGTGATGTTTTCGGGGAAGTTTAAAAGCTATTGGTGTGATACATGCTCAATTGATGTTGTCGTAGATCTGCTGAAAATGAATTTCAAAGGGCTGAAGAAGCGTATTCTATTGCTCCTCGGGGGAGAGGAGGTTGATGTTATCACGGATACATTCAATAATGACACGGCCGGCATATCAAACACGGACAATGTCCTGACATATATGATTCATCTTGGGGTATCTGGGATATAACAGGGAGAAGAAGACTGCCTTTATTCCGAACGCGGAGATAAAGGATGAAATTTGGCACGCCTTTTCCAGATACAGTATCCGGGAGACAGAGATAAGCGAGAAGGTTTTTGAGAGTATATTGGATGGAACACTTTCGGGAGACGAAAAGAATGTGGCATCTCAGATAGAGAAGATACATGAAGAGTTCAATGACTCTCCGAAGGAGTACAACGATGAGGATACACTCGCTTCTGTCTTAATCTGGGCATACTTGAAAGCAAGAGATTACTACTTGGATCCACGCCGCGAATTTAAGTGTGGTAAGGGATTTGCCGATCTTGTTTATATTCCGAAGCCTGAATACATTAGACCGGAATGTCCTGCCCTTTTCATCGAACTAAGGTGGGATAAAACTGCCCTGAGTGGAATTGGAGAGATAAAAGCAAAGAACTATCCGGAGTCGATAAAAGAGTACACAAACAATATCCTTCTAGTCGACATCAACTACGACAAAGAGACGAAGACGCACGAGTGTATAATCGAGAAACTCTGAGACGACAGATGAAATTGGATTAAGAGAAGGCGAAGAGTAAGCATCTTCTCTCAGCGATGTTCTTCTTAAAAAGGTGATGAGAGGAGAGGTTTACTCTCTCTCTGCTGAAAACCGGTATTTCTATCTAATCGAACAATTACAGAGAATGTTTGTAATTCTCAAAGAAATATTCTTATTGTTCTCCTCTGAATCAGAATATTGTTTCGTCAGGATTCCATTCGGTGATATTGCGCAAAATGACGCTTTCGATTGCCTACACACCTCTGAGGATAGCTTGGCGGCAATTGAGAGAGTGTTGTCCTTTGTCCGCCCCAGGACTCTCTTAGACGGACAACAACATAGTACTTCCAAATCCAAGAGTCTTGATGCCAAGATCGACATCGGAAACCGTTGATTTTCGCCTCACGTATTGTAAAAACAGATGGCAAAAAGATTGTCGAGTACTCCGAGAGCATCTTCACCCCGACCTCTACAACATGATAGTCTCCATGGAAGACCTCATGGAGAGTGAGGACTTAAGAGTGTCCGCGCAACCTGTAGCACTAAGAGGAGAGAATAAAAACAGCTGCGACATCGGTGTACACAAAACAACCGAAGCTCGTCCAGACTGGACGATATAGGAGTCGGGGCATTTTGCAATGAAGTACGGGTAAAGATTTTGCGGCATAAAACTGCAAGGATGAATAAGATGGAAACGTTAAGAATTATTGCTTAACGAGAGGGAATATGGGCTATACTTTACAGGGGGACTGATTCATATACTTATCTTCTGGATTATTCAGTCTCCTGTGTAATAGTGTATTTCTGAACGAAATACATGGAGGATTAATGGCTAAGAAGAAAAATGATAACGATAAGCAGATTAACCTTGACGCCATACTTTTTAAGTGCAGGGATATCCTGAGGGCTGCCCGTAACTCCGGCTCATTTTTTGAAAAGCGTGATATGATGCTGACCCTTGTTTTTCTGCGGTTTATCGGAGAGAAATATGAGGACGGCGTAGAGAAACTGAGGAAAAAGCTCATAGAACAGGGCCTGGATCCGGATGATGAAAACATCAGAGCTGCATTCTTTGATGATGCGACATTTACTGACGGTACTTACAATCTACCACT
>CAVFNE010000259.1:0-2406 GCA_963623755.1 Muribaculaceae bacterium | reverse complement strand
AAAAGATATGCTGTTCCTTTAGATTTCATGATATCCTCCTCTTATAATGAATATCGTGTTTAGCTTAATGGGGGGGGGGTGTCAATACATAGTTTAATGATAACAAGTATTTTGGCATTTGCTTTTAGGTTGTTAAGAGATTGGTATTCTGAAAGCTAATTTTGGCTGTATTTTTTTGCATTTTACAGAGTGATAACAGAATCTTGCGAATAGCATAGTAAAAACATAAGGTATATACGCCAGTTTTATCTAATTCTCTCGATATGGAGGAAATTAGTGCTCCGGAATGATTGTTGGATAACTATGCGTGTACTATGAAGAGGAGAGTTCAATGGATGGTCAGAACAGAGTAATGGCATCTTTACCGGAATCTGAGATATCGGAATGGAAGTCATCATGGCATGATGAGTATATGAAGTGGATATCAGCGTTTGCTTATACTCACGGAGGTATTCTGTATATTGGTGTTAATGATGATGGTTATGTTGTGGGATTGAAAGACTACAGAAAGCTTCTTGAAGATCTCCCAAACAAATTTAGGGATAAGCTTCATATAACACCTGATGTTCGGCTGAAGTTTGCATCGGAGTCTGGAACCAACATTAGGTATACCAATGGTGTTCCATTGTGTGTCGCTTCCAAGCTTGTTAATAAATATGTATGTGGCGATATCGCTACATTGGATGAAAACGAAAAGAGGAACCTTGAAAGAATTAAAGTTGATAATCCTCTTTATCGTGATTTAGATGGGCGTTATTACTATATTGAAATTGAAGTAAGACATTATCCGGGGCTTGTAACCTATAACGGTGTTCAATATAGCCGTTCAGGTTCGACTCTCCAGATTGTCGAAGGTATTGAACTTGAGAGAAAGATTCTCTCTATTCAAGATGAAAGGCAAAATTTTTATGTAAACAGGGTTTATCCAGTGTTTTCTGTTTCAGATCTTAGAAAAGATCTTATTGAAAGAGCTAGACGTTCCGCTGTGTCAAAGAGAGAAAACCATCCATGGAAAAACAGTAGTGATGAGGAGCTTCTGCGATCCTGTGGCCTGATTCTCATTGATCCGGAGACGGGTAAGGAAGGGCTTACGCTTGCTGCGATTCTTCTTTTTGGGACAGATAGCCTCATTATGTCAGTCTGCTATCAGCATAAAACTGATGCAATTGTGAGGATTTTTGACACAGATCGGTATGATGATAGAGATGTGATTATTACGAATCTTATAGAATCATATGACAGACTCATGATATTCGGGCAGAGACATCTCAATGATCGTTTTGTTCTTTCTGAAGAGGAGATTGGAAAGGGGACAAAGACACTTATGAATGTAAGTGCAAGAGACCGTATTCTCCGTGAGGTTGTCAGCAACATCTTGATGCACCGTGATTACAGCTCCGGATATGTTGCAAAGATGGTAATTGAGACAGAAAAGATTGAACTTACTAATGCAAATCGCCCTCATGGCTATGGGAACCTTGATATATCATCATTTGTGCCGTATCAGAAGAACCCATCAATCAGTAAGGTCTTTAGAGAAATGGGGCTCGCGGATGAGCTTGGATCGGGTATGCGAAACAGCTATAAATATACGAGGCTGTATAGTGGTGGTGAACCCGTATTTAGCGAAGACGGAGATGTTTTTAAGATAGTTATTCCATTGAATAGAGTGGCAACAGTTACTGCGGGACCAACGGTTAAGCAAAAGGGTAAAGTGTTATTCAATGGTGTTGAAATAAAACTCTCAACAGATGCTGTAAATAAACTACTGCTTTTCTGTCAAGAGCCTAAGACGCGTGATGAAATTATGGAAAAATGTGGTATCAGATCGAGGAACTACTTTCGACTGAATATTTTAAATCCTATGCTAAAATTGGAGTTGCTCAAGTTGACGATACCAGATAAACCAAACAGTCCTAATCAGAAATATGTAAGCAGATAATCTCAGCTTAGCCCCGGACTTGGACACTGGTTGGTTTTTTTGTGGTCAAGATGGTGTTCAAGTTTTCAATAAGAAAGCAACTTTCCTCGATACGCATAACGATGGATATTCACAGTAATGCAATATTGTGCTTAGATGGTTGCACTGATTGAATATCGTAATTTTTTATATTTATGCACTATTAAACGATTGCTTGATTTTTCATAAACGATAGGTGTGCACTGTTTGGGTTATCGTTTAAAGGTGGCAAAAAATCGTCTGACGTACATACTGTTGTCTCAAGCCACATCGAGACAGTCGTGTTAATGTCGAGGGTATGAACACACTCCAAAATATCATTTTAACGCACAAAAACTTATTAATAGGCTATCGTTTGAAAGTGCAAGATAGTCTAAACGGCCTTCAATTTCTGTCAGTTCATGGGAACATATCGAAACACATAACGTTTAAAGGTGCACACCCCT
>CAVFNE010000258.1:385-2421 GCA_963623755.1 Muribaculaceae bacterium | reverse complement strand
TGCCTCAAAAACACCTTTTCCCTGCCTATCGTTTACCCTAGGGCTGAACTGTTACGTTCAGAAGCATATTTATGAATGTACTTGTGACATACGAAATGGGAATTACTTCTCTTGGGAAGTATATCTTCTTCACCATATCTGCCTGTGCTCTGATACATGTTGAGCCGCCATAAAGCGATGTATTTAAAAAGGTCCAGGGCATCATGCCGATGTTCATATAAAGATAAAAATTATCTATACTGACTTTAAATACAACCCTGAATACAAATGCATACACAATAATCTGACACAGGGGGTTGATCATTGTCCAGAGAAAGCCGAGGGCAGATCCCTTATACCTGCCACGCAATTCTCTACGGACTAAACAATATATCATATCCCGATATGCATATATCTCTTTAAAATGAGTAAACACTACAGCCTCTCCCTTCATCTATTTATAGAGCAAATCAAGTATAAGAAGAAGCCCATTTTTATTTCTCATGTTTTTCTAATCAAAACCTGCCTTAAGACTGTAAATTACACCTCCAAACGGCATCAAGCAGCCTAAAGTTAACAGCATTGATGGCGGGAGGAGACCACCCCAATTTATGTCCGCCCTACATTCTGGTATAACCTGAACGACTAAATCAGAAATATAGAATCGGGAATATGAGACACCCTCGTCTCCCCTTCTTGAAGGTCTCCTGTCCTCCGGAGACTTTTCCTGTTTCTTATTTCGCGTTTTCTTGACTTAATGCCAGCACGAAAACATTAGATGCCACAGCTGGCGTTTTATACTGTATCCATGAAATTATCGTTGAAGCCCAAACTTTTCTGGGGCTGTACGCTTTCTGCACTCTTCAAAGATATCCTCCCCTATGTCGACAACAATCTTCCTTCCGGGGATGTAGTAACACCTTGAATCAATTCTTTCAGATTCATCAAAATACTATTTCTACTCCTCAAGCTTGAAACACTGCACTCTGTCACCACCCTCGAAATCCACATCGTAGAAGACTGCATCTCCGGGGTAGTACAACGGTATATTGAAGTAACTTACATCCTCACCCAGGTAGTTATCGGCACTTCTTTCACACTTGAATGATATGATACTCTTGAAGATGGAAAGTTCGTCGCCTTTGAAGATATCACAAATAACAGCAGACGAAAGGATAAGGAAAACATTATATCTGCAGCCTCTCTTCGAGACATATGCTGTTATCCTCTTCAATTCGTTCTCATCATCTGCCCCCTTCACCAGATTGGCATAATCATCGATGACGAAAACCAATGGCTCGAATCGCTTTTTCTCCTCCCCTTCCTCATTTTCAGCTGTTTTTGAAAAAACTGCACGCTCCTGTATCTCAGCCTTTAGATTACAGAGCGCCTTCATTATTTGATCTTTTTCCTTGATTACCGTATAACGCGGATCTCTCATCTTTGAGTCATATTCACCCTTAGAAAGGGAGTCTCCTATTATAAAGCGGAAGTCTTTCTTATCTTTAAACTCCTCGAGAATGACCTTTATCAAGTTTGTCTTTCCGTATCCGTCATCACCATAGATAAGCATCGGAGAGTATCTCTCAAGATTATATGTCCTTAAATCAGCCTCGATTGCATCACTTCCTACAGCGAAAGTAAAAGCCTGTTCATTCTGCTTATCAAAATCAGTTAAAAGCGTGTCTTTTTTTGAATAATCAAGTATTTCAGGAGTCGGTTTTCTTACAAATACACTGATCTCATAAAACAAATTGCTTACGACAATTTCTGGAACAAATGATAAGAGAGATGCCATATCCTGTGTGATTTTATTCACCTTGTTGTCGGAAATATCACACATCGTCAGTCTATCAAGCACATACTCTATCTTGGAATATCCCTCATACTTTTCAATAATCTTGACGCCAATTCTATTCTTTTTGAATGCTTCGACTACAGCTTTTTCAAAATCCATTATTTCCTCCATATTACTTGAGGATAACATACCAATACTCTCTTCTCTAAATAATTTTTTAATCCGATGATTGTTAAATTCACTCACACCTATGAAGAGG
>CAVFNE010000258.1:0-375 GCA_963623755.1 Muribaculaceae bacterium | reverse complement strand
GGTTAGAGGAGAAGCATGAACGCAAATCAACGAAAAAAGCTTTTCCTGAGATAAGTTGAGGCGGAAAAACGCGGTTTCAAAGCTGAACGCTTCCCCCGCCATAATACAAAAGCCTCCAGGAAGAGAGCTCCGAAAGAGCCGACATAATTGAAACTCTGTAAATATTCCAGAGTTTCAACAATCTTCTACCCCGTCATCCGAAAGCCCGGCGTTAAACATCAAATACCAAAAAACAAGGGAACCTCGACAGCAGAGGGCCTAAGATTCTCAATAGAACCCGGAGAAAGTAGATTCTGCAGTACCGTTAGCTTTCCGAAAAAATCTCCTTCAGTCTCTCTATAGCCCACTTACATTTGTTATCGATATAATAGAAGC
>CAVFNE010000257.1:0-2466 GCA_963623755.1 Muribaculaceae bacterium | reverse complement strand
TTATTGAGATTATTGAAAAAGTCATATTCACTCGAGAAAAATCTCCTAACAAGATCCCCGTTTTATAGTACATATTAGTGAACTATAATTTTTAAGGAAGTAAGCGAAATGAAAGTGAAAGCAGAATTACTTGAGAAAGCAAAAACGGCAAAGAGTCCCGAAGAGCTTATCACGATTGCAAAGGAAAACGGCTTTGATTTAACAGAGGAAGAAGCAGATAGATATTTTACCCGTCTTAATCCCAAATCAAGCGAAATCGGAGACGACGAACTGGGAGATGTAGCGGGGGGTGACAAATGTGGCACACTATACGATAACGGACATCCGGTTGTTACAGCTTTCAACACCTGTGAATACTGGCAAGATGAAATTTCTAGGAAAGATATTCCTGAAGGCGGATATTGCATGAGCTGTTATTACTGTCGTCCTGCCGTCTGCTGCATTCTTTGTTACTGCCCACAGAGATACCACAACTAACTAGGCTGTCAAGGTAAATTCGAGCCGGGAGACGAATGCCCGGCTGAATAATTGAGCCATGCCCGAAAAGGAAAAAAATGGGCATTTTTTGCCTTGTGAGTAATGTTCATGGCGTAAATCCACTTCGCATTATCAAGCAGACAGCACGCTGAACTAATAAAAAACATTTTCGTGCTTACAAGAAAGCGTGAAACTTAAACGTACCCCAAATTAGTCATAAGAGATTGCATGAAGATGAAAATGCCGTGTTATTGAACTATTATCACAAAGACCAAAATGTTTAACAGAGCAACATGAAAAAGTGATCTCTCAGAATTAACATAGAACACAGCACAGAGGAATCTGGCTGCTTCTACTTTCGCAGAACAGAAACAGGCCACATGTTTAAAATGTTCTCTACTGTTATAAAAGGAATATGCTGTTGTACAAGATTAACAGGTGACGAAAACAGAAATTCCTTTGAGTCTCTGTTAAGCCAATCTATGGTAAGCCTCTCAATTTTAGCCAAATACTCATCCCCGATTATCATTCCCCTCTGTATCCCCCATGTGTGACTGTCCGTATTGATGCATAGACAATCATCCAGGGCACAGAACAGCTCGATATCTACATCAAGAAACACAAAGTTATCCGGGTATTCCAATTCCATCAGGATATTGTCTCCATCAAGAAGAGAAATCCCGCCATTTTTCATGTAATTCAAGCACCCAGGATTCGCCGTAAAGTGATGAGCAATATCCTGTGGGTTTTTAAAAGCCCTCTCAAAGGATGGTGCCATACAGAACACAACGCCTCGGATATATTGCTTTGAACGATACACTTCATTCATAATGTCCAGAAGAAAACTGTAGGCTCGTGGAAGGTTACGGTTGTTGACATCACAAAGGCCAAAATCAGGCACATAACTCCCGTCTTTCATTATCTTATCCACAATTTCTTTTTTCTGAATTGTCCAGGTTCTCATTTCTATTCCTTTATAAATCTTGACTTAAAGTCATTCTAGCACACACATTCTCAATCCTTAATTGTCTTTTTACCGGCATATTACGTAGTCGCTGAGGAGAAAAAACGGATTTCAGGGCCTATAAAGGCTTACTTGAGGTTACGTCACTCCGACTACACCTTTACTTGAAATGTGATTACAATACACCAAAGAGGGTTAGTCATGCTTCTATATTTTCTTCTTCTACCAAGAACCATTCTCGTGCTTTCTGCAGTCCTACCTGCTCTTGTTCTCCTTGTGAAGGTTTATAAGGCCGATAAGCTCGAGAAGGAGAATCCCGTTTTCATACTTCTATTAATTGTCTCTGGAATCTTTTCAACTGTAATTGCAATGATTCTCGAAGAGCTTGGAACATATATCCTCTCATCCTACTATACCCCGGATACTCTTATATATAACGTCCTGATGTACTATGTTGTTGTGGCTGTCAGCGAGGAAGGCTCGAAGTATGCCCTACTTAGGAAGCGCACTTACAACAGCTTCGAATTCAACTGCCAGTACGATGCCGTGGTATATGCCGTTGCTGTATCTCTGGGGTTTGCACTCTGGGAGAATATACTCTACGTCTTCCGCTACGGCCTCTCGGTTGCAATTACACGTGCTCTCACAGCAATTCCGGGACATTGTTCATTCGGTGTCTTCATGGGAATATGGTACGGCAAGGAAAAAAGGCACGACCTCGAGGGCGACAGAGGACTAGCGGTAATATCGCGAGTGGCATCTCTAATTGTTCCTATTCTCCTTCACGGCACATATGACTTTCTGTGCTCGCTTAACACAGAAGAGAGCGCACTGTACTTTCTCGGGTTTATCGTTGTGCTCTTCATCCTTTCATTCTTCATGGTCAAGAAGAAGAGCGACGAAGACGTGTACCTTTAATCAGGCCTTATTGGCCAAAATTTCCGGAAAAACAACATCAACTTTTCCCTTCACCACATCGCATTTACGCTCGAGTTTTACTCTTAGGAGATTGCCCCCCGAGGCTG
>CAVFNE010000256.1:0-2467 GCA_963623755.1 Muribaculaceae bacterium | reverse complement strand
TGGTCAAAAAGATATTTTGCCTATCAGGTCAATTTCATCCGCACAGGTCGAAATATTTCAGTCTGTGGCGACGGCCCTTATTTATCATAAATAATAATACTTATATTAATAGAATAATTAGAGTACTTTTAATAGATAGAATATAGCTTAATTCTTTATGGCAAAATGAGTTAAAGTGCACATCTTGTCCCCTTTCCGTTTTTCTGCTACCGTGCAGAAAAGGGGCCGGGGACCCCTCCGGATATGAGGGAAAGATGAACACTATACAGGAAAAACTCATAGAATCTATTTCGAGAATGGAGTACGGAGCAGTATTCTCCTTCTACGACTTTCTTTCCTGCGGCTCATACGGCACCGTAAAGAGGACGATACTCAGAATCGGAAAAAAAGGGACAATAGAACGATTGGTGAACGGACTCTACTGGAAGCCCCTTCCCACAGGAGATCCCCCCGACATGAGGAAGGTCGCAGCAGCAATAGCGAAGAAGTTCAGCTGGAGTATAACCCCGTCGCGTCAGCACTGTCTCTTCGTTCTCGGCCTTGCCGCGAGGGATGACAAATCCCTCTCGTTCATGTCGACAGGCCCCGCCCGCTCCTACAGAGTCGGGAGAGAGACAATCACCTTCCACCATACGCTGACGAAGGACATAGCGGGACTCTCGGAGAAATCGGGAATAGTAGTGGAAGCCCTGAGGGCCGTCGGAAAGACAAACATAACGACGAAAACACTCAGAATAATCAGGGATCATCTTACTATCAGGGAGATGGAGAGGATGAGACGCGAGTGCACGAAAGTGACGAGCTGGATCTATGATGCAATCGTTAGGCTGACATGTCTGGAGGAGTGAGAAAAGGAGGATGAAAAAATGTCTGGTATAGCCAGTTTTCACAACATAATTTTACTACAATCAACGAAGATAGAAAAACAATGTTAAAAATTAAACAGCCTTCTTCTTTTCCCCTGCCGCTGCCCTTATGCGACATCCCGACGACGGCAGTGAAAAGAAGAGAGGAAGAGAACGACGGGAAGAATATCGATTGAAAGAGAAAAAGGACGCCACTTTTAAGCCACATCAAGAATTAAGAGAGAGGAAAGGATAAAAATAAAACAGTCAAAAGGTCTCATATTACTAGATTTAAGGAGGGGGAAATGAGATTCTCTAGTGAGTAGAGACCCTTTGCCTGAGGAGATCTACCGTAGTGTTAAATTTCCTACGAATAGTATTGAGATTGCTCTCAATGTTGCTAGGAGTGTAGCAAATTAAAGAAAGCGTGTACACCGATTTTTAGTAAACTTTTGTGTTTTTTTCATTTGGTGGAATCCGCACATTCCAACCGTTGAAAAGAAGAGCAGAATCAGGCCGGCAAGGCCCGGGGATAAGCAAGGAGTGTCCCTCTTATCATTCTTCCTCGAGCTGTTATGAAAGGTGAGTATATATGGAAAACAACAAGAATACACTGCCTCAGCTGATAGAGACAGGTGTAATTAAAAACAAGATATACACCATCCGTGGAGTGCATGTGATGCTGGACTACGATCTCGCTGAGATTTATGGATACGAAACAAAGCGTTTCAATGAGCAGGTGAAAAACAATATCTCCAGGTTTCCGGAAGATTTCAGGTTTCAATTAACGGCGGATGAAGCTCAGCAGGTATCGAGGTCGATTTTTTCGACCACGATAATGCAGACAAAAGGCAGGAAAGGAGGACGAGTTTATCTTCCATTTGCATTCACCGAACAGGGAATATACATGTTAATGACTGTTCTAAAGGGAGAAACGGCAACAAGGCAAAGTATTGCACTAATACGCTTATTCAAAACTATGAGACAGTACCTATCTGACAATGCGCTTGTATTTCAAAACCTGGACAGAATCAATATGAAACTCCTTGAACACGATAAAGCAATAGGACAAGTTTTAAAGCAGCTTGAAGAACCGGGAGAGAAGAAAGCTGTGCTCTTCTTCCGCGGTCAGATGTTCGACGCATTCTCCTGTATTGCCGATATCATTCACACAGCAGAAAAGGAGATTGTCCTCATCGACGGCTATACAGATACGGCAACGCTGGATTTACTCTCCAAGAAGAAAGAGGGAATAGAAGTCAAAATCTACACTTCCGGGAAGCATTCAAAGCTTACAGAGAGTGAAATTGACTCCTTCAATAAGGAATATCCTACTCTCTCCGTCAATTATACAGATGAGTTCCATGACAGATTCATGATACTCGACAGCCACACTCTCTATCATATCGGGGCATCGATAAAGGATGCGGGAAAGAGGGCCTTCGAGATATCCCAAATAGATGATGAGAAACAGACAGAGGAGATTCTGAGAAGGCTTTAATCAATAACCCACGGGACAAGTCCCGGGGTATGAGCGAAAGCGAGCATACCCTTGTTGATTAGCCTCAGTGCATAAGCACTACGTTACGGGAGAATGCATAGGTACCGATGGGTGTTGTCCT
>CAVFNE010000255.1:0-2475 GCA_963623755.1 Muribaculaceae bacterium | reverse complement strand
TTCCCATTTGTGAAGATCATGGCTTGAGGTTACCCACCACAAATAGCGAATAACCTATTTTTGTAAAATATTTCTTTTTAGTGTATAAAAATATGCTCCTTTGTGTTATAATAATTGTAACAGAAAAACAGAAAGGAGCAATTGATATGGCTAATAGTAAAACTAATAACCTTCCTATTCAACCACTACTCTTCATCGAGTCCGAACTTGAAGAATGTGCATTCGTTCCTGTAGATGAGAATGAATCCATCTCCAGGATAGAACTGGCAGAACTGACAAGCGATTCTCTGAGAGCGCTTCTTCTTGATCCTAATTGCTGGAAAAGATTCTTCTTTACAGCTCCGACCGAGAAGGAGATAGAGTTTGCGTCACAGTGGAATACGCTCTCATCTCTACTGCCGTTCATCGTATTTGAGACAAACGGAACAGGACGTAAGGGATACACACTATCAGACATCCTGGCTGTCAGGGTTGTCATGTCTATATATAAATGTAATACACATGCGGCCATAGAGACTCTCAGGAGGAGTCCAAACCTGAAGGCGATTGCGGGAATGATAAAAGTTCCGAGTGACTCGGTCGTCAGCAGAAGAACAAATGAACTCATTGAAGCTGTCTCTGTATATGACCTTCATCACGCAATAGCCGAAGCGTATTTCAGTGATGTCGACACTCAGAACATCTCAATAGACTCCACAATCATCCAGGGTAGAGAGAAACCTGTGAAGAAGATAAAGGAAGAGCCGAAGAAAAGAGGTCGCAAAAAGAAAGGATCCGAGGAAGAAAGAGTCTTCCTGGAAGAGAAAGAAAGACAGGAATACCTCGAAAATGAGGCGAAAACAGGCGATGAAGACATTTTTATATCCTCACTTGAGCACAGATGCTCGATTACAGGCAAGAAAAACTCGAAAGGCAATCAGACCTGGTTCATCGGCAGGAAGGCACACATAGCAGTTGATGACCGTGGTATTCCAGTCTCATTTGTCACAACAGGCGCATGTGTACATGATTCTCTTCTGGCTATTCCTCTTCTCAGAAAGTCCATGAGGATCTGTAATTTCGATTTCACACTCATGGATGCCGGTTACAGCAGCAGCGAGATAGAAGATTTTGCCATGATGAATGAAATCTATCCAATCATCGACTTCAAGGCCAACTCAAAAGGTGAAAAGAAAGCGATGTCGGAAGATGAAGCTTTGCTATATAAGAAACGTACTACGGTCGAGAGAACAAACAGTGAGCTCAAGGAGTGCTTTCTCATTGAAAAGCTGTACTCCCGTGGAGCAAAAGCACACTTCGATATTCAACTTGCAGTACTCCTCCTGACCATAAAGAAGATACGAGAGAACCTGAAGTCGAAACAGCTTAAAGAAGTCGCCTAAGCGATAAAAGAATACAGATTGAATCAATTTTTCATAAAGCATCGGAAACGATGCCGATTCCTTATTGAAGAGAATTGCCGGCGACAGGAAGATTTTGAAGTCTTTAAGCTCCAGCACGTCTTTCAAGCCGATTTAGGTCCATCGAAGACCGAAAAAGCGCATAATAATACATGAAACTTCGTATTTTTATTCACGAGTTTTTTGTTTTGCAAAAACCTCTAAACAGGTAATTAAATCCTTTTTGCTACCACTAGGATTATCACCTAGTCTGAAAACCTTGACATTATCTAGTCCTTCCCACATTGCAGAAAGAACCTTAGTATCTGTATCTTTGAAATCACCATAAACTACAAGCA
The DNA here is from genome assembly GCA_963623755.1 of Muribaculaceae bacterium. Taxonomy (GTDB): domain Bacteria; phylum Spirochaetota; class Spirochaetia; order Sphaerochaetales; family Sphaerochaetaceae; genus Ornithospirochaeta. The sequence continues at coordinate 737 of CAVFNE010000255.1, read as the reverse complement.
TATATAACTCAATATTCTTTAATATTATATATTTAAAAGAAATGAATATTATGCTTGTCGTCAAGAGATTTCTGTATTAACAATTAACAAATTGACCTGTAAAAAGGGATTAAGACAGCTTAATCAGACCTTCAGGTATATCCATTTCAGATATCTCAGAAGCATTATCTCCTTTAGCCATAAGAGCTAATTCCATTAAAGATATTCTACCTATAGTTGTCTGATATTGGATATCTTCAAGAATATGGATCATTTCACTCAAAGTCTGTTGTGTGACTTTGCATATCAAAAGATATGTTCCTGAAATATAGATAACTATACACCCTAGAAAAGTAGTTATGTGCATTCCGAATAGCATTTCATTATTCCTATAATCGATTGAGGTTTATAATCTGTCCCATGCCGTCAAGCATAAATTTTTCATTCACTGAACCTGGTACTTGTCTTAGATAATAGCTTTTCTCAATAGAAATACCATAAGTGAACCTTGATGCTATTCTATTGAGAACAATTATACCTATGCCAAAAGGATCTTTCTCTTTATCTAATGCAAGAGGTACTGGTTGTTTAGTCTCTATTTCAGTTACTTTAAAATCCTCAAGTTTTAAGTCTATTACTGAACTAGGCAGAGCATCAAAGCTATGTGCTTTTAGGCTTCTAATTTTTGATGCATAATATATATACCTGAATCTCCAGAATTATTACACGAAAACTCACTGAATCAGGTGCCTTCCTTT
>CAVFNE010000254.1:0-2476 GCA_963623755.1 Muribaculaceae bacterium | reverse complement strand
AAGTACAGCAGTGTCCCGAAGCAAGGCAGCTTATAAAATATCTTGTTGCCGACGGAAGGTATGATTATCTTGAGACAGGATCTTTAATAAGGCTTAAGAAGAATGTGCAGGATATAGTTATCCCGTCAGAGGAAGATAATATTGAAATGTTTCCTCTCGATTTTGAAGAGTTTCTGTGGGCGATGGGAGATGAAGCGACATACCCATTAATAAGGCGTTGCTACGATTCTCTTACCCCACTGGGAGAAGCATTGCACCGTAAGGTAATGAATGATTTCAGGAAATATATTCTTGTAGGCGGAATGCCGCAGTCCGTATTAGCTTATGTTGAGTCAAGTGACTTCAAGGATTCAGATTCTGTAAAACGCAGGATACTAAGCCTTTACCGCTCGGATATTGTGAAGTTTGCTCAAGGATATGAAGATAAGGTTTTTGCGATATTTGACAATATACCATCCCAGCTTTCGAAGAAAGAAAAGAAATATAAACTTTCTTCAATTAATAAAGAGGCGAGATTCAGGACATACGAAGATGCATTTATATGGCTTAATGAAGCCATGATTACAAATACATGTTTCAATTCAACAGACCCGCATGTAGGCCTAGCATTAAGTTCAGCCCCTGCCACCCAGAAATGCTATATGGCAGATACAGGCCTACTCGTTACATTGACATTCAAGGACAAGAGGTTTACAGATAACGAGCTTTACAAAGCGGTTCTTTTTGATAAATTGAAGATTAATGAAGGTATGCTCATGGAGAATGTCGTTGCTCAACTCCTTAGACTGAAAAGAGAACGCCTTTATTTTTATTCACGTTCAGATAACTTGAATCGTGAAAACAATCTAGAGATTGATTTCCTGATTACGGATGGAAAGAAGGTATGCCCTGTGGAAGTGAAATCCGGTGACTACCACAGCCATTCGTCTCTAGATAAATTCTGTCGTCACTTTAAGGCGGTAGTCGGGACTTCATACATACTGTATACAAAAGATGTAGCAGTTAAGGATAATATTGTACATCTGCCGTTATACATGGCTCAGCTGCTATGAATGTAACTCTCTTTAGATGAAAAATACCTGAAAAGGCTTTTAGAGTTTGAAATACACGTTACATATGATGAATGACTGAATGAGGCACCAGAATAAGTTTGTTTACCCCAGTGCTGAGATTTAAAAGTAATAATATCGTTTCTGCTGCCGTTCATCACTAAAGATTAAGAGCTGTTGTATAGTAATACTTCTTAGTTGTAAAAATATCGTCAAAAAGAACAGCCGGACAGTTTATCGGCCGTCTGACTGTTTTCTCCTAACTCTCGGAGCCACTCGGCTCGTAAAAATTGAACCATAGGCCTACATAGAGTGAACCACCAAACTATATAAACTGAACCAATTTCGGATTTTCGGTATCCTTGAAGGGTGTCTTTTTGTGCACAACCCTATTTCAAGTAAGTCAGCTCAATGACCAATTACAAGAAAATACTATGGTTGTATTGCAGCAGTGATTATTCACTATGAGGAATCGTCAAAACCTTCCTAAAAGCAAGATTGATAAGATATTGATAGAACGGCTCTCCACCTGGGCCTACATCTCTCAGGCCGCTAACGTTCTGATAACAGGAGCCTCCGGAACCGGTAAGACATTAATTTGCAAGGCTCTTGGAATTAATGTCTGCAAGGAGAACATCCTAGTTAAGGTCTGTAATTTCAGAATGCTCATCAAGGATCTCGCCGCTCTCAACAAGAATGAAGAGGATGATACTCCATACAGAAAGAAGCTTAAGTTCTATTCGCGCATTCCTCTCTTAATCTTAGACGAATGGCTGACTGTGTCTCGGACAGTTATTGTCATTATTCAGGAACTTATTGACAACAGATGGGAACAGAACTTCCACTATTTTTTGTTCTCAACTAGCCGAGGAAAACTGGATGTCCGGCTTCAAGAATACAGCTTTAGACGAAGCAATTATTAGTCGCATCAAGTCTCACAGCTATTCAATCAAACTCGATGGAGAGGACCTTAGAACTAAGCATTACGAGCGTCATTAAAGGTAGTTAAACCTTAAAAAGTGGTTCACTTTAGGCAAGTCAGTGGTTCCATTTGTTTGGGCCACTGGCTCACTTTTTTCGGGTCAAGTGGTTCTCAAACGCAGTAGAAGTTCATCTGACTGCTATTGCAAAGTTGAACATTTTATTCGAGATTCCCTTAACTAAACGACATTGGTAAAGAACTTGATTTAACAGTCAGACTGCAGTTGAGGATTTCTTCCGAGCAGAAAAACCGGAGTATGTGTTCCTCGCATCTGCAAAGGTCGGTGGCATTGTGGTTAACAGGGAAACACTGGCAGACTTTATGTATGAGAACATGATGACAGAGATGAATGTCATTCATTTTGCATGGAAGAACGGCTCTAAGAAGCTTGAATTCTTAGGCTCTTCCTGCATCTATCCCCGTATGGCTGAGCAGCCTATGAAGG
>CAVFNE010000253.1:0-2502 GCA_963623755.1 Muribaculaceae bacterium | reverse complement strand
ATGTTTAAATCAGAGATATTTGAGTTTGCTGTAATTTATGGCCGTAGAAGAATCGTTATGTGCAGTGAAACATTATGTTAAGTTCCACTACACAAATCTTTACTCTCTAAGAAAATTCAGGCTCAATTACTTAACATAATTTTTTCTTCTTTTTTAAACCGTCAAGAAATTCCTTTACCGTATTATTCTTTATCCAGAGTGGTTCATCTCTATCTTCAACAAGTTTCTGAGCGACTTTTTCAATTGCCTCCTTCTTCTTTTTTGAAGATGCTGTTTTTGCATACATCTCAGTTGTCGTTACACTTGCATGCCCTAGCAATTCTTTAATCTCAAATATACTTGTATCTGCCTCCAACTGTGCCATTGCAAATGAATGTCTGAACTTATGAGTACTGAAGTTTTCTGGCACGAGGCTCGGATCCTTCTCGCGTGCAAGAGCAACATACTTCTTGGTTATGTAGTTAACACCGAATCTGGTCAGCTGTTCTCCTGTATGGTTTGTAAACAGCCAGTCATTTTGATGAACAGAGCCTTCCCTCTCTGTTGACTTAAGAAAAGATAGAATAAGTAATGTGGCCTTTTTGGGAATGTATACAAGCCTATCCTTACCTCCTTTTCCATGTACAAGAATTGATGGATTATTCCCGAATCTGACGTCTCCTATTTTTATGTTTATCAACTCGGAGACCCTTATCCCAGAGATACACAGCACTGTTATCATAACCTTGTCCCTGACACCATCAATATCATCAGTGTCAATGACAGAGAGAATAAGCTGCAATCCCTCAAGGGAGGCATGGGGAATAAGTTTCTTATCTTCCTTCTTCCGTGGAATGTCTGTTATCTGAAGACACGAATGCATGTATTCAGGGTCCTCTTCTGCAATGAAGGACGCAAGAGCAGAGATTGCAGCTCTGCGGTTGTTGCGTGTTGTAACACTACTGCCATTCTCCTCAAGCCATGAATAGAAAGAGGTAATGTTCTCTTTATTGAAGACTTTTAGAGTAACCTCCTTCAGCTCCAGACCGATCTTCTCATTGTAGAATCTGTAGAGAAGTGTGAATGCATAGGAGTATGTTTCGATTGTATTATCGGAGCTACCTTTTACCGTACGCAGCATTTTGTAGAAAGCTTCAATCTCTGCAGACAGTAGCTTCTCTTTATTCTTCTTGACCATCTTCAATTCCCTCCTTTCCGAAGAGGCCGTCAACAAGACTACTGAATCCTCCCTGTACGGAAGAAGTTATCTTATCCAGCATATGAACATATCTTTCGGTCTCTTTGATTGATTCATGTCCGAGGTACTTGATGAGATAGAAAATCTCACTCCTAATATCTCTTTCTTCTTTCTCCATCTGGAGTATGGAGTTAACGGTGAAAGTATGTCTCCAATCGTGAACTCTTGGACCTGCATGTTCTCCGGAGTATGGAATATTGGCAGCTCTCAATATTGCAGTGTGCTTTTGATGAAATTTGCACTCATCTATCAGCCTCCCGTCCTTGTTAGAGAAGATGTAGTCGTTGTCTCCAATCTGAAAGAAATACTTATCGGCATACTGTCTCATGAGATCTGCCATGCTGTCGCTCATTACAATGTACCGAGGCTTATTATTCTTGGTGTGAACAAGCTTTATTATGCCCTTATCTAAGTTAACATCTCTCTTTCTTATCTTTAGCGTCTCTCCAAGCCTTGTCCCACATGTATATAATAGACGACATAGAACAGGCATCTGAAGTCTGTCCTTCCACCCCCTGAACGGGTATGTGTCGACAGCTTTGAAATAACGCTCTATTTCATCTTTGGAGTAAATATGGGGCATGAAGTTGGATTGAGGGTATTTAGCAGAGCTGAAAACATAGACATTCATACCTGTCTTATAAAGATATAGAAGAAAACCTCGACTTATCTCAAGACGCTTGTAGTGCGCATTCTTACTTTCAGTGTCACTAAGAATTACCCATAGATCAGCATCGTCTTTTGTAAAGGTTTCGTCTTCTTTGTTTATAGAACAGAGAAACCTGTCGAACTTCTTGAGCCCCAAATAGTAACTCTCTTCATTAAAGCCGTTTCGAGCCTTATAATCCAAATATGTTAAAATGAGGGGAGAAAAACTTGATGAGAATAGTGGCCTCTTCATGCTCTTTCCTCCTTCGTGGACAAATAAAGTGTGCTTTTAACAACGGGAATTGGGAGAGCACACTTTTTTAGATTATCGAAATCAACGCCGATGTAATGCTTTGCCGTCTCAACACTACTGTGCCCAAGTATGGAACTGACATCACTTAAAACTCCACCTTCTTGCAGAACTGCAGATGCAAGCGTCGCCCTCAATGGCCTTGCACCTATTGGCTTAGTGCCACAGAGCACACGGCATCCTCCAAGATGTTTCCGGATTATATCGCTGACGCTAGAATGGCTTAATTTCTTACCAGGAAATGGTGAATGAGAAACAAACACATTCTCAGCGTCCGTCTTCGGTCGTCCATTCATTAAATACCGGA
>CAVFNE010000252.1:716-2528 GCA_963623755.1 Muribaculaceae bacterium | reverse complement strand
GATGTCATCATCCCTATGACTATATTGAGGCGTTTTGAGTGCACACTCGAGAAGACCAAGGACAAAGTTGTCGAGAAGTTCAAATCAGACCCCGAGTATCCTGTTAAGGCACTTTGTCGTCTTTCGGGCTTTCAGTTCTATAACACATCCCCCTTCACTCTCAAGGAAATCCTGAACGATGAAGAGAATATCCTCAGCAACTTCAAGTCTTACATCGACCATTTTTCCGATAATGTGAGAACTATCCTCAACAATCTCGAACTCAAGAAACATGCAGAAAAAATGGAGAAGGACGGATGCTTATATACAGTAATCGAAGCATTCTCTTTACTTGATCTCCATCCCGAGAAATTTGACTCCATCAAGATGGGATATATCTTTGAAAATCTTATCGGTAGATTCTACCAGAATATAGACGCAGGACAGTACTACACTGGTAGAGATATCATCAAGACTATGGTGTCCCTTCTTGTGGCCGAAGGAGCAGATGATATCTTCGACGACAGCAAGGTTATCACGGTATGTGACCAGGCATGCGGAACAGGCGGTATGCTCAGTACTGCTTACAGTTATTTCAAGCATTATAACCCAACTTGCGATGTCAGACTCTATGGCGTTGAAGTTATGCCCCAGACACATGCGATAGGACTTGCCGAGATGCTTATCAAAGGGCAGAATGCCGAGAACTTTGTTAACAAAGACACCTTCAAGGAAGATCCTTTCGCCGGAACAAAGATGCGTTTTGTTATCGAGAACCCTCCATTCGGTACTCCATGGGGAGGAAAGGATGCAAAAACAGGACAGGAAGATTCTGTAAGACATGAATACGAGAAAGGTTTTGACGGCAGGTGGGGTGCGGGACTTCCGGGCTCTGGGGACGGCCAGATGCTTTTCCTGCAGTCTGCAGTAGACAAGATGGACGATAAGATCGGACGTGCAGCAATTATTGAAAACGGCTCTCCCCTATTTACAGGTGGCACAACCTCCGGTGAGTCCCAGATAAGACGGTGGCTACTGGAGAACGACCTCATTGAAGCAATCATCCAGATGCCGACAGATCTCTTCTACAACACCGGGATATCAACATACATCTGGCTACTCTCCAAGAACAAACGTCCAGAGCGTAAGGGCTATATCCAGCTTATTGATGCATCAAGTATCTTCCACAAGCTCAGGAAACCTCTCGGCAACAAGAAGAATGAATTCCTTCCGGAAGACAGAGTAAGGATTACGAAGCTTTATACTGATTTTGAGGAGAATGAATACTGTAAGATCTATAAGAACACAGAGTTCATCTACCGTGAATACACGGTAATGCAGCCTTTGCAGCGCAGTTACTCCATAACAGAAAAGTCTATCGAGAATCTCATCCAGTCCAATGATCTTTCCGCTCTCTGGGATGAAAAGAAAGTTCAGGAACTGGAAGACAAAGGAACAAACAAGACTGCAAAAGAGAAAGATAAGCTCGAAAAGTTTTATTCAGCAAGAGCTACTTACGAAAGAATAATCGAAACATTGAAAAGCAATATCGACGATAAGAAATATCTCTCGCCTAAAGCATTCGAGTCCATCCTCAAATCTGTTCTGAAGGATATTTCTCTCGACAAGAAGATACTCGATAAGATTGCTGATGGCCTCTCAGAAATGGATAAGTCTGCCGAGATACAGAAAGATAAGAAAGGCAATATCATCTACGACAAAGATACCAAGGACAGTGAGATAGTCAAATGGGACGAAGACATTGACGATTACATGAAGCGTGAAGTTCTCCCTCATGTCCCCGACGCCAAGGCTTTCTTTGAGGACAAGGTC
>CAVFNE010000252.1:0-706 GCA_963623755.1 Muribaculaceae bacterium | reverse complement strand
CAAGGTCGGCGCAGAGATTCCTTTCACCCGCTACTTCTACAAATATCAGACCCCTACCCCCTCGGATGAGCTTCTTTCCCAGATTAGAGAGCTTGACGCTTCAATCAACCAGCGTATGGCTGAGCTTTTAGGAGATAACTGATGGCTAGAGAGATGAAAGATAGTGGGATTCCATGGATTGGAATAATCCCAGCAGATTGGGATACAAAAAAAGGAAAGTATTGTTTTGTAAATCATAAAGATGTTGTTGGTGTTAGGGCAGAAGATTTTGAAAGGCTTTCATTAACAATGGATGGAGTAAAAAAGAGAGCAAAAGATGATAATGAAGGTCTTCAGCCCAAAGATTTCTATGGTTATCAAATACTTAGAAAAAAAGATTTAGTGTTTAAACTTATCGACTTACAGAATATTTCCACAAGTCGAGTGGGTTTGTCACCTTTTACTGGATTAGTTTCGCCTGCATATATATGTTTAACATCAAAAAAGGATATTGAGCCAGAATTTGCTGAAAAGTTCTATTTAACATTGTGGTATCAGAATATCTTTAATCATCTTGGAGATGATGGCGTTAGAAGTTCTCTTAATGCAGGAGATTTACTTGATGAAGAAATACCCGTTCCTTCAATTTCAGAACAACATAGAATTGTTTCATTCCTTGACTCAAAATGTTCTCAAATCGACTCACTCATTGCTGATATCACAAAGG
>CAVFNE010000251.1:0-2546 GCA_963623755.1 Muribaculaceae bacterium | reverse complement strand
GAGCATAATCGAGGAGCATGCAATCAAGGATTATGTCGCGATGGTTTGAGATGAAGAGGTAGCCCTTATCTTTCTCAAGCTTATCTCCTCCCGAGATAGTAAAGCCTCTCATCGTTCCGTTGATGACAAGGGGGATGAAATAGCCGGCGGTAATCACCCTCTGAAATTCGTCGTATGAGTGAACTTCGCCCAGCTTATCTGTTATTTCCTTCACCGTTGCAGATACGGCCATCAAATCCCCACCCGAAAGCATATATGCAATTGCACCGATATACTCCCTCTCAGAGGATAGTCTCTTTATGGCATCTTCGAAATCCTGATCGAAATACGGCGCTATATCACTAAAATATTTTCTATCCATTGTCTTCCTCGCTTTCAGTATAATCAGAGCTCGATTCTCTTTCCATAGGGGCTTACAGCGTCCATAGGACAGACAAGAACACATAAGTGGCATCCGACACAAAGGCGTGGGTCCATAACAATCTTACCTTTTATCATCCGCAATGCCTCGTGGCCCCCGTCACGGCATGAAAGCACACAGCGCTCGCATCCGACACACTTATCGCGTTTAAAACGTGGAAGGAGTTTAGTCTCACGGTTGAGTTCATCGAGGTCCCTTACGTTATCCTTTCCCAGTCCAATCAGCTCTTTCAAACTTGAAAAGGCCTTCTCCCTCATGTACCACTTCAAGCCGTCGATTAAATCGTCGATTATCCTCGCCCCGTATTGCATTACCGAAGTTGTAATCTGCACATGATTTGCCCCGAGAAGCATAAACTCCACGGCATCGCGCCACGTATCTATGCCTCCCATTGCACTTATCTGGATGTCCTTTGTCATCTCGTCTGATGCAAGTTCCCATATAAAGCGCAGTGCTATAGGTTTGACTGCATGTCCCGAGTATCCTCCGACTCCCGACATACCCTTGACGGACGGTTCGGTTGCATAGGTGTCGAGATTCATTCCCATAAGACTCTTGATTGTGTTTATTGCCGCTATTCCGTCAGCACCGCTCTCAATGGCTGCTCTTGCAAATGGACGCATTGAGGCAACATTAGGTGTGAGCTTTGCCAAAAGAGGAATAGAGCACCCCTTTCTTGCAGCTTTTGTGCACTTTTTGACTGCTTCCTCACTCTGACCGATATCAACACCGAGTCCTCCTTCTTCCATATTCGGGCAGGAGAAATTACATTCGATTATATCAGCGCCGGCCTCCTCTGCGCGGTGAGCAAGCATCTGCCACTCATCTTCGTTTCGTCCCATTATTGAAGCAATGATTACCTTCTCGGGATAATCCTTCTTGAGTCTTTTAATTGTCTCAAGGTCGTTCTCGAGTCCTGATGATGAGAGCTGCTCTATATTCTTGAAGCCGCAGAAACCATGCTCCACAGAGAGGGCTGAGTACCTCGGGGATGCCTCACGGGGGATGAAAGCGCAGAGCGTTTTGAAACATGCCCCAGCCCACCCCATATCGAAAGCACGGGAAATCTTTTCATAAGTGCTTGCAACTACAGATGAGGATAAAAGGAACGGGTTTTCAAAATGCACACCTAAGAAATCGATAGAAAGATCAACATCCTTCTCATCTATCTCATCCCACGAGTGGCTGTCATTTTCAAGAGAAGTTAGACTACGTTTTATTTGTATCGGGTTGGAAGTGAGCACACATGCCTTCTGACAGGGCGCATCACACTCCGAGCATGGAAAATCGGGACCAAGCTTATGGGCAGCTCCAACCATATTATCGAAACGTATGGAACGCAGAATTGAGGCAGGGTCCAGACCTTTCGGACAGCTTTGAGTACATTTTGCATCATTACATAAAAGACATCTGAAAATTTCCTCTCTCGGGATTGTTGTTTGTATGAGCATAGTTTTCCGTCCTTAAAACAAAGTTAGTTTATTCTACACTGACTTGGATGGAAAAACCACCCATAATAAGGAAACAGCTGAGAATGGCGAATCCGGAATATAGGGCCAGGATGGAGGAAAAGGAACGTTTGACCTTAGATTGTGAAAGAAAGCGCCAGGAAAGAGTTAAAAGTACAAGGCGCCTGACCCCACTAAAAAGAATTATATTAAGTTTGTATTTGGGTTCACACTTTAAACTTTTTGGGGTTATTATTTTCAAAGAAGAAAAATTGTTAAATCACAAATTGTATACAGTGAAATAGTTAGGCGCAAGTATGGAAAATAGAACAAAAGCAGCCACAAAGAATATGGCATGGGGAATAATGAGTAAAGTTATCTCTCTAATTCTTTCGTTTGGCTCCAGGACACTTTTTATATATTTTTTAGGAAAAGAATATTTAGGAATTAATTCTCTGTACACTGAGATTTTAAATATGCTATCACTGGCAGAATTAGGCTTTGGATCAGCCTTTACATTTGCTATGTACAAGCCTATTGCAGATGACAATAATGAAAAGATAAGGCAGTTAATTTCTCTTTTTAGAAAAATTTATAACACTATAGCTGTTATTGTAGCGGTTATGGGTCTGAGTTTAGTGCCATTTCTACAATATATAGTAAAGGGCGCAGATTCA
>CAVFNE010000250.1:0-2573 GCA_963623755.1 Muribaculaceae bacterium | reverse complement strand
TGAATGCGGTTCATTCGTCAAAAGGCTTTGCTGCTACACTCACCGCTGTTATTGCGAAGCTACATCAGGCTGAGGAACAAGGTGAGCTGGACCTTAACTCATTATTTTGTACACGTTATAAGGAGGATGAAAATGAAAAATGAGCTATACGATAAGATTTTGAACACTCTCGAGCGTCTTGGCCTTCCTGTCAAGATAACCGATGAAGACAAAGATTGTGATCCACTCGCTGTCGTCAATGTTCTCCACTTCAACATATCTCACGAGATCCTTGCTGGTCATGAAACAAACGGTATAATCCACATACGGGAATTTTGAGTATCTAACTTTGCTTGTCAAGATTCCATATTAATTCAGCATTTTTGTATCTACATTTTTTGTAATTACAGGTTAGCACTATTGGACTAATTCATCCAGCTCTCATTTTTTTCTACTCACGCAGGGTGCAACACAAGAATCTGGAAAGTGAACACCTCCAGTGGCTCTCCAGGATGCCGATATATATGCATGGCACAGTTTCAAGCATAAATTGTTCAACCCACGACGTATTTAGGATGTGATATTCCCCAAGCCGATTGAGTGAATACATTAAAAATCAGCTGCCCGCGGACAGCTGACTGTGTAACAAATTCTAGAGAATAGAATCAGTTGTTTTCGTTATTTTTAATACGGCTTAAAAGAGGGATGGAAGAATCACTCTTGTCATCTTCGTTTTTTTCAAGCTTTTCAATCATCACCCTGACAATACGCCTGTCCTCAACCTTGAGCACATGGAGGATGAAGGAATCTGTTTTTATCTCAAACTGCTTGCCGTCTTCAGGAATAGTTGAGAGCTTCGAGAGTACAAAACCACCAACTGTGTCATAGTCCTCACTTTCCGGTAGTTCAATTGAAGTTTCCTTGTTTATATCCTCGATGAGACAGTCTCCGCTGATAGACCACTTGTTATCTGCAACTTTTACAATCTCAGCCTCTTCTTCGGCATCGAATTCGTCGTAGATGTTGCCGACAATTTCCTCAATCAAATCTTCCATAGTTATGATTCCCGCAGAAGAACCGTACTCGTCGATAACGATTGCAAGGTGTACCTTATTCGCCTGCATATCTGCAAAAAGCTTATCTGCATGGATAGAATCCGGAACAAGATATGGCGCCCTCACAAGTTCTTTGATACTCTTTTTATCGGGACTTATGAGATTGAGTAGGAATTCTCTTCCGATTAGGATACCCTTCACATCATCATGGTCTTCACCGTATACGGGAAAGCGTGAATAGCCGGACTCTTCGATAGCCTTCAATACCTCTTCGTCCGTAGCATCTTCCTGTATCCAGAGTGTATCTGCGTCACGTGTCATAATCTCGTCGACGGGAGTATCGTTGAACTCGAACACATTCTGTATCCATTCCTTCTCGTCCTCTTCTATTGAGCCAGACTCTCCTGAAGCATCGACCATAAGGCGGATATCTTCCTCGGTAACTTCTTCGTCGTTGCCGTCGGTTTTGAGCCTCAAGATCTTAAGAACAACGTTTGTGCAGAAGGAGAGGAGTCTGACAAAGGGTCTGAATACGACACTGAGTACGCTGACAATGCCTGCAACTTTTCGCGACCATCCTTCCGAGCGCTGTTGAGCAATTCTCTTCGGCACAAGCTCACCGAATATGAGTGTGAAAAATGATATTATTATTGTAATCAGGACAACTGAAAGGGAATTCAGAAACGATACCGAGCCCGGGCATCCAATCTTCTGCAGCCATGCAACAAGATGTTCTGATAGTACATCTGCCGAGAATGCTGCGCCCAAGAAGCCTGCGAGTGTGATGCTGATTTGTATGGTCGAGAGGAATCCCGACTGGTTTTCAACCATCTTCAATAGTTTTGCCGAAGTCTTATCGCCTTCCTCAGCTTCTTTCTTGAGTTGGATGGGATTGAGTGAAATTACTGCAATCTCCGTGCCGGCAAATATTGCATTAACTAAAATAAGAAGAACCTGGAGTATGAGGGTTGACTGGACTGTCATTATTCTGCCCTCCTTGTTCTTTCATTGGCGAGAGGAGGAACCTCATCCGAATCTGTAAGTTGTTGTGAGTAGTGGCTACTATGGCCGTCGTCCATTAAGATTAAATCTTCCTTTGCACTTTTTGCTGTGCGTTATGATTTGTAATTAAAAGAAATAATAATAAGAGATTAACTCTTCGTCAATTATCGGGCTATGGACAAAAGAGATGCAGAGAAGAATACATTGCACAGCTATATTGTCATGTTATATGCAAATATCCTTCCTTCTTGAGCCATGAAATGAGTAATGTTTACGGTATTATTATGTGGAAGGTGTCGTTTTCAGCTCCCTCATAAATGGACAGGAAGAAGAGTTTGTGTCTCCTTGGAGAAATGTTAAGTTTCAAAAGAATGGCTTAAGACCGTATAGATTTGGGGAAAAGATTTTATTGTTTTCATATAGGACAACGCATTAGAAATGAGGCTTAAGTACGTTGTTCGGGAGATTCTTAACGCCCCCTTAGATACCACCATGATGGGCATAACACCCCCTCAGATACACCCCCCGCAGGACACA
>CAVFNE010000249.1:0-2592 GCA_963623755.1 Muribaculaceae bacterium | reverse complement strand
GAGTTAATCCCATCCATCTCTTGATTTATATTGATGCTGTAGCCCATAGCGCTAAGCATATAACCGATTTTTCTACAGTCTAATGTGAATCCTTTTTGTTTGAGTTCTTCTTCCATCTTACCCAGGCTCTTTGTCGTCCACCTTAATAGGCTATCCACCTCACTTTGAGTTGTCCCTTCGATAAGGCTTTCCAGTGCTCGAGTAATCCCGGGCTGTCTTCTCTCAATGGATTTTTCGTCTACTTCTCCCTCTACCGGAACTTTGTCATACTTTCCCTCATTGAGCTCTTTTATTCCTGCTGTAATCTCTTCTTTTGATACGCCTAGTACTTCACTTATGAGAGAGATGCTGTCCATTTTGAGCATTTCTGATTCACCATCTATATAGAGACGTTTCTGGGTCTCATTCAAGTATGGTAGAATCTTCTTGATTTTGTCGATTTCGGCTTGATTGAGCATGGTATGGTCCTCTGGGAAAACTATAGCACAGGAACCTGCCTCTTTAATATAACTGGTTAATAAGCAGCTTTGAACTTTCTTCGACCGCAGCAAGAAGTTCATTTTGTCAGCTCACTATCAGCCGATGTATGTACTCATCTGTTGGGAAGGTTTAAGAGAGAATAGACGTGGAGTGTTGTACCTAAGCAGCCTTGTTGTCGGTTTATATAGTTCTTAAAAATTGTGAAATCTTTTAGTGATGTAAGAGCTGTCCCGTAAAAGGACATACGTTGGCTACAGAAAAAAAGACCCCGGAGAGCCGGAGTCGTTCGTAGGGGAGATAAGCTTTGAGCCTGATGCTCCCAGTTCTGTATTCTGTTTTAGTTCCACTTATACCAGAACACAGGTCGTAAACCATATTCAGAAGTAACAGGCAAGTCATCATGAAAAGCACCATCACCCCAAACAGCATAAACTGTACTCTTATTTTCTATTGGTGAACGCAACCACCAAGTATAAGCAGTATCACCTAAATAAGCTATTCTTTTATCATTGCTTGTAAAGTACTTCTCAGCTTCAGATTTCGAGAGAAGATAGACATAGTTGTCTCCGCTATCGTCTTTATTAGCTTTCTCGATATCGGCTTGTGTTATTTTAACTTTCTGTATGTTATCTTTTGAGAGGCCGTAAGTTGTGATGAAATCACCATTGAGATATGTTTGGATAGAAGAACCGATATAATCATTTGTTGCTTTAGCGTCGTCAAAAATTCTTTTTTCCAGGACATCCTTACTTATAAGCAGGGCTGTTTTACCTTCCTCATTAATGTCGAGTACAATCCATTTGACTTCTTTGCCTTCTGGTGTCTTGCCGAGTTTGACAGTCTCTCCTACTTCATTGGGGATGATTGTAGCTGTATTAGTCCCGCTTCCAGAGCTGTCTGCATTATCATCATTGTTTACTTTATCATTGCATGAAACTACAAGCATTACAGAGAGCAATACCATCAATAGTGCAATAAGAGTTTTCTTCATTGTTTTTTTCCTTTTTTAAGATAAATAGAGTCTAGCTGTGCTTAGTGTACGCCCCCCCCAACACTTTGTCAATTAGTTTATAAATTGCTATAATACAATAAATTATCCGGAATGTGCAATCTCAGTACAATGTCATTGATATTTAAAAGACGACACCGGACTTACGGCAATGGTAGGTGTAGCACTCCGTTCTACAATGGATATCGATACTAGATCAAGAATCAGAACCTGTCGGCAGAAGACGCAAGAGAGATTGTAGACGAGATTAAAGGCATCGAACTAGGCGGTAACTATTCAGTCACCCCTACACGAGTACACTAGCCAATTGCTTATCAGCTGTACAATTGAGAACAGCGTTGTCAATATAGGCCGGCTAATGCCGTTCTTCTGGGCGGTATCGAGGGCAGTTGCAACAGACCATAGTCTTCCAGCCCTCTGGATGTACGGAAGGTTTTGGAGACAGATTTACGGACTTTTTAGACTCTCAATGATCTCTCGTTTCGAAATGTGAAATTCTGCATTTGATCGGGAGAGTACAATCAACCAGATAAAGGCGAAAAGATATCCTGACTCTGTAAAAGGATATACAGATAATGTTCTCCTTGTCGGCGTTTTTTTCACTAGAAAGACAAAGACGAACGAATGTGTTATCTCAAGCTTTGTCAATTGTTCGGACGAGCGCTTTATCTATTAAGTGAGCATGGGGTATTTAATGACAATCAACAACCCATGGGATAAGTTAATCCATAATCTTTTTGACCGGACTCAGATTAACAACGACTTTCGCCCTTAGCTGCCGATATTACATGCACGTGTTAAAAGAGTAACGATTTCTATAGAGAGATGTGACGAAAACCTTCTCTACATTGGCCGATGTGCGGGCTTTTCGTTACTGCAGGCGGGACGGCCCATAGAGGCATTTTATTATAGTAGGCTGTAATGATGATGAAATGTGCATGGTTGATTACCACTTTCCTAACAAAAACCTCATCGTGTAGTATGTATTTAAGTAAAAACTTTATAAGGAAGTAAGAAATGGAAATGAACAAAGAACTGCTTGAAAAAGCAAAACTGGCAAAGAATCCTGAAGAGCTTATGCTACTTGCAAAGGAAAACTGCAT
>CAVFNE010000248.1:0-2610 GCA_963623755.1 Muribaculaceae bacterium | reverse complement strand
GTACAACTACCAGGTGTCTCGACTCTTAGTACATAACTTTCGCAAAAGTTGTGCTATAACCTTCGACGAAGATATACCTGAGTTCTCCGAAGAACAGCTTAAAGATTTTGGCTTATTTCGCGTTTTGTTGATTTTTTTAAAAACAGCCATGTTAAACAGGGCCAAACAGCAACACCTTTTAGTCAGTTTGTCTAAGTTTGAACTCCGAAAAATCAGCAGGTCAACAAAACGCTAATTAAGCCAAGATTTTAAACCAATCAATCCTCAATACTTCAACATAACTCCCAAAAAAAAGACAATATGTATCAAAATCGATGCTGATGTATTGGATGCCATCAAGAAAGATGGCCCGGGGTATCAGACAAGAATCAACAGCATATTAAGAAAAGCTGTTTTTACGGCTTGAGAATCCGGTCCTGATTTTTCCACACAATACTTCAGCCAGAGAAAGATGAGCACTTGTATGTCCTTATCTCAGAAAATTCTGGGAGATACGAAAACTGAGAAAGCCGTATTTAATAGGTTTTAAATAAATTCGCCTTGGGAGTATCAACAACCCACGGGACAAGGGCTGGGGTATTGAGCGAGAGTGAGCATGCCATTGCTCCTTAGACTCAGCGACTTACCATTAGCGGTTTCTCGGGGTCCGTTACGGGAGATTATACAATTACTGATACTGTTTGTCCCAGCCTCTCGCTCTACGGTCCGTATCTAAACAGTCTCAAGGGGTACAGAGTGATGCGGGCTCTAAACCTTTCGTAACATTGGAGAAGGACAATGGAGGTAGGCGACTCCGGTACCGCAGGAGAAGCGGGCCGCAGCGGCATTTTATCTCCACTCCAGTTCGGCTTAGACAGGGCTACTAGTGGAGGTACTTTAAGATATTACCAGCTTCCTTCCACGGGACAAGTGTCCTAGGGTATCTTGGAAGGAGTATAACAAGTGCATGTCCGGAGTGATGATTAAGCCATGCCGATAACTCTCAAATCCAACGTCTTTTTGTTTCGCCTTTTGGCGCAGGTCCACTACGCATTAAGTCACTTTCCCCTTTCATGAGCTACATATACATTGAAAAGACCCCGATTAACGCGTGGTCTTGTTCTCATAGGTTATCAGAAAGACCGGATCTATCTTCACATCCTTCGAGCACATCCTTCAATTTCTTCAGATAACCGCCGTTGCAGAAGACGCATTTAGAAATGTCTGGGCCGAGTTTATCGCCACTGAGTGCGACTGCTATCACACGCCAGCCTCCGACGTAATACTAAAACCAGCTGCAGTCACGGCATTTCTCGTTATGGTCAGCAAGACTCTGTAGAGACAGTACATACTCCATCAAGGTAATCCCCTATCTGAAGGTACTTCTTAAGCCCGTCCTTCTTTACATTACCCAGAAACTGGGAATGAACATCTTAGGTGCCCGAAAGTTGATGACATGGGTAAAGATTTCCGTTTGCTACAACTGCAACCATACTCCTGTTTCCACGGCACACAGGATTCAACTCATTATCCGCTTTCCCAATCTTCTTCCTCAGATGGGAATGGCAAAACAATGATGTTATCGGAGAGTATTTTGCCTCTAACATCATCGTCCTCCCACCCATTATCTATAAAATTTCCGACTTATGACACTGGGTTCTGAAGATGAACAAAAAGGGGAAACTGAGCTTTGCAAAATATACTACTTATGAGTATACTACTTATGAGTAATTTATATATCATATCCCAAGGAGGTCGGTTATGATTGGAAGACTGGAGGAATTAAATCAGCTTGAAAGATTATACAATAGTTCGAAATTTGAATTCCTGACAATTTATGGCAGACGCAGAATAGGAAAAACCACCATATTGAAGGAATTTGCAGAAAGGCACAGTACGGTGTTTTTTTCCGCACAGGAAAAGAATGACCCTTTAAATCTCAGCGATTTTTCCCGAACTGTCCAAACTTATTTTGAAGGATATTTTATCTCAGCATTTCCTGACTGGAAGGTTGCATTTGAATACATTACGAGAAAAGCTAATGACGAGAGGCTGGTGCTGATTATTGATGAGTTTCCATTTTTGGCGGAACCGAATCCGTCGTTGAAGAGCATTATTCAGCATACAATTGATCACGCATGGAAGGATAAGAATATTTTTCTTATATTATGCGGATCCAGTGTCAGCTTTATGCTTAATGAGGTAATGGGATATAAGAGTCCGTTATATGGCAGAATCACGGGAAATATGGAAGTAAAGCCGTTTGATTATCTTGAAAGCTCAGAGTTTTTCCCTCTCTACAGCAAGACAGAAAAAGCCGTTATTTACGGAATTCTCGGTGGTGTTCCAAGGTATCTGGAAGCTTTTTCTCCCGAAGTTTCATTAGAAGAAAACATCAGAAACAATCTCTTGGGGGAGCAAAGTTTTTTGTTTGATGAGCCCGAGACTCTTCTGAGAATTGAGTTAAGAGAACCTGCGGTATATAACTCCATTATGGAGGCTTTATCCAACGGCTGTAATAAGATCAGCGAAATCGCAGACAGAATCCATGAAGAAAAGAGCAAATGTAGTAAATACATTCTCACACTGCAGACACTGAGGTTGATAGAAAAGAGTATTCCATGTACGGAG
>CAVFNE010000247.1:0-2632 GCA_963623755.1 Muribaculaceae bacterium | reverse complement strand
CCTTCGAAACCTCCTGGGATTTCAAACGCTCACCTTTGTTGGAGCCGTTGAAAGAGCCGAGCTATGAAGAACAGGTTGAGATGGATAATGTCACATTTGCAGTCATGGGGTATCTCGGGACGGAGAAGACAAACGAGGTTTTCTACGCCAATCGTCCCATAAGGAAGGTGTGCCCTCTTGAGAGTGATTATGTCGGCTATCGTGATCAGGCTAATGAGGACTTCTATCACCTCAAGATGAATGAGGAGGAGCTCAATAGAATCTTTATTGACATCTACGGCCTTCAGGATGAACTGAAGCCTGAAGAAGAAGAGAAGATGGTCTCTATCCATCGTATCTATGACAGCGAGAGCGAGATTCCTTATGAAGAAAAGGAAGACGAAGACGGCAAGAAGAAAAAAGTGAGAATGAAATATGCCATGACAAAGATGGATGTTGTCAAAAACTTCATCTCCTATGCTGTAGGCTGCATGTTTGGTCGTTACTCTTTAGATGTGGAAGGTCTTGCCTATGCCGGAGGAGAATGGGACGAGAGTAAGTATTCTTCCTTTATTCCAGATAAGGATAATATCATCCCAATTACGGAGGAAGACTACTTCGATGATGATATCCTCACCCGCTTTATTGAGTTTGTGAAAGTATGTTATGGAGAGACTTCTCTTGAGGAAAACCTAGCCTTTATTGCTGACTCCCTTGAGGGAAAAGGAACGCCGAGAGATGTAATTAGATCGTACTTTATAAATGATTTCTATAAAGACCACTTGAAGATGTATCAGAAGAGACCTATCTATTGGCTCTTCGACAGCGGAAAGAAGAACGGCTTCAAGGCACTGATTTACATGCACCGCTATCAAAGAGATACGATTGCACGTGTACGCACAGACTATGTCCATGAGATACAGAACCGTTACAGGGCAGGAATAGAAGAAATCGAAAAAAGAATCGGAGATGTATCGTCTACAAGTGAGAAGGTAAAACTTGAGAAGAAACAATCTTTGCTCAAGGCGAAGGCTGAGGAAGTCAGAGTTTATGAAGAGAAGATACATCACCTTGCAGACCAGATGATTCCTATCGACCTCGACGACGGTGTTAAGGTTAATTATGCTAAGTTTAAAGATGTATTAGCCGAGATAAAGTGAGAAAGAATATGACAGGTAACGATGAGGTAAAAGAACTACTTAACGCAAAAGAAGGAGAAAACCTCCAGCTCAAAGAAGCTAAGAAAAGCTTCAGCTATGAAGAAGCTGCTAAAATCTGCTGTGCCCTATCAAATAACGGAGGCGGAAGGCTTGTACTGGGCATCTCGGATAAAAGACCGCGTAAAGTAGTCGGGACTGAGGCCTTTTCAGAGCCGGAGAGAACAAGAGTCGGACTCATCAATAAACTAAAAGTCAATGTTGATTTTAATACTCTCTCCTATGACGGAAAACGTATCCTTATATTTTCTGTCAGTAGTCGTCCTATCGGATTACCTGTTCAATGTGATGGGACTGCCTGGATATATGAAGCTGACGAACTAAAGGTCATGAGCGAGGAAATACGCCACAAAATTTATAGTGAGGCGGGAAATGATTTTTCTTCTCAAATCTGTAAAGAGGCAAGTATTAATGATCTTGATGACAGAGCAGTCGAAAACTTCCGTACTAAATGGATGGAGAAAAGTGAGAACAAGATGATTAAGCTCCATTCAAAAGAGCAGCTCTTAATAGACTCTGGTGCCGTAACAGATAAGGGAGTTACATACGCAGCAATAATACTCTTCGGCACTGATAAAGCCGTCAAAAAGTACCTTCCGCAGTCAGAGATTATATTTGAATACCGCTCGAGTGAGGCATCCGGGCCCGCTAGTCAGAGAGAGGAGATTAAAGAAGGTTTCTTTCTCTCATTTGATCGTATCTGGAATTTAATCAACCTCAGAAATGACAAGCAGCATTATCAGGAAGGTTTGTTTGTCTTTGATGTACCTACCTTCAATGAGCGTGTTGTCAGAGAAGGACTACTCAATGCAGTGAGCCACCGTGACTATCAGATGGGGGGAAGCATCTTTATCCGACAGTATCGGGACAGGATAGTAATTGAAAGTCCCGGAGGCCTTCCTTACGGAATTACACTTGATAATATCATTGACCGGCAGTTCCCGCGTAACCGTCGTATTGCCGAAATCCTTGCACTATCCGGTCTTGTCGAGCGTTCTGGGCAGGGGATGAACTTAATGTATGAATTAAGCGTTCAGGAAGCCAAACCCCTACCCGACTTCTGTGGCACTGACAACTACTTTGTTAATTTAACGCTTAATGGAATTGTCATCGACAAGGAAATGATAAGTGTAATTAAACGTATTTGTGATAAATATTCAGAGTCACTTTCAACATTGGATTTTCTGATTATAGATGCCTTATATAATAACAAAAAACTTAACGACAAAATGTACAAGAGGATAAATCATCTTGTAGATATCGGGATTGTTGAACATATAGGGCGGAGAAAATATATACTTGCACAAAGTCTTTATAAATCAGTCGGGAAAGCAGGCGTGCATACAAGAATAGCCGGCCTCGACATGAATACCAATAAAGAACTTATATTAAAACATATACGTGATAATAATGATACGGGAGCAACATTTAATGAG
>CAVFNE010000246.1:0-2640 GCA_963623755.1 Muribaculaceae bacterium | reverse complement strand
TGCATAAATATTCAAATCAAAACTTGATTTTGGAGTTTTGCAAAAACCTCTAAAAGATCAGGAAATCGATTTAGTCTCTTCCACATCAGATAAGGTACGTAACAGTCAGGATGCAACAAACAGTTATTCAGTCAAAGAAGGTGAGATTATAATCAACCTTGGAACTCGGAAATGCTCAATCGTCAGCAAAGTAAACGAAGGAAAGATAATTAAAAATTCATTTGCAAAGATTGAACTGAATAATTCTTATGTTGATCCTTGGTTCCTATGTTACTTCATTAATGAATCCCCGGTTTTCAAGGAAAGCATGTCTACAGAAGTTGTATCTATAATAAGACCCCTTTCTGTTGCAATTCTCGCTACTACCGAGATAACCCTTCCAAGCTTTGCGAACCAGCAAGCTATTGGAGTCATATATCATAACATTTGTCGTATTAGTTATTTGAATAAATCTAGAAACGAACTTCTTATAAAAGTTTTAAATAAAATACAAAACACCAAATAGGAGAAACAAAAATGGCAGAAAACCAAAAAACAACAAAAGAACTGACGTCAATACTATGGGAATGTGCCGACATCCTCAGGTCGAAGATGAGCGCAAACCAATATATGGACTACATCCTTCCGATTCTATTTTACAAGTTCCTATCAGACAAAACTCTTGCAAGAATAAACAAACTGATTAGCTATGAAGAATATCCTACACTCGAAGAAAAACTCGAAGCTTATGAACATGTTTACGAAGAAAACGAAGATACCTGGAAAGAGATAAAAGACATGGTTTTGACGGAATCCCGTTATATCCTAAAGCCTGAATTCATTTATACGAGTTTGATAAATGCAATAAAAACAAACTCTTTTGAAAGGTCAATGCTTGAGGGAGCATTCAAGGAAATAGAGGCAAGTGACCCTATGTTCGAGGGGTTATTTTCCAACGTTGACCTATACTCTACTGCATTAGGACTGACAGCAAACCAGCAGGCTTCAACAATTATTTCTCTCCTTGAAAAGATCAACGAGGCAAACCTTCTTGAATATAAAGGAGATGCCATCGGCGACGCATACGAGTACATGATTGGTCAGTTTGCATCTGAGACAGGCAAAAAAGCCGGAGAATTCTACACTCCAAAAGCAGTAGCCGAAGTTATTACAAGAATAACTATTCAAGGTCAGGAAGACAAAAAAGGGCTTTCAGTCTATGACCCAGCTATGGGTTCTGCGTCTCTTTTACTGGATGCAAAGAAATTCTCCAAATACCCTTCTCTTGTAAAGCATTACGGCCAGGAAATCATGCCGGCAACATACAACCTCGCAAGAATGAATATGTTCCTTCACGATATTTCTCCTGAGAATCAGAAACTGAGAAATGGGGATACTCTTGATGCCGACTGGCCGACAACAGAAGAGAATGTTTTCGACATGGTTGTAATGAATCCTCCCTATTCACATGACTGGAATGCTTCCGACGGCTTCAAGACAGACCCGAGATTCAGTGATTACGGCGGCAATCTTGCCCCTAAGTCCAAAGCCGACTATGCATTCCTACTTCACGGCTATTACCATCTGAAGAATACCGGAACAATGGGAATTGTACTCCCACATGGTGTTTTGTTCAGAGGAAGCAGTGAAGGAAAAATCAGACAGATATTATGCGAAAAAGGAGCCATTTATGCTGTTATCGGGCTTCCGGCAAATCTTTTTTACAGCACAGGCATTCCAACAATTATTATGGTACTTAAGAAAAAGAGAGTGGACCTAAATAGAGATATCCTCTTTATTGATGCTTCAAAAGATTTCGAGAAGGTAAAAACACAGAACGCTCTGAAGCAGGAGCACATTGATGCCATACTTGAAATGTATACAAATCGAACAGATGTAGACAAGAAAGCACATCTCGCTTCCTTCGAGGAAATCAAAAAGAACGATTTCAATCTGAATATACCACGTTATGTCGATACCTCAGAAAAAGAAGAGGATATAAATATTGCAGCAGTAGTCGCATCCATCAAAGAGATTGACTCTGAAATAGCAAAACTTAATGAAGAGATATATCTAAACATGCAGAATCTAACATCTGATGATAAAGATTTGATGACACAGATTTCTGATTTAACAAACGTCTTTAAAGGTAATAATTAAGGAGCGTCAGATGAAAGATAATTTAATCCCAAGGCTACGTTTTGTTGGATTTACTGACGCTTGGGAACAGCGTAAGTTTGGTGATTTACTTACAACCCTCCCGTTTAAACAGTATCTTAAAAGTCCAGAACCAGACGGAAAATTCGAAATAATTCAACAAGGAAATGAGCCTGTTATCGGATACGCAAACGGTAGTCCCTGTGGTGATTATGAAGATACTGTTATTTTCGGAGATCATACTCTATCATTATATAAGCCTAAATCTCCTTTTTTTGTTGCTACAGATGGAGTTAGAATCCTAAAGGGGAAAGAACATATACAAGGATATTACTTGTTATCTCTGTTAGAGAAAAACAAACCACATAGTGAAGGATACAAGAGATATTATTCAATTCTATCCGAGAGGGAGTGTTCCATATCGAAAAATGCCGAAGAACAACAATTAATTGGAAAGACCTTTTCTTCCCTCGACTCCCTTCTTACCCTTCATCAGCGTAAGTA
>CAVFNE010000245.1:0-2679 GCA_963623755.1 Muribaculaceae bacterium | reverse complement strand
GAGTAACATAATGCTGATAACACGGGTTTTCATATTTTACCTCCGAATGTCCTTAAAACATTAAGTACTATTTTCCTTTATGTTAAAGCACAAAAGTCAGAAGTCAACAAAAAATGTAATTAATTTTAAAAAATTTATTTTTCAGTTGCTTTTTGCAGACTTATGAATATACAATTGAGGTGTAAAGTGAAATTAATTTTATCAAGAGGGTCTATGAACGAGGCAAGTAAAATAACGAGACTCAATTTTCTCATCAATGAGAAATATCAATCTTTAGGTGCCAAGGAGAAGAAAATAGCAGATTATATGCTCTCTCATGAAGAAGAGATACTCTCCATGCCTATTGCATCTCTTGCCGATAGAGCAGAGGTCAGTCAGCCGACAGCTGTAAGATTCTGCAAGAAACTCGGCTTCAATGGTATTAAGGAATTCAAGATATTCCTGAGCTCCATCAAATGCTCCAGTTCCACCTCTCCATGTGCATTCAAAGATAATGATGAGACTATATTCGAGAAAGTATTCATGAACTCGATTAGTGCTCTCGAGAGTTCCTTCAAAAGTACAAGTGCACACACTATCGCACTTGTTGCAGATCTGATAAATGCATCTGAAAATGTACTTATATTCGGAACCGGTGGCTCTCAGATAGCGGCTTCGTTTACCTCAGGTGAGCTGAGCCGTTTCGGAAAGAAGGTATATGCATACACAGATAACTATGCACTCAAGCAGTTCAGAGCAGAGTTTGCGACAGATGATATTGCGCTTTTCGTTTCGAGATCCGGAGAGACTGCTGAGATATTAAGGATCGCAGAACAGGCAAAAAGCAATGGGGCGAGCGTGATAGCAATAACAACCAATAGTGATTCCACTCTCTATAGAATTGCTGATCATTCTCTTCTAGTGAGCGAAAAGCAGCTTATGGATGATGACAGGAACTCCTTTTCAAGAGTTGGTCAGATAGCACTTGTCTCATGCCTTTATATTATGTGCGTAGAACATAAGATGAGGGATGATAAGAATTTCAAGGATAATTATTTTGGACTTACCAATTATAAATAAAACGGAGGTATGGAATGTACACGAATATCAAGACAATATTGAAGAATGCATCAGAGAATAACTATGCAGTTCTAGCAACCAGCCCAATCAACCTCGAGATAACAAGAGGTATGATGAGAGCCGCAGAAGAAAAGAAAGCGCCCATTATTTTTCTGCTTGGACAGAACATGATGAGACAGCATGCCAAAGCAGAATTGATTATTCCCATGATCAGGAAGCTCGCAGATGAATATGCAACTGTTCCTGTTGCAACATGTCTCGATCACGGCAACGACAGTGAGAGAATCATGTATGCTTTCAGAAACGGCTTTTCATCAATAATGTTTGACGGATCTTTGCTGAGCTTCGAGGATAATATGAAGGAAACAAAGAAAATCGCAGATCTTTGTCATCAGTTTGATATGGGAATCGAAGGTGAGCTGGGGCATGTCGGTATAGCTGCAAATGGAGATGAGAAGGACGAAAGCATCTATACAAATCCGAAAGACGCAAAGAAGTTCGTTGACGCTACAGGCGTAGACTGTCTTGCAATAGCTGTAGGAACAGCTCATGGTGAGTACCCGAAAGGACTTATTCCTCACATTAACTTCCAGAGAATAAGAGAAGTTAAGGATATTACAGACGGTATGCCGATTGCTCTTCATGGAGGATCCGGTAGCGGAGATGAGAACATTCTCAAGGCTGTTGAAGCGGGAATCAACAAGGTAAATATGGTAACTGACGTTTTCGTTACAGCACGTGAATACACAAAGAAGGCTCTCAAAGATGATCCCAAGCTCGGATATATCAATCTGATGATGGGCGTGGAAGAGTGTGTCAAGGATTTTGTTGAGCATTGGATTGATCTTACAGGCTCAGAAGGAAAAGCAGCTTTGTTTAAGCCGGTTGACAGGATGGGACTTCTGACTCCTAAATGTGCAATCGGTCTTTCAGAATAAAATCAATACTACCGGCTCCTGTAGTTTACTCTATGGGTATGCCGGGGATAAATAATCTTCTGCTGACATGACAAAATAAAAGGATTCTGGTCCCTTCGAACCAGCATCATAGTCAGCTCTTTGGTCTGTCTTGATGAGCTTAGTCGAGCCGAAAATTTGAAACAAAAGAGAGGCCGGAGAGAGAATAGGGTAAAACATAGTGTTTCTCTCTAAATAGAGGTAATGTGAGACACTACATCTAGCTCTGACAAACTGCCGGCAGTGAGTCTATGTGATTGACTGCAATAATTTTATTAATGCGGGGACTAATCTCCTGTGTAGATTACTATATGGAGAAAAGCCGCTCTGTGACATTATTTCAAATTTGAAAGCGTAGTGCCGACCGGCATGCTGTGTGGTGTTAGAGGAGGATGTTAAAATCCTCCTGCTTATTTTTTATCACGTGTATTGCGCCTGTTCACTTCTCTATAATTTCTTATCGGGAGGTCACTTCATGTTGTCTAAAGGCTTTTCAAGGCAATGTTTGAAGTTTCCTCCTTGTCTCTCTCGTACTCAGAGAGGATAGAGAAAAGGACAATGGTTCTTCAGCCGAGCGGTTCTGCATTGTTGAAGTGGTAATTTCGGGTTAAAATCTTCTGAGGTGGTTTCACGAGGCATCTTCTCTTGTTTTTTTGTTACGAAA
>CAVFNE010000244.1:0-2691 GCA_963623755.1 Muribaculaceae bacterium | reverse complement strand
AAGTATATGCACTCAACAGAAGTTGAAGTTCCGGACTGGGCATACACAACAATGTGAGACCATATTTATTGGCTGCAGGAGGAAGGTCGAGGCCTTCCTCTTTCGTGTGCCCTTCGGGGAGAGATAACCTGGTGGGGAGAGCCCTCTACGGGTAAAGAGGAGGAGAAATCCTGAACCGTCAGCTGAGAGCATGGGCGTTGTAGTAATGCAGTCTCCGGAGGAAGTTGGAGGCAAAATCACGGGCCGACGAACAGAAACTACCTATAAGGCTGGTCATCGGGATAATAATGTGACACAGTCCACGGTTGGAGGTGATAAGTATAGGTAGAGGCAATATGTGAGGAAGGTTGTCTCCTGTACTTGGGAGGTCCTCTTAGTGTACGAGGCTACAATACAGCTGGTGACTGTGTAGTAACAACGAATAGCAGGAAGTCAGCCGAGACATATTTTTAGTTAGTTTGTCTAAGTTTCAGCTTTAGAAAATCAATAGGTCAACAAAACGCGGATTAAGCGTTAATCTTTACGAAATAGAAGAGAAGTGTATTGAGTACAATGCCAGAAACTCAAACACCGGCTAGCGGAAAAGTTTTAGCTATAACTGCGCATAATCTTAATTTTTGCTATTTATTTATTTATGTGCGCATAATTGATTTTTTTGCTATTTATTATATTGCGCACTGCCGTAATTTATTGTAACCTAAGGTATAATTTATATTCTCATTTTAGGGTAGAAAAATGATACTTTTTAAAAGAAAAATCTATTCCGCTCTTCTTAAATGGAAGAAAGAATGTAATGGTAGCAGGGCTCTTTTGATAGAGGGGGCAAGGCGTGTTGGAAAAAGCACCGTTGCTGAAGAATTTGCAAAAAATGAATACGCCAGATACCTAGTCATAGACTTTGCAAAAGTAGAAGATGAGGTTAAATCCTACTTCAGGAAATACCTGAATGATATCGACACCTTATTTATGATGCTTCAGGCTCACTTTGGTGTAACACTGGAAAAAAGGAACTCCCTGATCATCTTTGATGAAGTGCAGATGTTTCCACAAGCTCGTGCTGCCGTCAAATATCTTGTAGAAGACGGGCGTTATGACTATCTGGAGACAGGATCGCTTATATCTATAAAAGAGAACATTAAAGATATCGTTATTCCCTCAGAGGAAAGGCACATCTCTATGTACCCGATGGACTATGAAGAATTCGCTTTAGCTCTGGGAGAAGAAGAGCTGGTGAAATACATAAAGAAATGCTATGAAGAAAAGATTCCTCTCGAAAGAGCTCTCCACAACAAGGCAATGCTACTTTTCAAAGAGTATCTTCTTGTCGGAGGAATGCCGATGGCTGTCTTAGCATTCATCAAAAACAACAAAAGCCTTGAGAAGGCAGATATTGAGAAACGTGACATTCTGGCACTGTACAGGGAAGACATAATGAAAATTAAAACCCAATACAGGAGTAAGGTGCTTGCTATTTTTGATCAGATTCCATCATTGCTTTCACGACATGAAAAGAGAGTTGTCTTTAATGAAATCGATGCCGGCTCATCTGCGATTAAATACGAAGACACATTCTTCTGGCTGGGAGACTCCGCGATATGTAACGAATGCTTCCTGACAGGAGAGCCGAATGTGGGACTTTCGCTCAACGAGAGCAGGGCATATATCAAATGTTATATGGGCGATACCGGCCTTCTAGTCTCTCACGCCTTCGATGAGAACAGGATTCTTGAAGAAAATGTTTATAAGCTTATCCTTACCGATAAGCTCTCTCTTAATGAGGGAATGCTCTACGAGAATGCAATTGCCCAAATGCTTGTAGCAAACGGACACAAACTGTATTTCTACACCCATTACTCTCCCGAAAAACATAGAAACGATATAGAGATAGATTTTATTATCGCCAGAGGAGGGAAACTCCAATATAAGATTTGCCCTATAGAAGTTAAATCATCCCCAAAATACACAACAATTTCATTAGACAGATTCAGGGAGAAATTCAAGGACAGGATAGGAAAAAGTTACATAATCCACCCGAGAAATCTATTACTGAAGGATGGAATTGTTGCAATCCCGCCTTATATGGCATGGCTATTGTAGGTAAAAGATCAATCGGCTCACCCAATGTGGGCCTATGGTTTAATTTTTACGGACCGAGTGGGGCGGGAGGCAGGAGAAAAACTTCACGAATAGCAAAGCTAACCCATTACATTGTAACAAGTTAGCTTTCTATGTAATTACTCAATTTCTATCGAGCAGGTTTGATAACATCTCCAAAAGCAAAAGAAGAACACTTCATCAAGCTGTCAGGCTCCCTATGCCACTCAATTGAAGAAACCTGCATCCCTCAGTTTTTCAGTGAATGCGCTGACATACTTTTCATCAGCCACCGGCCACTGGAAGCCCATGCGGTAGAGCACCTGCAAAGTCAGCGTGTTATCGATTGACTCAACGCCGTTCTCAACAAGATTCTTCTCGTCACCTGACGGGGAATAGGTCATGAGAGAACTTACTGCTTCTGAGAGCTCGGGATTTTCAAGGGCGGATGACAGCCTCTTCTCGAATTCATCATCTTCCACCATTTTTATATCAGCCTTCATTTCGGACAGAATATTTCCCAGATGACAGAGATGCTGGTCAGACGGCATGAATGTGATGCACTTGTCACCGGTAGAAGCAAGAAGAACAATGGAG
>CAVFNE010000243.1:0-2765 GCA_963623755.1 Muribaculaceae bacterium | reverse complement strand
TGGCAATCCTATTAGTATCTCGTACAAATATAAAGATCACACATCTGGTTTTGACTATCCTAAGATTACAACAAATAATACGAAAATAGTTGGCGGATGGGAGTTTACGAAGAATGACGAGGGAATATATACCGGGACTAAGGCATTGGTTGAGAAAAACTCAGAATTCACACCAATTGAATTAACTGAAACAGACGGAGTAAAGCCTTCTTTGGTAATAACGGTTGATGATGATGTTGTCAAAACAGGAAATGAAAATTTCTCTCTTTCATACATCAACAACAACTCCACTGTTAAGGTTTATTCTGGGGGAAAGAATGACGTTTACAAAAAGATAA
This sequence comes from Muribaculaceae bacterium, assembly GCA_963623755.1. GTDB lineage: Bacteria > Spirochaetota > Spirochaetia > Sphaerochaetales > Sphaerochaetaceae > Ornithospirochaeta. The sequence goes on along the minus strand of CAVFNE010000243.1, from coordinate 2,427 downwards.
AAGACAGGAAGATAAGTTCTACTGATACTCTTACTTTGGCTTGGAGCGGATGTGAAATTCCTTATGGTAAAGTGCTGCAGATTAAATATTTATTTTCTTATAAAAAGGGTGATTCCGGCTGGTATATCTTCAGAACAGCTGACAGACAAAAGAATGAATTTAAAATTGACAGCTATCTTTCAACAAGAGGTAAGGCGACAGATGTCAAGACTGTAAACATTAAAATCAGTTTTGTTGAAGCTGATAAATATAAGACCAAATCCATAAACAATGCGTCTGTTACTGTCAAAATGGGAGAGGAGGAACTGAAGTCGGATCTTTTCATTTCTCCAGATGATGATGTTACCTTTGAAGTTACGCCGAATGATGGTTACTATATCGAAGGAAACAAGAAAAACTCTGTCGAGAAAACGGTTAAATATGAGAAACTTGATGAGGAATTAGGAAAGATTGTTATAAAAAAATATGTTTCGGTCACATTGAAGAATATTCATCCGTATGGAAAAAGCTGTACCTATAAGGTGAACGGAAAGGATGTATTCTATGGAACACAAAACCTTAGAGAGGGGGATAAGGTGACAGTTATTCTCAAGGACATGGGAAGCGAATACACGACCACGACCGGCAACAAAGTTCTGGATTTATTAGCAAATGTTACTAATAGGGATGGTAATTTCAAAGAAGAGCTTACTATCAACAGTTCACATCAGACTTTGACTCTGAAGGATTTCAACATCATCGAGAGAGAGGAAGTGAAAGAATGAGATACGGTAAACTTATTACAGTTATCATTATTGCTGTTGCTCTTGTCGTCTGCTTTGGCCTTTTAGGCAGAAAAATCGGTGATAACTTTTCTTCGACAAAGGTTACGGCGGAAATAGTATCTGTCAGGGAAATCGGCGAGCTTGAGGTGATGGCTGCTTCTGTTCAGGTAAACAGACAGATTCTTATTTCGAGCAATAATAAGGTTGACTATGCTTCCTTATACAATGTCCCTGGAACTGCTGTTTATACAGTAGATTTATCAAAACTCGATATAGAAATCGTAGACACTGCAGACGGAGGTAAAAAGGTTCTTGTTGGTATCCCTCCACTTGAAGTTAGCCTGATGGTTCATGAGGATGAAATCGAGAAAATTGCCGAGTACCAGAAAGGAAAGTTCACTGGATCAGCTAAGGAAGGCTATGAGAAGTATCTGGCAGTTACAAAGGAAAGTGCGGCTGCTGTTGAGAAGGAGATTGCAGATTCTGAAAGTCTTAGAAACATGGCTGAGGACAGCGCCAGAACCCAGATAGATATGCTCATAAGAAGTCTTAGCATCGAGAACTGTGAAACGGTTCTGTATTTTCTGTAGGAGACGAGAATGGACGATTTGAGTAAAAATGTCAAAGGCAACGAATTATCTCTCCTTGATAATTGCGCCGATGGAAGATACATAACTGATATTAAAGGGCATAAGGTGTCCAGAATCGGAGAGAGGGTTCCTACGTTTAAGGAACAGCTCAGATCAATGATTCCTCTTGTTTTAATAATTGCGGCCCTCAGTATTGCTGCTTTTTTCTTCGGGAAGAGTTCAGCTCCCCATGCTAGTGTCGATAACTCCATCAAGATTGGAGCAATTACGGAAAAAGCTTCATTGCATGTTCTTTCCATTTCTGATTCCGTTATAGTTACCGAGAATAAAGAGGATAACGGAAAAGGAATTACTGCCTGGACAAAATTCACGGGGACAGGGGAATTTATAGTCGACCTTCAGAAGAGTGAATTCCTCGTTGATCAGGCCCGTAAAACTGTTATTGTGAAGACTCCGGAGGTGTCTATCGATAAGAACAATTTTACACTTGATTACAATGACACAAAGACTCTCTTCTTTAATAATAACTTGACGGATGACGACTACACTACAGGTGTGGGAATAGCCGTAAGCCAGCTGAAGGAAGCATATGTGAAAATATATGACCAGCTGTATACAAATCCTTATTATTATGATTCAGCAAGGAATTCTGCAGAAAAGATTATCAAGTCTCTTGTTGTGAATTTAAATAAGGGAGTTGAGGACCTTACCGTCATCGTGGAAGTGGGAGCTTTAAGTGAATGAATTGAAAGGCTCCCATTACGTGAAAAGATGTTTAATCCACAACATCAAAAGAGAGAAAGGTAGCTAAGGCAAGGCCAGAGACTATAAATAACTTTGTGTAAATTCAAGCAATTTGGTTTTACAAAATATGAATGGCTCTTTCTAAGAGACTACAAATCATATGAGCAACTGAAATATAGACTTCATCAGAGTCTTGACTACAAGTCTCCAGAAGAGGTTTACAAAGAAGGGAGTTTCCCTGGAAAGATAAATGAACTAGAAAGACCTGAATTTACTAGATTTTATACATGGTAAACAGAGACCTATTTTTTCGGCTTTCTACCACGCTT
>CAVFNE010000242.1:0-2785 GCA_963623755.1 Muribaculaceae bacterium | reverse complement strand
CACCTTTTCCCTGCCTATCGTTTACCCTAGGGCTGAACTGTTACATATTTTTTGAGTTTTTGGTACCATTTCTTTATTTAGTCAACAAATAACAATTTTCAATTAAACTTCACTTTTAAAGCGTCATATATTATTTTTAGCACTAGGAGGAAACATGAACTCGCTTATCATTGCTTCTAGTCCCAGAAAAGGGATGTTTTCAGATAGAATCGCCGAAATAGCCCGAATAAGGACAAATGGGAGTATCGTACACCTGAGGGAGAAGAAAATCGGTCCTTGTCATGCATGTGACTATTGTAAAGAGATAAAGAAAGGGAGTTGCATACAATCTGATGATATGACATCTCTCTACAGTGACTTCAAAAAAGCAGATACCATCTATCTCATCTCTCCTATCTATTGGTGGCAGGTCAATACTCAGATGAAACAATTCATCGACAGACTCTATGCTCTGGAGGATGTAGCGTGGAAGGATAAGAAAGTAGTCGTTATTCTAAACGGAGCGGCAGATGATAACGACAGAGAATTCAAAATTCTGGAAGAAGCATTTAATGAAATGTTTGAATACCTTGGCGTTAAACATACATTTTTAGGAGTCGGCACAACAGACGAAAACGACTGGAAGAAGAAAATGGATAAAATCAATTCATTTATCGAAAGTACACTACTCTAGATTGAGGCTCTTTCTTCTTTCTCTATCACTTTCAATCCATTCGTCGAGAGAGAGTGGCGTATAGTCAGAGTACATGGTAAAACAGTTGATCATCTGGCATGGAATATTTGTCTCCTCAGTGCCATGTGCCATAACTCTCTTCGATTTCCTTGTTTCACTTATGAAAGAATCTACCAGCACCTGGTCATATGTATTATGTACATGACCGTAGAGCATATATGTTTTAGGCTTTCCTTCTCTGTTGAATTTGTTCTGACCGTTATAGCAGAATACAGGATAGTGCATAAGAATTACGCGCATCTTATTGTCATTAAGCTCTTCGTAATCCTTAACCCATTGAAGCCTCGAATGATTGAAATGCCTGTCATCAAGAAACATTCCGTCGTGATTGCCTTTTATAAGATATATCCTACCGTTGAGGGCAGACAACACCTCGTTAGTCTCCTCCCCGTTACCGAAAGAAAGGTCTCCCAGAACTACAACATCATCATTTGTCCTGACTTTTTCATTCCACTTCTTAATCATATACGAGTTCATCTCTTCAATAGACTCAAACGGTCTGTTATCAAGATGAGTGAGGAGGTTCCTGTGGTAGAAATGGCAGTCAACAATGTAATAGCGCATATTTATCCTTTTTATTATTTGCGAGCTTATCATCGTCCTCGGCAGGTGTTAACTCGCGATTATTAGAGAACCTATAGACTTTACTGTAAAAGTCGACAGATCAAGCCCTATGCCCCTCTTAAATTGTTAAGTTTACAAGCATATTCACAATCAATTTTTCTTTTTCAAAGCCATTATGAGTTTAACTATTTCTAGAACAACCATGATTCCGAGCGGCACTAGGATAGCCTTGAGTGCTATGTTCATATTTACATGGTCGGCAAGAGCACCAACTATAATCGGCATTACAACGGCACCGATTGTCGCACAAGCTATGCATGTTCCGGTAGCTATTGTTGATTGATTATATTTTTTTTCGTTTGTGGAGAGCACTGTCGGGTAGATGCCACCCATACTCAATCCTATGAAAAGTACGCTGATAGCGGCAGGAATTGTCTCAGTTGTATTTACAAGAATAAATGTAAAGATGAACATCGAAGAACCGAGAGCAAGGATTATCTTCTCCTTCTTTACTTTTCTTGAAAGTGCTGCCGTCATTAGACGGGATAGAAGTATCATAAGCCACAAGAGAGATGCCATTGCGTTGGCAAGAGCAGAAGGAAATATTCCCTGACCGATGAGGTATGTTACAAGCCATCCCATGAATGTGGACTCGCCACATAGATAACAAAATAGTATTGCCGTATTAAGCCAGAACGAAAATGAACGTGGAATTGTACCGTCCCCCTTTATCTTCTTCGACTTCTCTGATGAAAGATCTGACTTAAGAAATAACAACAATGCGCTCATCATACCGAGAGCAATTATGATTGCAGGGACTCTCCAGAGCGTACTGCCGCTGAGAACAACAATAAACGGAGAAATGAATGCTCCGACAGCAAAGGTTGCGTGAAGAAGATTCAGGCCTGCAGCCTTATTTCCCGCATACTCGCCGACAAGAACGTTTGTAATATTGCTCATCGTTCCCCTGCCGACTCCGAGACATGTAAACGCCAATAGAAGAAGAATAGGATTACCTGTACATACCATAATTACAAAGCCAATTACGATACCCGAGCCCAGGATAAAAGTGCTCTTCTTGCGACCTATTGCGTAAGGGAGGAAACCCGAGAGCCAAACGGCGATGAGATTGCCGATTTGATTTATCGAAAGAAGTGTTCCCTGGAATGAAAAAGAGAGGCCTCCCTCTTGAATAATATACGGGAGAATCGACCCCAGTACGTTGGCCATCATACCACTGAAAAAGAATGCATAATATGCCCTGTATAAGAGGCCGGCCTTTCCTTCCTCTACATCTAAAAATTTATTAAGTGACATTTCCCCTCCTCTTTGTTGCTTTTTATATTATCCACCACTCCTATTCTTGTCGATATCCCATCAAAATAAGATTGACTCGGAATATACTCTTTTTCAATGAAAACTGGAAAGTCAGGATGAGAAGGCCTCGCCACTCCATAGATGAACACCTTGAAGGTAAAGTCTTTCTTC
>CAVFNE010000241.1:0-2789 GCA_963623755.1 Muribaculaceae bacterium | reverse complement strand
ACAACCAGATCCACAATCTGGCGCTCTACCACTGAACTACTTCCACCATGTTTGGTAGCAATGCGTTCGCCATTGCAATTTCAACAAGAGAGACTATAAAGAAAGTGAATTTTCTTGTCAACCTAGTAAGACAAAAAAATTGATTTTCTTTTACCTTTCGCCTTTTACGTTCTTTTTCACCTCTTCGTGTTCATTCGTCTTAGTCTCTTTTAGCCGTCTGGTATTGCTCCTTATTTGAGCAACCGTAGTCTTCCACTTAACATCCTTTTCAGCGAATGCAGATAGAAAATCATCTTTATCTATATTATTGTACTTTGAGTATGTATTACTAAACCAACTTTCGGCCCTCTCCTTCGATATATGCCTTGTCTCTTCCATTTCCCTATAGACGAAGGCGGCGTCAGAAAAGACAGTGCATACTTCTTTTTCCAGCTCCGCTATTCCCCATGACATAAGCTCGATAGAGTGCGAATATATTTCCTTTTCGTCTTCTTCCATCTTCTCCTTCAACGGCGATTGAGCAAGAGATGAGAGTCGTGTGGAGAGAGATGGAATCGTCTCAATGAGGGCCATCTCACCGTCTTCTTCCAACCGCATTTTTATAAGAGGTAGAATTTCTTTATCTTTTTCCAGTCTCGAGAGGATATTTCTGCCGCTTATAACACCGAAGCGCATACCATCTTCCAGAAGCGAAAAAGAAATGAGCGGAGACGACACAATGACAAGAGGTCTCAAGAGCTCCTCCATCTCTGAAGAGAAGTGCTCGATTACATCCTTCTGGGTTTGATTATTGACAACAGCTACGCTCAAGCCTTCAGGATTACTACGCATCAACGGGTAGAGCATCATCCCGTTTGATGCATTGAGAACAAGTACATTCTCATGACGCCTCAATACAAGATTAGAGTAGAGCTCCTTTGTGAGAGAGAGAAGAAAATCCGCGCGCGAGGAGAGTGTACGGCTCAGCCACTTATCGCGGTTGGTTTTAAAAGGGGTGTAAGTAAAGTTCTCGACAAAGAATTCATCACTCACGGCCTCAAGCTGTGCTTCCCGTCGTTTAAATACCTCATCCCTGATTTTTCCCTCATATCCCATTTTTCCCGGTTTATAGAAGACTCTTCCGTCAAGACCGTCAGGCAGGTATTGCTGTGCAACCCAATGGTCCGTATATGAATGAGGATATAAATACCCTTCCCCGTGTCCAAATGCTCTGCTGTCACGTGAGTCATCTCTGAGATGGGACGGCACCTCCCTTCTCTTCTCCTCCTCCACTTCCTTCAGAGCATCGAAGAAGCCGAGAGTCGAATTGCTTTTGGGAGCAGTTGAAAGGTAGATCGCGGCGTGGGAGAGATGAAATCTACCCTCGGGAAGGCCTATCCTGTCGAAGGCTGTGGCATCGGCTTCTACAACTGAGACGGCTTGAGGATCCGCTAGTCCTATATCCTCGGCAGCACTTATAAGCATGCGGCGGAAGATGAATCTCGGGTCCTCTCCGGCAGCAACCATACGCGCCAGCCAATAGAGTGCAGCATCAGGGTCTGAGCCGCGGATAGACTTGATGAATGCAGATATGACATCAAAATGGTAGTCCCCTTCCTTATCATAAAGAACTACTTTTTTCTGGATTGACTCCTCAGCTGTTTCACGCGATATGTAAATTACACTCCCCTCTTGTGGAGGAAAATGCTCGCCAGTTGTCTCGACGGCAAGTTCAAGGGCATTGAGGAGGCTTCTGGCGTCTCCGGAGGCAACAGAGACAAGGTGCTCAAGAGCTCCATTCTCAAACTCGACTCTGTACTTGCCGTAGCCGCGCTCTCTGTCGTTTAAGGCCTGAAGTGCAACTCTTTCAAGTTCATCCTCCGTGAGGGGCTGAAGAGAAAAGATCCGGGAGCGCGATACAAGGGCGCGGTTACACTCGAAGAACGGATTCTCCGTTGTGGCACCGATTAAAATTATCGTGCCGTTTTCAACCCACGGCAGGAGTGCATCCTGCTGGCTTTTATTCCACCTGTGGACTTCATCAACAAAAAGGATTGTACGCATAGCGTGGAGGGCTCGCCTCTCCTTTGCTCCGTCTATCTCCTCTCTCAACTCCTTCACCCCCGAGAGAACTGCATTGAGCGTCGAGAAGTGACTTTTTGTTGTATTTGCAATAACACGTGCAAGTGTAGTCTTTCCAACCCCTGGAGGCCCGTAGAAGATAAGCGACGAGAGCTGGTCCATTTGGATAGCACGCCGCAGCAGCCTCCCCGGCCCCAGAATATGATCCTGCCCGATGTACTCGTTGAGATTACGCGGTCTCATGCGGGAGGCAAGAGGCTCGGAGGAAAAAGGCACAGAAGAGAAAAGGTCGTCCATTGTTAAACTCCTTGTCAGCGGTAACCCCGGGGCTTGCCCCGTGGGAGGAGCTGACTAATAAATATCTATGTTGTGAGCACGCTCAACGAGCGTCAGTTTCCTGCACGATGCACCGTCTGCTATCACAGTGCCGTCGAATCTGTGGATATTGAAATACCCGCTTGTACGTCTTCCGTGTATATAGCAAAGCTCTCCGTTATACATAACAATATCAAAGAGGCCGAATCCGTATACTTTCCTCGGACACTGATTGATTTTTCTCACTCCGCCTTTCATTATCGAACACTTGTGAAGTTGCCGGTTATGAGAGCGTCTCTTCACTATTCTCCATACTTTGCCGTTAGATACAGCTGTCGGATTACCTGATATACATCTCGCGTCAATGTAATGCTCTTTCGGTAAGTTGTTAGCTATGCGGGTAGACTTCGTAA
>CAVFNE010000240.1:0-2819 GCA_963623755.1 Muribaculaceae bacterium | reverse complement strand
TTTTCTTTTACAAATCAAATTTAATCCATTATATTATAAGCCAAAGAAATTTAGTTGCTCTCTTATGCCGACTTGATTGGAGGAGGAATTATTATGAAAAGAAAGATATTATGCTTAGCACTTTGCGCGCTTTTGGCTTTTGCTCTTGTATCGTGTGAAGGCGGCTTGACAGGAATCATGGCAGCTATGGGAAAGAATATTCTGGGAAATGATGACTCTCTTGTTACGTCTGCTGTTTCAAGTGTTACAGTCAGTGACGAAAACAAAACAACAAGCACTAAAGAGACAAATAAGGACGTCGGTGACGTAACTATCTCAGAGGGGCAGACGATATCTTATAAAGATAATGAAGGCAATGTAACTGAGCTTTTCACTGTTGGAAAAACAACGGATGATAAAAAAGTAATTGCTGTTGGTGATTTTGCCCTTACACTCGATGCAAGTGTCAAAGCAGATGTCGACAAGATTGAAGCTGTTTTGCCTCCACAGGATTTAACAGAAGTTGTCAACACATTGGAGGGCTCGGGAAAGGATGCACTTCTCACGAATCTTGCCAAACCTATTGAAGATGAAAATACAAAGGAAGCCGCAAAGGGAACTGCAACACTTGTCCAGGCATTACTGGAAACAAGTCAGAGTGCAGTGGACGGGGAATCAGATGCTGAAATCAAAAATACTCTCAGTTCAGTTACCGAAAAACTTGAGAAAGGAAAGGATGATTTGACGATGGGTGATGTTGTTGTGCTCCAGGCATTGACAAACATCTTGACTACATCGGGCACCGAGATTCTCAAAACAGTCGATAAGGCAACTTCTGATTCTCAATCTGAGTCTACTGAATCAGAGGTTAAGGATGTTGTAAACGGCGTATATGATGATGCAATGAAGACAGTTACCATCATCAACAATGTCTCCGAAAGTACTTCTGTATTCAAGGGAATGGATCTTACAACAATTGTTAATAAACTCATGAAGTAAGAGGGGAGGATCAGATATGAAGAAAATAATAACTCTACTTTTAGTTTTCGCTCTTGCCGTTACTGCTCTTTCTGCAGATGCCAATGAAGACTTTATCAACGAGTATAATTCAACTCCTGATGCATATTCAGGTATCGGAAGCGGCTTCAGACATGCTAACCCTGAGATTCTGGGTATGGGAGGCGCAGGTGTTGCTCTAATGGAGAGTGACCATGCTTTCTATCTCAACCCTGCATCAATTACCGAAGGCAGGTTCAGACTCTCACTTCCGTCCTCAACTTTAACAATCTATCATGTATATGACTTTTTGAAGCCGGATAGCAACGATAGGAGTTTTATAGACAAGGTTATGAATATGAGTTCTGCCTCCGATGAGGAAAATATTGAGCTTTTATCTGAGGCATTGAATATTATCGGCACACAGTTCTCCCCTATGTTGCGCTTTGATGCTTCAACCGGACTCATTATTCCTATCGGTAAATTTGCTTTCGGTCTCAATGTTGATGTAACAGATACTGTCTATACCTATTCGGGCTCTATAATCGACGAAGTTAATTCTCAGATTGCACTGGGATTGGGATATAAACTTGAGCTTGGTAATCTGTCTCTCTCACTCGGGTTGGATGGAAAGTACAGTATCCTGGCATTCAACAGAAGAATAAGGGCGACTGACTTTATTGACTTCGACGGCGATTTTGCTCTCACTGTTGCCTCAGGCGCTGCACCTTTATTCGATTTTGGTGCAACACTTAAGTATAAGGGATGGAGCGTAGGAGCTGCATTGAGGGATATAAATTTCAGCGACTACAGGATGAATGTCATTACAGAGAAGGTATCTGATACGTCGGTAAGTACTATTCTCGAGTCGGGTGATGATTTCACTGTTCGCCTTAATCCAAATCTGACTATGGGCTTTGGATACACTATCGAGACAAATATTGTAGATGTTAAAGCTGCATTCGACCTTAATGATATCTTATCACTTGCTGAGTACAGCGGTGCCGTTTCAGGAAAAGCTTTCTTTAAACACATCAATGCAGGTGTAGAGGTCGGACTCTTGAATACACTTTATCTAAGAGCCGGCGTTAGCAGTGGCTACTACACAGCAGGTGTTTCCTTCGATATCTTTCTCATCAGAATTGATGCTGCTTACTATTGGAAGGAAATGGGGGACACAGCAGGGCAGAGAGGATTGGACGGACTCTCAATCAGATTCAATGTCGGCTGCGAGAGATAATCTCTATTCTATATTTATACTGCCGGGGATGCCTCGGCAGTTTTTTACTTATATGCGTCGTTTCTTCAATATCTTTTTTCTTTTTCTTACTATAGGTTTGATGGTTTTGATTTTCTTCTTCTCGTCACAGAATGGTGAGGAGTCACAGGGTTTGAGTAACAGGGTCGTTGTTTATATTCTCAAGATATTCGTTCCTTCTTTTGATTCTCTTACACTTGAGAGCCAAAAAGTCTTGATTTCACGCTACAGCTATGTCGTAAGAAAGGCCGCGCACTTTTCAGAGTACCTTATGCTGGCTTTCTCTTTTTCCTCTTATCTTTCAACAGGAGAGAAGGTGATGAGATATAGTATGAGAGGAGCAGTGTCATTTGTTTTCTCTGTTATATACAGCATTACAGATGAGGCCCATCAATTTTTTTCAGATGGAAGAAGTCCTGCCGTCATGGATGTTGTTATCGACTCGTCAGGCGCCGCCCTGGGGATTGGAATTTCGCTTCTACTTTTCTTCATAATTGCAGGGACAGAAAAAAACACCCCCGTCTGATATCCAGAACGAGGGTCTTTGTTAAACGCGCACACAGGACCACTCCTGTATGTCTAGGAC
>CAVFNE010000239.1:0-2851 GCA_963623755.1 Muribaculaceae bacterium | reverse complement strand
GAAATCCACCGTGCTGAATGCGATTGTCTTTGAGGATGACGTTCTCCCTGCGGCAACCACTCCTATGACCGCCGCTCTGTCCGTCATTACTTATGGGCCAGAAAAGAAGGTAAAGGCGGAATTCTATACAAGCGAGGAATGGGAGGAGCTGAAAATGCAGGCGGGCAGGAACTTGGTTGATGGGGATGGAAGGCCATTGATTCCATTGGAGGAGTCCAAAATCAAAGCGGCCAAGGAACTCGTCGGCAAATCCAAGATTTTGGGTGATGCGGTAAATACATTGCTTGGGCAGACTAAGGAGGATTCCTTTGACAATCTTATAGAATATGTTGGTGCGGATGGGAAGTATGTCTCCATAACCAAGTCTGTTACCATTTATTATCCGAAAGAATATTTGCAGGGAGTGGAAATTGTCGATACTCCCGGATTCAATGACCCGATAGTCTCTCGTGAGGAACGCACCAAAGCCTTCCTCAACAAGGCAGATGTGGTGCTTCTCATGCTTTATGCCGGACGTCCATTTGACGCAACTGACCGTGACATTCTCTTCAAGAACGTGCATCAATGCGGAATCGGAAAGATCCTCATCGGTATAAATAAATACGACATCCCATATACGGATAAGAAACAGCCGGAAACGGAAGAAGCAATCACAGCATACGTCAAAGAACAAATCTCAAAAGCAAGTAAAGAATGCGATGATTCCTTACTTGTGGAACTGTTGAGCGAGACAGAGCCGATTCCAATCTCTGCTGAAATGGCTTTACTTTCAGAATTGCCGATGTCGAAAATCAATTCTATTGAAAAATACAGCGTAGCTTGGAAGCGCTATTGTGACGGTTTCGAAATATGCGGGCAGCCGGATATGATGACGGCGAGCCACTTGGATAATCTAACCGAAGCCATCAGAAAAGTCATTGAGAGGGAAAAGGTTGAAATCCTGCTCCGCAAACCGATGAGCGCCCTCATTAATGCCGGGAAAAAGAAAGAAACCGACATAGAAAAAGAAATCGGTGAATGTGAATACCTTATCAAAACACTCTCTTTGCCTGATTATGAAATTTTAGAGAGGAAGGAGATGCTGGTGAGAGCGGATAACTGGTTGACCCCTAAAATAGACACACTGGGGAACGAAATCGAGAATGAATTGAAGAAAGTCGTGCGTACGGGAAAACATACCTTGGAAGATGATATTGACTCCGCATGCAATGAGCTAGACAGGATTATAGATGGTCTGACGCTGTTCCAAAAGGCTGAGTACATTATCCCTAAAATGGAGACTGTTCTACAAAGATTATTTGAGAGAAACCTTAAGCGAGATACAGAAAAAATAGGAGCTTCGGCCAAGAGAGTGCTTGAAAATTGTGTCGATGCCTTTCTTGATAGAGCGGGTGACAAATTTAGAAAATATGTCCCCGAGTTTGAGATAGAGGATTTCTTGGAGAATTTAATAAAACTAAATTTTGAAATTGAAGATGGAGATGTCTTCAAGTATGGACAAGGCGATGAAGAGGAAGGCTCTTGGTTGGATGTTGTTTCGGGACTTATTTATAATTTCTTAAACGGATATTCATTTGGCACTCTTGATAAGCTCGTTACTGCTTTCGGCCACAAAAATACCCAGAATAAGTTACATGAAGCCGTAATGGAAATAAGAAAAACTGATGTGAGTGAATATACGGATTCTATTATGGGGAGCAAAGACCGTATAATTGAATCTGTCAAACAAGAAGTGATAGATAAAATGTTGAAACCTCTTCAGGAACAGCTTGATAAAGTTTTGTCAAATCTGAATAACAAAGAGAGTCAATTGTCAGAGACGAGGGCTAAACTTGACAGACTTCAGGCAGATAAAGCTCTGATTGAACAACAACTGGAGGAATTTAAATAAATATTGGAATGACGATGAAAAGAAGGATAATTCTGTCAGTTGCAGCTTTTATATTGGCTGGACTGATTTTCGCCCCTTTGGGTCTGACTTTGATTTCTGAATATTGGTACTTGTATTTGATTGTCGCCCTTGCCGTAGGAGTGTTCACCTTTTTTGTTTTGAGTTTCCATGACACAAATTCAGTGTCTATTCAAAAAACTCAAAAACAGACCGTTAACGATGTTCTTCTGAAGATTGATTCACTACAAGAAGACATAAAAGCTGTCGGCGATAATCTGCGGGCAGTCATGGAAAAGAACCGTCAGGACATCCTGCAAGGAATTGCAGAGAATTTGAGTGCTTTGAAAGAAACATTCGAGTCCGTCAGCGAGTCGATAAAGAGAGTTGTAACTTCAACGGATGAGATGATGAAGTCAGCCGTAAATTCAGTTAATGGAAAGTTCGATGAAGCCTTTGACAAATCGGACAAGGGCGTTGCTTTGTTGCAAGAGAACCTGAAGATTATTGATGAAGGCCTACGGTCAGCTATCGATAAGAATCTTCATACCATCCAAGAGGGCAATTCGAAAAACATGGAGACCTTACATAACGTTACAGTGTCCGTCAGCGAGGAAATTAAGGCATTGCAAGATTTCGTAAGGGAGGTAAGTAAAAACTCGAATGACGATTTGTTAGCAAAATTTGAGTCAGCTCAAAGGCGCGTAGAAGAGTTAAAGGACGCGTTAGAGTTGTTGACAACCGAAAACTATCAGGAAATACTCAACACAGAGGAATCATTGCTGTCCGTGTTGACTGCGATGAATGGTGAGCTGAACAAGCTGAGTGATATTCAAACGTGTTTGTAATCAAACAATTTTTGTTTCGGATTTTCGCAGTGACAGCCCTGTAGCCTTCCCCATAAATATAGCGTATAAGTCTTTTCTGTTTAATTTCAGTAAAACAAACCGATATGTCAATTTT
>CAVFNE010000238.1:0-2857 GCA_963623755.1 Muribaculaceae bacterium | reverse complement strand
CCGGAGTAAATGGTGTCTTAAAAATCTATACAACACTTTTTGGGAGTTTAATTTATATTCCACGTTTCATTCCCATTAAAGCTCTGTCTATCGAGTGCGATACTTCATCAAGCTTATCCTTCACATTCAACGCCTTGAGTTTAGCACAGTTGGACTCAACAATTACAGGGCCACTATAGTGAGTATCTTCAATTGCTTTCAAGAATTTTGATATATCAGCCACTGTGGTTGTGTTCACTTGTTCCATATCTTCATATTCAGTCAATCCTTCAATCTCTGTGCTGATATAAAGAGCGGTAATCATACTCCCGTCAATTGAATTCAATGTGGACAGGTTTTCGCCGGAGAGTGTCCAATGCCGATAGTTAATAACAAGTCCGACATTTGGCTTTTCTATTGCCGAAAGGAGTGTCATCGCTCTGGCGGGGGAATACTGAGGCCATTGCTTTTCTTCTTTTCGGGGTGATTCGGGGCTCTGGAATTCCAGGCCGAGAGCTATGTTGTATTTCTCAAGGATGCCCAGTATTTTCCCCAGCCTCTGTTTTTCTCTGTATGTGAGAGAGCACTGTGGCGGGAGAATCCGACTTGATGCACGTCTTATCCCGATGAAAGAAGCGTAGGAGGCATATTCCTCGATCTTTTCCAATCTTGATATGAACGTTTTTTCATCTTTTCTGAAATCAAGTGAAAGTTCCATTCCCATTGCCACGATGTGCTTTCTTTGAATTAGGGCCTTAAGTTCCTCCTTCGGGAGTGTGAATTCTTTCTCTGGGAAGAACCAATAGCCGTAGAATCCGGCATTGAGAGCATCGTCTATAATGTCAGATAATATATGGTCGCCGAGTCCTACGGCTGAGGGAAAGAGGGTTTTTATATACATTATGAGTTATCTCTCTTGAGGCATGTGTCGAATACTTGAGCACAAAGTAGCGTATCTTTCCATGGCATAATCGAACTCTCTATTTCTCCGCATCTTACTGATTTCACGACTTCCATGATTTCGTATTCAAAACCGTTAGAGAGTGGAGAGGAGAATGAGTCGACAAGATTGAATTCCTCATCAAAGAGCTCGACCTTCGATGCCATATGTGTTTTATCCATTCTTATGAAGCCTTCTGTTCCGTAGAATCCCGAGGGGGATGGAATACGGGTGTGGAGGCTGCATTGTATTGTTGCATCACATTGCTCGAAGGAGAGGATCATGCTGTCAGTCTCGTCGATATCTTTATTCATCCAGCGTGTGGAGTATTTGTAGCCGAGAAGCTTCTGGTTCACGAGGTATGTCACAATTTCAAATGGATAGACCATAAGGTCCCACATCGCGCCGCCCCCGAGTTCGGGTACATAGATACGGTGGTCACTCTTTGCGTTGATTCCACCAAGATATGAGGCGACCTGTATGGTTCCTATTCTTCCTTCATTAATCCATTCATGAGCTTTCTGCACACAGGGTATAAACCTCGACCACATGCCTTCCATGACAAAGACATGTTTCCCGCGTGCCCTATCAAAGACTTCCTCAGCCTCCTTTCGGCTCATCATCAACGGCTTTTCACAGAGCACCGGAATACCTTTTTCGATTGCCATTATTGAGTCCGAGTAGTGATAGTTATTGGTTGTTGCAATATAGACGGCGTCGAGCTTTTCCTCTTCAAGCATCCTCTCATAGCCGCAATACCACTTTTCTATTCCATTCTTACATGCAAAGACCCTAGCTCTTTCTTCGCTTTTACTGCTGACGGCACTAACAACTACGCCGTCGAGACGACTTACGGCATCACAGAACTTCGACGCAATATTCCCCGCGCCCATTATTCCGAATTTAAAAGTGCTCATCTTTTCGCCTCCTTGTATATTTCTGAAATAAGGCGGGTGTTTCTGATTGACTCATCAAGAGAAAGCGGGACTGGGGTATTCTTCAGAATAGATGAAGAGAATGCCTCCACTTCCTCGGTGTAGCGCTCGCACTTATCCACCGGATAAACTCTCTCCTCATCCCCGTGATAGAAGAGAATCGGAAGGTCTGTGTCGTAATATGTATCTCTTATTATGAGTGTTCCCTTTGTTCCCGTTATCTCCGTCATCTCCTCACTTTCCCCGAGGAATGAGCAGTTTACAGTTCCCATGATACCGCTTGAGTACTTAAGGCTTGCGGTGAGGGAGATATCGACCCCGTTTTTCTCAATCATCTGAGCCGCAATCGATACTGGGTAGTCATTTGTAATCCAACCCAGAAGGTTGACAGGGTAGCATCCGACGTCCCTGAGTGCTCCACCTCCGAGAGAGGCATCCACCCTTATATTCGAGTAATCCTCAAGATAAAAACTGTAGTTTGATATTATCTGCCCGACAACGCCGACAACGCCGCTCTCGAGGAGTTCTTTCAATTTCTTCGTGCGGGGCGTAAAACGGTACATATAAGCTTCCATAAGCTTAACGCCGTTCTTATCGGAAGCATCAATCATCTCTTTCACATCTTCTTCTCTAAGGGCGAGAGGCTTTTCACAGAGTATGTGTTTCTTTTTCTCCGCGGCCTTGATCACCCATTCTTTATGCATTGCATTGGGAAGCGGAATATAAACGGCGTCTACACTTTCGTCTTCGAGTAGCTCGCTGTAGTTTGTATAACCTTTCTTGAAGCTGAATTTATCGAGAGCTTTGTCAAGCTTTTCTTTCGACCTTGATGCTATGGCATAGGGCTCGGCGTTATAAGCATTGACCATTGCGGGAATGACATGCTTGAGGGCAATTCCGGCACAGCCGAGAACTCCGAATCTGACTTTATCTTTCATTTTATTATCTCCTCAAACTTCGCACTTAATTTCGGCTTGAAAAATACCCTATCTGCTAGCATATT
>CAVFNE010000237.1:0-2870 GCA_963623755.1 Muribaculaceae bacterium | reverse complement strand
GTGTAAAAATGTAAAGTTTTAGATGTTACAGACTACTAGTTTTCGAGATGACGATTATTAAGGTGTGATATGCTGTTCTTCAACAGTTGGGCTATATATGTATTTGAGAGTAGGAGAAATGACACTGATGACACGTAATGGAAATGAAAAGATGGGTATTGTTACTTCTCATGATATCAAAATCGACAAGGAATACATCCAGTGGATAGATGATATCAAGAAGCGCTATCGGAGTGCGCAGATAAAGACTGCCATCAAGGTAAATTCCGAACAGCTTCTTTTCAATTGGCAGCTCGGCAGGGATCTTGTAATCAGACGTGCCGAGGAAAAATGGGGTAAGGGGGTAGTTGAGAGACTCAGTCTTGATCTTCAGGCAGAGTTCCCCGGGGGTAAAGGATTTTCGGCACGAAATCTGTGGTTTATGAAGCAATGGTATCTGTTTTATACAGCAAATGATGGAGCTGCTGAATATATTGAGAATCTTGAAAACAACATAAATGTAAATGGCAGAAAGCTGAAGCAGGTTGGTTCAGAAATAAGTGAGACAAAACTGAACCAGGTTGGTTCAGAAATGCCGTTTCCTGTTATTTTCTCATATGTGCCCTGGAAGCATCATGTGCTCATTGTACAAAGAAGCAAAACAATTGAAGAAGCTCTGTTCTACATCAAAAGGACAGTGGAAGAAGGCTTGAGTCGTAATGCTCTGTATAACAGCATACGTGCAGATATGTATCATTCTCTCGGCTCTGCTGTTACGAATTTCAAGGAGCAGCTTCCTCTTCCTCAGGGGGAGCTTGCCCAGGAGTTACTGAAGGAAAACTACGACCTCGGGTTTATCGCTCTTCCGGAGAAATATGATGAGAAGCTGCTTGAAGATGCTATAGAACAGCGTATGGCGAGGTTTCTGCTCGAACTGGGAGAAGGATGGGCGTTTGTCGGGAGGCAGAAAGAAATCATTATTTCTGGAAAAACCAGAAGGATAGACCTGCTGTTCTACCACATATACCTGCGATGTTATGTTGTGCTCGAGTTGAAGGTGCAGCCGTTCGAGCCGGAGTTTGCAGGGAAGCTCAATTTCTACGTGAATGCTGTGAACGAGTTTGTTAAAAAGGAGGGCGATAATCCGACGATAGGCCTCCTGATATGCAGGGAAATGGACCGCACTGAGGTTCAGCTTGCATTCCAGGGTGTTACGACGCCGATGGGTGTTGCTACATATGACAACGTGCGGCTGAAAGAAATAAAGGATCATCTCCCGTCACTCGACCAGATCTGGGAGCAGGTAAGGATTGCGGAAGAAGAATATAAGATCAAAATGGAAGAAAAAGAATAACGGGTGAAGCTTTCTCATGGCATGTTGATGTTTTTGATGAAGTTTCCATCGGGACAAACTCCGGAGTGGTATAACCTTATGCTTTAACCCCTTTTCTACGCCTTTTCACTCTCACTTTATCATGGCGGACCCTTTCAATTGTTTTCTACTGTTAATTTTGATACCATTGGCATATGACTAATGAGATTACTATTTTCGAAACAAAAGATAAGGTTATAAGTATCCCGGTAAATGTCAACTCTGACACTGTATGGTTATCACTGGAGCAGATGTCATCTCTTTTTCAGAGAGATAAATCGACGGTCTCTAAGCACATAAATAATATATTTAAAGAGGGTGAACTCTTTAGAGAAGCAGTTGTTGCAAAATATGCAACAACTGCCAACGATGGTAAAACATACCAGGTTGACTACTATAATCTTGATGTGATTATTTCAGTCGGCTATAGAGTAAAGTCACAGAGGGGCATTGAATTCCGTCAATGGGCAAACAAGATATTGAAGGATTACATCCTGGAGGGATATGCAGTAAATCAGAAAAGGCTTGATGCTCTCAACAAGACTGTTGAGATAGAATCAAGGATTATTGCTCATATGGCTGAAATTGAAACTGAAGAAATGCTCGAAGCAGTTAATCACTATACGAGTGCACTTGATCTCCTCGATGACTATGATCATCAATGTGTAACTAAACCAGATGGAACCATAAGTGCTGTGCCACTAACAACTGCAGAGTGTTATGAGATGATCGCTTCAATGAAATTCGGGAGTGCTTCCTCGTTATTTGGGGTTGAGAAGGGAGAAGGAAAACTTGACGCAATTATTGCGGCTGTCCACCAGAAGGTTTTTGGCGAAGACGTTTATCCTTCACTGGAAGAGAAAGCCGCGAATCTATTATATCTTCTTGTTAAAGACCATCCTTTCCAGGACGGTTGCAAACGAATTGCTGCGACGCTCTTTCTTGCTTACCTCCAAAAGAATGGAATACTCAAAAGGGCCAATGGGAGACAGATTATCAGCAACGGAACTCTTGTCGCCATTACACTCTTGATTGCCGAATCACGACCGGAGGAGAAACCGATAATGATTTCAGTACTTATGAATATACTCAATCTTAGCTGAAAACAAGTAGTTATTCTAATTCTCAAGAGATGACAGTACTATCAGAAAATAGTAATGAGAAAAGCTTCTTCATAGCATATTGAAGTTTGATAGAGCCTACCATCGTTGCAACATCTCAATCAGTATGCCTTTTTACTTTTATTACTTCTCACTCTCACGGTATGCCCCGTCTTAAGCGTAAAACAAATCCATAAGAAATAATGGATGTCATCAAGCTAGACTATTCTCACATGGAGGATAGCAGATAGAAATCAACATCAGCGAATATGACATCTACATAAGGTCAGACTTCACGGATATGAGGAAGCGTGCAGATGCACTCTCATACAATCATCAACCAGATCATCTCCTATGAACTTATAGGACCATTTCCTTAGCGTTTTCTCATCAACACCTTCCTCTTTGCTGAAGTCAGC
>CAVFNE010000236.1:0-2884 GCA_963623755.1 Muribaculaceae bacterium | reverse complement strand
GCTGTACAAGGCATGTAGATCACATCACTCCAGGTCTCTTTTGCAGCATCATAAGTTCCTGTTCTTCCTGCCATTACGTTTGTATCTACATATACCGGATAAACTGGGTCGCATACCGCAATCTTGTTATCCACACTGAAGATTTCCTGAATATTTCCGGAATCACATTTTGCACCATCCGAGATGAATACCTCATCCGCTGCAATATCGCATCCGCGCGCCTGATAATCATTCTTTGCCATTGCACTTCTCAGGAATTCGTATCCCAAATCCGGTGCATATCCGTGAAATGTCTCTGCATGTGCCATCTCGTCCACTGCTTTGTGGAGTGAATCGATGATTGCAGGTGCAAGAGGCTGTGTTACGTCTCCAATTCCAAGTCGAATAATGGATTTATCCGGATTTGCTTCGCTATACGCAGCAACCTTCTTTCCTATTGTTGAAAACAAATAACTTCCAGGTAATTTTAAATAATTTTCATTTACTTTAAACATTGTTTTTCTCCTTTATTGTCTTATTATATAGGCATTTTATAAATGCCACAAACCCTTGATTTTATTGGTTTTTTTACTTGATTTATATAAATTTTCTCTCCTCTAGTGGTAAAATGTAGGTAACCACCCCAATACATCCACGCACCAGAGAGGAGAAAATTTATGACTACTAAATACCATCAGATTTCTTTAAGCGATATTTTTTCAGACTGTCAAAACGCATTTATCAATGATACCCCTTCTTTCTTTTCACTTCTGTCGGAACACTTCGACTTGAATGAATTTATTCCTTCGGAATTCCTTACCGCTTTCTATCTCTCTATCGGCCGGAAACGTGTGTACCCGTTGCAGGGATTTCTTACAGCATTCATTCTTCAGAAGATTTTTTCCATCCCTACTGATTCCCTGCTCCTGCTTTTTTTACACCTATGCAGGGAATTAAGGGATTTCTGTGGTTTCACTAAGGTTCCTGATGCTTCTTTGATGTCCCGCTTTAAGCATGATTTTGAGCCTTATATTGAACTCATGTTCCAGCGCATGGTTGATTACACGGAACCCATTTGCCAGCTGATTGATTCTTCCCTTTCACAGATGCTCACTTTTGATACATCGGGGATTGAACTTTATGTTACCGAAAATAATCCCAAGACTCTCAATGCGCTGATCAGGAAGCTTAAAGTCTTTTATAAAGACAAGCCCAATGTTGATCCCTACAAGATGGCTTACGGCCTGATGCCTCCACAGGCTGCCTCCTGCCCCGATGCCAAACAGATGTATATCAACGGGCATTTCTGTTATGCCGATAAATTTGCCATTCTCACTAACGGTTTAGGGATCGTAAGGCACATCTCTTTTATTGATGACAGTGACTTTAAAGCTTCCCATCCTGAACTTGCTGTGGAAAAGAAATCGGATTCCCCGGACGAAGATAAATCGATAGGGGATGCTTCTGCTCTTGTCCCTGTCCTCAGTGACTACTTCTCTCTCCATCCTGATTTTCATCCGGATACTTTCCTTGGGGATTCTGCTTTTGATTCTGCCGAACTGTATGGAAAGTTATTCCATGACTTTCATTTTTCCCGGGCACTGATCCCCTATAATCCCAGAAATGAAAGTCCCCTCAAAAAAGTGGGGTACAATACCTACGGCTATCCCACCTGTCCGAATGACCCTTCCCTTTCCATGAAATACTGTGGGATCACCAAAGAAAAAGGACGGTCTGACCGTATCAAATGGATCTGTCCCAAAATGCATTACCATAAAGGCTGGATCTGTGATTGTGATAAACCCTGCAGTTCTGCAAAAAAAGGCAGGACAACTTATACCTATGAGAATATGGATTTACGCATGTTTCCTGGTATCCAGCGTGATTCTGATGAATGGAATGATACATATAAAATAAGAACCATTGTAGAACGGGCCATCAATCATTTCAAAATCAACATGTGTATCGCTGGAAGAAAGACCAGAAACCATACCACCACAAAAGCTGACGTTTTCCTCGCTGGTATTGCCAGCCAGTTAACTGTAATCGTTGCATATGCAATGAATTGTCCACAATACATTCGGAGTCTGAAACCTTTAGTTGCCTGAAAAAATATTCAATTGTCATAATTCTTATTGGGGCTTATTAAAATACGCCCAAAATCTGATGTTCTATGTCAATTCAGAAATAATTCTGAATAATGACCTTTTTCTCTCCTTATATGAGGAAGAGTTATCCACAGGTATTGATAAAATCATTTATCAATTACCTATGATTTGTTTATGGTATATATTATATCGACTCTGTCATGTTCTCATTGTATATAGCAGTGTCGTTACAACTGTTCTTATATATTATACCATTCCCCTCGTCTCCGCAAGTAACAAAGTAAGAACAAAGGATGATAAACCATACTTGATTCATCATCCTTTGTATTATCATTTATAATTTTTGATTTTTCTTACAGTGCAAGAGTCTTAGAAATCTCATACTGATGTGCCGGAATCTCTTTCTTCATAGACAATGCTTCGTTAATATCATAGTCAATGAATTCTCCGTTTCTGTATCCAACGACACGATTTGATTTACCTGCCATCAGGAGTTCTACTGCTTTTGATCCCATTACAGAAGCATATACACGGTCTTTACATGTCGGGCTTCCACCACGCTGCATGTGTCCGAGGATTGTTGCTCTTGTCTCAATTCCTGTTGCTTCTTCGATTCTCTTAGCCATATTGATAGAATCTCCAACACCTTCTGCATTGATGATGATGTAGTTCTTTTTACCACGTTTCTTGCATGCCAGAATATCTTCGATCATATCCTGCTCATTAAAATCATGTTCCTCTGGAAGTAAGATTTTCTCTGCACCATTGGCAATACCACACCACAATGCAAGGTATCC
>CAVFNE010000235.1:0-2932 GCA_963623755.1 Muribaculaceae bacterium | reverse complement strand
CAGAAAAAGCCCCGGAAGACAAACGCAGCCGGGGCCTTATTACAACTGTTATTACATAAAAAAATCAATTCCGAAGTATATTTCGTAGAAATCTCTGCTGTCAGTTTCTCCCTTTACGTATTGCATGAGCTTTCTTGCATCAAAGCCTAAGCTCAGACGGATAGGATAGCTCGGATAGTCATGAAGTACCCCGATGCCCTCAAAACCGACTCCTACATAGTGCCTTACTGCATCAGCATCATCAGACGATGTACCATGCTTTGTAAATGCGTAGTCGATAAAACCGTTGATGTAAGCAGACATCCACCTACTCATGATGGAAGGAAGCGGAAACTTCGAGAGCATATTGAAGTTGACAACAGAAGTAAAGAGATTGTTGTTTCTTCCCTCATCGTAGAGCGTCTGGTTTTTCACACCCCTGAGGTATGTTCCAAGTATTCCTGCATTAGCGCCACTCGACGAGCCACTTGAGCCGTCGATTGCACCTTTACCTGATGGATCGTTTGTATAGTTTGCAATAATACGCACAGACGGATTGAGCCAGCCGAAGAGAATTTTGTGTAGAGAAAACTCAAATCTATCGAGGTTGCTACCCGCTGCAGTAAGCGTCCCATACTCCTGATACCACGCTTCAGATATAGAGAAGGAGTAGCTCACACCTTCGCGGAAATTTCCCTTCCAGTTGATGAGGTTAACACCGGCGGAACCGGAGATGACAAAACGTCTTGAGAATGACGGCTCATCCTCCCCTTCTGTGAACGTTGTTTTTATCCACTCCTGCACAGTCGGCGTGAATGTTGTATGCTCTCCGATATTCATCGTCTGACTTATTCCGACACCTGAGTCCAGAGTAGATAAGAAATACTCTTCACCAGTGTATGTCATATTCTCATATAGATAGAGTTTTGTTGCACCTGTAAGTTTGTATGTAAGGGTATTATTAACGGCAAGTGATGTCTGGTGGGTATAAACAAGACCATTGGTGAAACTGAACGGACTGAGCTTTCCTTCCGTGAAGGAGAGCGTTGTATAGTGGGAAGCCTGGGTAAACTTAAAATCCTCACTATTTGTATATTTTACGAAATCGGAGAAAGTGATTGAAAGAGAACCGAGCTTAATGCCGGAAATTGAAAGAGAGGGGGTTATATAACTTGAGGCTTTTGCATTCTCGTAGATTACAGCAGAGACGGACGGTGTGAAGCTAATTCCGAAGAGACTCAATCCCGAAAGCGACCATGCTGCGTCGTACTTCTTGTCCCCTTCCGTTTCGTTCGTGAAGCCGAAGCTGAGAGCCATCGGAAACTTATCAGCAACCATTATGTTACTGATGCTGAAGGATGCATCATAGCCGTAAACTCCCTCCGCCTGTGTTGCGTCGCCACTGAAAGAAGCCGAGATAGTAGTGGAGCCCAGCTGAAGTTCATTGAGGACAAACTCAGTGTAATACTCTGTAGTACTGAAATCCCAAGGTTGGAATGTGCCGTGAAATACACCTGTGAGTGAGGCGAATGTCCCGAGAGTATTGGAGTTATACAGCCTTACGCCGAGACGTGCACCCTGGTTTGAATCATATTTGGGGTAAGGCAGAATCAGGATTGTGCGACCTTCTACAATGGTATAAAGAACATCAACGTATGTGATATCACCCTTTGTTTCTTCCGAGTAGAGATAATCAACACTCTTGAAGATACGCTTATTCAATATTGTCTGCGTCTTTGCGTCCAATGCCAAAACGAGTTCTTCCATCGAGGAGAACTTCTCTTCCTCCGACGGAATTATGAGATTCCTGATAACCCACTTCTGGGTCTTACCGGATATGTCGAAATCATAGCTGCGGATAACAAATGAGTCGGCAAAAACACTAGATAACAAAAGAATAAAAAACAATACAAAAACTAATGCTTTTTTATACATCCTGTTCCCCAACTGCGAAAGAATAACAAAAAACAATTGTATTATTCAACCTTATCTTGCCCCGCTGCGGTTAAAAACAGAGAAAATTGTTTTAAACAATATTTTGATATCTAAAGAAATAGATGCGTTATCTACATAATAGAGCTCGTAGTTGCAACGCTCGGGGTACTTGATGTTACTCCTGCCGTGGCTTGCCCACCACCCCGTGAGTCCGGGTGTGACGGATAAAAATTTGTCCTTTTCCTCCCCGTACCACTTGAGCTCACACTCGATTATGGGTCTGGGGCCGACGAAGCTCATCTCGCCTTTGAGTATGTTGAAGAGTTGCGGCAGCTCATCAAGGCTTGTTGCACGCAGAAATCTTCCCACCTTCGTAATCCTTGGGTCATTCTTAAGCTTGAAGTTCTCCTCCCACTCCAATTTCTGCTCGGGTGTGAACTTTTTAATCAGCTCCTCTGCATGTGGAACCATAGTCCTGAACTTATAAATATGTATAATCTTCCCATTCTTCCCCACCCTGTAGTGACCGAAAAACGGCATGCCCTTCGAACCGAGGGATACAAAGAGTGAAATAAGAATAAACAACGGAGAGAGTACGATAATCAATAGTAATGAAAACAGAATATCGAAAACCCTCTTTATAAAATGATACATATTGTCCTAGTCAAATCCCAGAAATTCATCCTACACTATATTAAAAAAATGAGCAAACACTATGATACGGATATTTCCGCCATTGCCTCCAATTTCTTCTGCCGTATATGCACCCTGTTATCTACCTGTGTATTCCAGCAGAGCCCGTGTACCCCGAAAAATCAAACTCTCACCACTTATAAGCCTTAAATTTGACCCGCAACTTTTGAGTTTTAGGTATCTGGGGATTTTACTTTGCTCTTATTTAGTTTTGGCTTTGTAAGAAAATATCACTTGCAAAGCCGTTATTTTTGAGGTAGTATAATAATGCCTATTTAGGGTTCATTATTGGAGGTGCAGTAGATGCTAGAAAGACCAGACTTTA
>CAVFNE010000234.1:0-3015 GCA_963623755.1 Muribaculaceae bacterium | reverse complement strand
TTGGCGCGAAGAACAAGAAAACACTCCTCAGAGAGCAGAAGGAGAGGGAAAAATTAAACCCTCCTGAAAAGAGAAAACCAGGACGTCCGAAGAAGGAAGGGACCTGATTCAGAGAGTTTTCGTGTCAAAATTCTGAAAATTCAGGTATACACCGGACTGAAAGAGAAGTTATTTCGTCTTTTCCTTGAAGTTTATCGCCCTCATTGCATTTGAAACTGCAATTAAACACACGCCAGTATCTGCAAAGACAGCATACCACATGTTGGCAATACCGATGATTGCAAGAACAAAGACTATAGCTTTGACAACAAGAGAGAGCCATATGTTCTCATTTGTAATGAGCTCCGTTTTCTTTGCTATTTTTATTGCAACTGGGAGGCGTGATAAATCGTCCTTCATTATGACTGCGTCTGCTGCCTCGATTGCACTGTCGGACCCGACACCTCCCATTGCAACGCCTACATCAGCACTCTTGAGCGATGGTGCGTCGTTTATACCGTCCCCGGCGTAGAGAAGGTGGCCGTTTTTCTTCAACTCTTCAAGCTTCTCGAGTTTCTGCTCCGGCAACAGCTCTCCGTATGCTTTATCGAGTCCGAGCTTGAGCGCTGTTTTTTCGGCTCTCTGTGTTCTATCTCCGCTGAGCATTACGATTTTATCAACCCCTATATTTCTGAGTTCTTTTATTGTAGTGTATGAGCTAGCTCTAATCTTGTCGGAGATTACAAAAACGCCAAGGAGTGTGTCGTCTTCTGTGACATATACAAGTGTTCCGTCATTCTTTACTTCAGGAGCATTTTTCATAATGCGGCTTGATCCTGCTTTGATGTGATGGCCAATGAAGTCGCCCTCGATGCCGACACCAGAAATAGTGTGGACATTCTCAGACACCACTTTTCTATCTCCACTGTACTCCAGTATTGCTCCTGCAATCGGGTGTGTTGATTCCTTTTCCAGAGCGTAGGCACAGTCTAAAAGATGGTCCTTATCACATGAGAGGTACTCAATACTCTGGACAGAGAAAACTCCTTCTGTGAGAGTTCCGGTTTTGTCCAAAGCAACGGTTTTTACTGAAGCTAGATTCTGGATTGCATCGTCACCCTTGACAAGAATTCCGTGCTTGGCAAAGCTTCCCATTGAAGCAAAGTATGTAAGAGGAACGGAGAGGACAAGTGCACATGGGCACGAGATAACAAGAAGCATAGCAGCTCTGTAGATACTTTCCTTCCACTCTGTAAGCCCCAAGAGGGGAGGTAGAGCGGCAACGATTAATGCTGAAATACAGACAAAAGGTGTGTAGTAACGTGAGAACTTTGTAATAAACTTTTCGCTTCCGGCCTTCTTTCCTTCGCTGTCCTCTACAAGCTTCATAATTTTACTTGCTGTACTTTCGCTGTATTCCTTCTCTGCCTTGAGTGTGAGGGTATTATCCCCATTGACGGATCCCGAAAGCACAAATGAGCCTTTTTCAACCTTGACGGGAACACTCTCTCCTGTGAGTGCTCTTGTATCGACAAAGCTCACGCCATCTATAACAGTTGAGTCAACAGCAAGTTTTTCGCCACTCTTGAGTAGGATGATATCACCAACATGGACTTTTTCGCTCTTGACGGAAACCCATTCTCCGTTTTCCTTTATTGTTACACTGTCGGATGATAGGTCCATGAGTTTTCCGATTGATGACCTGCTGGATTGAGTTGCACGGCGCTGGAAGTATTCGCCAATCTGGTAGAAGATCATGACTGCCGCTGCCTCGTCGTAGGACGATATACATAGCGCGGCAATGGTTGCGATGCTCATCAGAAAATTCTCATCGAATACCTTTCCCTTTGAGATATTCTTCAAAGCTCTCCATAAAACATCGTATCCTGCGATAATGTATGAAAGAACGGCAATATACTCAAAGCCGGATATCTTGGCAGTGAGGAATATAACAGATGCCGCAATTATACGATATAGCGAATAATCCTTCTTCTCTTCAATATTTGCTGTATGGAAGACAATCTCATCCTCGACTGTAAGACAGAATTCTCTAACTTCCTCTTCTGTAAGGGTAGTAGTTATATAGAGTTTTCCTTTCGGGTAGTCGAAATAAGCTTTCTTCACATTCTCGTTCTTCTTCAATGCATCCTCGACCTTCCTTGCACATTCGGCGCAGTCGATTGAGACTGAGAAGACGTAGCTCTTCTCGTCTCCCTTGAAGACGATATCATCCTCGACAAGGCGGCATAGTGCTTTAATCTCCTCCTCGCTCAAGCTTGTCTTGACTGTGAGTTTTCCCTTGGGAAAGTTAAAATCTGCTTCCTCGATATCTTCGTTATCCCTCAATGCATTCTCGACCTTCTTTGCACATTCTGCACAGTCGATTGAGACAGAGAAGGTATATTTGTTTACTTTCTTATCATCTAGGAATACAATCTCGTCCTCGACTTCTCTGCATTTATTTTTAATAGAATCAAGTGTTTTTTTAGTAACAACAGTAAGTTTCCCCTTCTGATAGGAGAATGAGACATAGGCATTAGCCTGGTCTTTCTTAAGTTCATTCTCAACCTTTCCTGCACATTCAGCGCAGTCAATTGAAACCGGCAGTACATAACGAGTGTACTTATCTGAAGTAGGAATCAATTTTTCAACCTCTTCAGCTTTGACTTCCCCCGAGAGGGTGAGTGTGTTGCCTGATATGATGGCACTATCAACACCTTTGACGCTTTTGATTTGGTCGATATCAAAATCAGAATTATCGAGTTTATAAATATAAGTCATAATCGTCCCCTTATATTAACATATGAATAACTGCTCATATATTCATATAATTAATAGAAAGAGTCAATACTCATCAATCACTAACTTCACTTCTTGCCCAATAAGAGGAGCTAAAGTAAAATAAGTTACAGGCTACTTAGAGGTGAGATATGAACGGCGTTAATTTACCATTGGGGAAATCAGATTTCGTAACAATCAGACAGAAAAAGCTATTTTATGTTGATAAAACGCGGTTAATTGAAGATATCTGCTTAG
>CAVFNE010000233.1:0-3031 GCA_963623755.1 Muribaculaceae bacterium | reverse complement strand
ATTAAGGGACAACTTTGAGTTCATCTGCGGCATCTTCTTTCTTGCCAACATCATCTTCTACTCAAGTCTTTATGTTTCTCATTTCTACAGCATTCAAGCAGTTGCCTATGTTTCGATGGGAATGCCGATGAGCTGGAACAACCTTAACGCGCCTATCTACAACAAGGCAATCTACAGTGCCATCATGCTTCTTTACACGAAAGCGGGAAACGACTTCACCACACTTTCTCTTGGCGATATCTACAATAACCATATTGAGTATATTCCTGACTATGGCGATAAGCTCTTTGATCCGAGAGAACCGGATGCGGCACACATGACACTTCCGGAAGTTGTCAATGAAGTCAACTTCCTTCTGGATAAAAAGAATGTGCCAGTCGGCGATTACTGCATAGTAGATATCGGGGGAGGCACGGCAGACTTTGCATATATTACCAAGGAGGATTTTGTCCTGGCAGGCAAGAAAAAGTTCTTCTATTGTAAATATGCAGTTGTTAGAGAATTAGGTGACGAAATCAGGAAAAAACAAGAAGCTGACGGCAGAATCGAAAAATACAAATCCGACTTCTCTTCTGCATTCCGTGAATGCTGTGTGATGGGAAAAATAATGGCCAAAAAGAAAGGCAACATAACAGTGAAGACCTATCTTATGGGTGGAGGAGCACAAAAGAGTGGAGATTTCTACAAAGAGATTCTTCTGTCTCCTGAAAACAAAAAACTTCTAGGAACGGCCGGTATTGAGGTACAAGTATACCCGCAGAAAGATGAAGCCTTACGCTACATAATCGCCAATCAGCTCTCGAAGAGTGACGAAGGCGTAAAACTTCTCTCGGGAATTCCTATGCACACAAAATGAACAATCAGTCTATTATGATAATTCCCAGAGCCTTCTGCATCATCCTGAAATCAGGATGGCTCTTTTCTTCGATTGTCTTTAGCGCAAAATCCCATCTCTCTTTGTTTTTCCTGATTTTGCCTTCGTCCGCAGCAACAGTCTTCTTTCCTTCACCAATTGCTGCTTCTAGCTTAGCTATTAGATCAAGCTCTTTCTGACTATAAACGTTGTTTATCCTCTGGATACTCTGCTCGCATGAGACCTTGTTCTTTTCCATAAGGTCCTGCAACAGCACGTCTTCAACCTTCTGGTATGCATCTTTGCAGACTCTCATTGCGTCGATACGGCGCTCCCCAAGAGCACCCAAATCAAGTATTTTAGTCCCAGCTTCTCTCCCGTTATAGATAGCATTACTTAAAAGATAATCAGCATCATCACGTGATAGGACATCTTTGGTATACACACCGACAGCCTCGCAGATAAGTTCATTCTTTTTCTTGAGTCCACCGCTGAAATCCAGTGAGCATACATAGAAAACATACGCTCTGTCTTTTATCTCTTTACTTTTATCAATTGATGCAAGAGGGACATGGAATATATAGCAGTCGGCGTTTTTGTGTTTTTCTTCGATAACGCTGTTAATCCACTTTATGAATTGATGAGATACGTCAATCATCCAGGTAGCTGTAGCAATCTTGCAGCTCGGGAATGTACATGATATATATGAGCCCCCAGGAATATGTTCCTTACTTCCTGTTCTATCAAGAAATGCCCTGAAATCGTCTTTATCATCTTTTGAAAGTGTCAGCTTCCATAAGCCTTCCGTTGCACTCTTTTCCAGTGACGAACCGTGGCCGTACTGGGAAAGGAAACCCGTTATGTAATACAGATAGTCTTCATCCTTGAGATATCGATGATTAGTTTCTGCCGAGTTGACATAGTCAATGAGACGGTCGTTGTAATTCTTTGTAAGCCCGATGCTCTCCTCAAGATTCTTCTTATCAACCAGGGCCAATGCAATACGATTGATTGTATTCTCCTGCTCCTTCAACTTTTCTTCGTCAGTCTTTTCTGATTTCAACAGTGCTATCTGTATCTGGTTCGTCTCTTCGCCTAAAACCTCATCTATTTCACCTATAGCCTGTTCACAGACATTTATTTTCTTATAGAGAGCTTCAAGAACCTGATCCTCCACTGTGTTGGAACAGCACATGTTGATGATAAAAATTTTATCTGACTCCTGTCCGATTCTGTCGATTCTTCCTATTCGCTGTTCAAGCCTCATAGGATTCCACGGAAGGTCGTAGTTAATCTCGATTCTGGCAAACTGCAGGTCAATTCCTTCTGCTCCCACCTCTGATGAGAGAAGTACATTCACATCCTTGTTTTCTTTAAATACTTCCAGTTGATTTTTCTTTTCCTCACTCTTCATTCCTCCGAGAATCAAGGCTGTTTTAATTCCACTCTCATTAAGTCTTCTCTCAAGATACTTCAGCGTCCCCCTGAAGAAAGAGAAGACGATTACCTTCTCTCCTTCATCAAGCTTCGTTTTCAAAGCACTGAGGAAATGATTGAACTTACTGTCCTTTTTCTCAAGTAAGGAAATATCTATATCGGCAACATAAGGGAATGTCGGAGCATTATGTTTATTACCGTCTTCGTCATCATCGAACTCAAGTTCATACTCCTCCCTCTCCTCTTCATCGAGAATAATATTCCCCATCTCCTTCCATCTTGCGATTGCCGCAGGAATACAGCTTGCCATCTCTCTCTGTCTTGTAAGAATGCAGAACGCCCAGAATTTATCTTCGTCTTTTTCCCTGAGTTTCTCCTGAAGCTCTATTGTTGCCATGCCATAAACAGCCTTCTCCTCCTGAGAAAGCTCGAACTTCACAACATGTGGCGTCCGCTGTGCAATATGCTCAAGGACATCTGTTTTCTTCGAGCGCGTAAATACATCACTGTAAAAATACCGCTGTACAACCTCATCATAGAGTTCCATTCTCCTGTGATGACCCTCGTCTGTTCCTCCGAACACAAAGTCAAGCTCGTTATCAATCCTACCGTAGAAAGTATCTGTGGCATAATATGAGTCTTTCATAATTTCTTTGAGAAGACTCCTTATTTCTGCTTTCCTTTTCTCTACTTCTGTTTCACGTGGTATTCCATGAAAAAGATGTGCAAGCTGGACAAGTT
>CAVFNE010000232.1:0-3068 GCA_963623755.1 Muribaculaceae bacterium | reverse complement strand
CATCATAGCGGAAGGAGCTACAAACAAAGGGCGCATAGATTGTGTTTTGAAGTGTTCTGGGCTTATCTATGTCATCGAATTCAAATTCAATCAGAGTGCAGATGGGGCAATAGCACAGATAAGGGAAAAGAAGTATTACGAGCCTTATCTTAAGGACAATAAGCCTATCCATCTACTGGGGATAAACTTCTCAACAGAAGAGAGGAATATTGCCCAGTGGAAGGAAGAAATTCTGAAGTGATTTTTGCTAGGGTTCCCTTTTGCTGGCGGCAAGGCTTTCGTTGGAAACAATAACTCACACATACCACCTAAGGTGCTGGGAAACATTGTAAGAATTATTGAAGCGAGGTCTGATGAGATAATTCAAAAGTGGTTCAGCTATTTTGGTGAGATTAGCTTCTATTGCTGATTCCCCTCTAAAACAAGAGAAAGCTCGGTGTCTCTATAGATGCTGAGCCTTTTGTTAAACGATAAGTGGAGGATATGCTTTACTCTTGAAGAGAAGAATGATTTTCACTTTGTTGAGATTGTTGATTATCATTAGAAGAGGAGAAGAGAATGAACAGCTACATTGAAACACCGACAATGGGTGAAATTTTGAAAGAAGAGTTCATGATTCCTATGAATCTCTCTTCCTATAAACTTGCGCACGAGATACATGTTCCTGTGTCCAGAATCCAGGCTATTCTCAACAGCGGAAGAAAGATTACTCCTGATACATCTCTCAGGCTCGGCCGTTATTTCGGTGTCTCCGACAGGTACTTTCTTAACCTCCAGAACGATATTGATATAAGAGAGTTGAAAACAAGTCTCAAAAACGAGATTTCAACAATAAAACCCTATAGCTACAGCACAGTTTAAGGAGTTGATACAAGAGATATAGTTTTATTCCAATTAAAGAGATACATTCCAGAAACTTTAGAAGGTTAAATAGTCTCTTAAGAAGCTGGAACTTGACTAGCATCCGAGATTATCTGATAAAATATCTGTGAATCATATGATAGGGAGGTGACCAAAATGGTGTATCCGTTTTTAACGCTCGATGATGGAACAGAGATTGTTCACTCTGAGTATCGTGATGATGATACAGTTAAAGTTTACATGGAAACAGCTGATGAAAAGCTCGGTTTCAAACATGCTGCATGCTATCTCCCTTCCTATAAGTGGGAAGATATCTACGGCTACAGTGAGGACGACATAAAGAGGTTTGATGAGATTATTCATTCAACGGCGCATTTGATTATCCAGTTCTCGAAAGAAGGAGGCTTCGAAAATGCCTCAAGTTTTTAGAATTGGGCCGTATCTGATCTACTTCTGGACGAATGAGAATAATCCATCCGAACCAGTACACGTTCATGTCTCGGAAGGAAAGCCTACTGCAAACGCAACTAAAATCTGGCTCACAAGTAGCGGCAAGGCTTTCGTTGGAAACAATAACTCACACATACCACCTAAGGTGCTGGGAAACATTGTAAGAATTATTGAAGCGAGGTCTGATGAGATAATTCAAAAGTGGTTCAGCTATTTTGGTGAGATTAGCTTCTATTGCTGATTCCCCTCTAAAACAAGAGAAAGCTCGGTGTCTCTATAGATGCTGAGCCTTTTGTAATTATATTCTATTTAAAGAAATACACTTGATATCTTCTCCGATAAGAGTGATGTATATACACGTAAAGGAGAAGAAAATGAAAGCTAAAGTTAGATCAAACAGCTACCCATTCGGCTCGAGCTTTGCGACCGACAAGGACGGCACAGTCAGACTTACAGTCTTCGGTATGGAAATGGCACTCAAGCTCAGACGCATCGACGAGAATGACCCTGCAGAGTCCTTCTTAAGAAACCGCTATAACAGAGAGAATAACGCTCACTACACAGACGGCTTCATCTTTGGAAGAGGCGCTTGGGCAGAGTTTATTCCGGACCAGAAGGTGCTGGAACTCATGCATGCCTTCTACTTTGACGAAGAGGGATACAGGTTCAGAGACGATGTATTTGAGAACAACAGACTCGAGGACAACGAGAAGAAGCTCAAGGCTATCGTGAAGTACGTCAATAGATTCTACGACAGCGTAGAACCTGCCAGAGGCTGAGGAGGGAAGTATGAATAACAATAAGCTCAAGAGAATGAGAGATATCTACAGAAGTGGAACAAGAGTCGAACTCGAGCATATGGACGATAAGTTCGCTCCTCCCACCGGTACACGAGGAACGATAGTGGGTGTGGACGATGCAATGAACATCCACGTGAGATGGGACAACGGCAGCTCACTCTCCCTTATAGATGGAGTTGATGATTTCTGGATAGTCTTCGGCCCGACTACTGTGTGCTATGGGAAAACCCGTAACTGGAACACTATGGACGAAGCACTTGCTTTCTATCTTGAAGGGATAATGAACTCAGAAGGCTCTGAAAGAGAGAGGTACGCAACAATCTACTCAAAGCTAAAGAGCGGACTCCTATTTGCTACTGACGAATAATTCTATATATTTCAAAGAAATACACTTGCTATTATCTCCGAATAGAGTGATGTATATACACGTAAAGAAAAGAAACACACCTAAAGGAGAAAGAGAATGCTTGATACAAGATTCGGAGTTGAAATTGAGATGACAGGCTTATCGAGAAGAGAGGCTGCCACTGTGGTGAAGAGAATGGTCAATGGTGAGATGGAGCACACAGGCGGACCATACGATGAGTACACAG
Organism: Muribaculaceae bacterium; assembly: GCA_963623755.1. Lineage (GTDB taxonomy): Bacteria > Spirochaetota > Spirochaetia > Sphaerochaetales > Sphaerochaetaceae > Ornithospirochaeta. The sequence continues at coordinate 364 of CAVFNE010000232.1, read as the reverse complement.
TAACAGCTACTGACGGCAGAGTATGGAAGATTGTAAGGGACGCATCCATCAGATGTCAGAAGAAGGAGAACGGAGCATTTGTTATTGCCAACGACTACCACAGCGTTGAGTTCGTCACTCCTATCCTGACATACCGCGAAGACATCGACCTCTTACAGGAGATAGTAAGAGCACTCAGAAAAGCCGGTGCTATTGCAAACTCTACCTGCGGTATCCACATCCACGTTGACGGTGAGGGACACAATGCACGGACGCTCAGGAACTTCGTTAATATCATCTACGCAAGAAATGACCTCTTCTATAAGGCACTTGGAATCGAGGCAGCAAGAGCAAGATACTGCCAGAAACTTGACGAGGAGATGGT
>CAVFNE010000231.1:0-3114 GCA_963623755.1 Muribaculaceae bacterium | reverse complement strand
ATAATCTATAGATTTGGTCGATAAATTCAGTCCATAAAGATATAAAGCCACAAGAGTTCCTGCTCCTCAGATTAAGAAACGCGACTGAATTTGAGATAAATTGATTGAAATGAACCCAGTGGGAACCTCTATGGGGATTAGTAGCTGTTTTTGAGCTCCCCGGAGGCAGAACAGAGGCATTGAAGGCATGGTTCCATGTCTGAATATGCCACTGTAGAGAGAAAAAGGCAATAAGCCCCCTTTCCCCCACGAACACGGGGAAGCAGAAAATTAGGAAGTAAAGTTAGCCGGGAGTATTAGTGAGGAGTTGAGTAGTGGATATAGTCAATAATCCCCCTCTCTGAAAGAGGTGTAATTGAGCACCTCGACATAATACCGCCACAGCAGGGACACCTGGGGACAAACTTTACTTCCTTCTCATCATCTGTCTTTTCAGGTGTTCTCTGCCGGGTATCTTTATTCAACGATTCTCTTGCCTGGACAAGCTTTGTCCTTCTGTTGGAAACAGAATAAAGTCCGTAATGTCTGATTCGGACAAAACCACGCTTGAGCGTATGGACAAGGAACCTCCGGATGAACTCCTTATTGGCAAGGGTCAGCATCTTCTGCTTATTGTTGTCGGCATAATCTCTGTATTGGAATGTAGTATGACTTTCTGTAACAAGCTTTATTCTCAAGTTCGAAATAGCAGAACGATGCGTGTAGTTGCCAATGTAGGCAAATACACCCCTGGAGCCTTTAAAAGGTTCCTTGACATAGCTGATCCAATTCTTGCTGTCAGCCTTCCGCAGTAGAGATGTAAACTCCTTTTGATCAAACTCGAAGAGTCCCTTCTTCATCGCTTTTCTAAGTTTTTTCAAAAATCGCTTTTTCACTATTGCAGAAAGAGCCTTAATCGGAAACAGGTAAACATCTCCATTCTTCGTTCTCTTTGCATCAACCCATTTACCTTCATCATCTGTTCCACCTGCGGTAATAGCCATGTGGATGTGGGGATGGAAGTCGAGCTTCTGTCCCCACGTATGGAGGATAGCTGTTATTCCAGGAGTGGCACCCAGGTGTTTGGGATTACTGCACAGCGTTAAGACGGCATCGCTTGCCGTCTGGAATAACAGCGAGTAGAAGAGTTCCTTGTTTGCAAGTGCGATAGGATTCAAATCTGCCGGTACTGTCACTACGGCATGCAGGTGAATGCAGTTGAGTACAATTTTCTCGATCTTGTTAATCCACTTGTGATGAGCCTGAGACTGACACTTGGGGCACATTCTGTCCCTGCAGGAACAATACGAGATGCTCTCATACCCACAATCGTCACATCTGTAGATAAAAGCTCCCATCTTACTTGTTCTGCATCCCATAATGTGGGAAGCCACCGTAAGCTGCCGAGGGGTAAATATGTACTCTTTACATGCACTTTCAAACGAAGCATTGAAGATGTCACTTACCTCATAACCCTGTTCTCTCATAAAAGTCATCACAGAGCACTTTTGCTAATTCTGCAGGAGACAGAGCGTTCTCGACATTGTAGAGTTTAGCATTCCTGAGATATATCTCCGTAGTTGCAAGAGACTTATGTCCCAGATTAGCCTGTACACGGAGGATATTGTTTGTATTTTTCTGCAACATGTGCACTGCGAACGAGTGTCGCAGAGTATGAGGGTGATATTCTTTAAATTTTATGTTATCCTTCTTGACGGTGTTAAAAACTCCAGTGAAGAAGGAATCAGCTTTAACACCGTTGATTGAAGTTGGGAATATGGGCATTGTCCTTATTCCCTCTTTCTTTTCAATGGTGCAAACATCACTCATCCTCTTAGCCTTGTAGTATTCACGAAGCATCCTGTATGTTTCATAGGGCAGTTCAACGTTTCTTTTATGTCCGCCCTTGCCGTGGCGGATAATAAGCCAGCCGTCTTCCCCTTTGTTTTTTCCGCCGATGATGTCACAGGGAGCTATTTCCAGTGCCTCGGAGCGACGGATACCTGTAGAGTACAAAAGCAGGAAGTATGTAAACGACGTTATGTCGTTGAAATGAGAGAAGAATTCTCTTATTTCATCTACAGTCATTGCGGACTGTGGATTTCTCTTGAGCCTGCTGTTTGGCACCTGGCTGTCATCGATGTCCTGGCCGAGGACTATCTTGAGGAAGAATTTGCATGCACTGTTGTATTGGTTGATTGTCGCATTGGACAGATTTGTGTTCTTCTTGAGATGTAGAAGCCACTTCCTCAAGAATGCTTCATTCAGTGAAGCATATTCAGTTGTCCCCGAAAATTTAGCAAACAAGTCGAAGACACGACAGTACGAGGCTATGGTTCTTTCACTCAGATCTCTAAGTAGACAGTCTTCTTCGAACTTCTCAAAGATCTCCTCGTTGCTCATCTTATTCATTATGAGCCTCCTATTATTTGAAATGTGCTCGAACAGTCGAGCACATCAAATTCTATAGGAGGTGAGGAATGATTAAAACGGGATATTCTTGTCAACCGTCAATCTTTCGAACCCTGTTAATCCCAAAGAGGTTCCCACGATAGTGGGTTCAGTTCAATCTTTTATATATTCCTTGAAACTGTGCTCTCCCGTTTTTGTGTCTCCGACAAGGTTGTGGCTGAGAGTCCACTTCGAGAAGAGGATTATATCGTGCTTGCCGGCTTTCTTTATCTTCGGGAGGTTTGCAAGTATGCCGAAGAGCCATATCGGGGCCCACTTGATTTTGAGGGGCTTACCTGCAGCCTCAAAGCACATCCGGGCCATTTCTTCGTATGAGTAGGTCTCATTTCCGCCGACATTGTATGTGACATTCCTGTCATTCATGTGCTCTACGATGAATGCAGCAAAATCCGGACAGTCGACAACGTTGGCCCTGACGGAGCCATAGCCCTTCAAGAGCTGCATTTCGCCTCTGTCCACATAGGGTTTGAAGACCTTTGCTATATCGTAGAAGTAGCCTGTCGGGCGGTAGATGACCCAGTCGGTCTTTCCTCTCTTCAGATCCTCTTCAACAAGGTATTTGGCGTGGAGCATCGGAACCTTCTCGGCTCCTTTCTCATCACATGAGATTACAGAGATGTAGTTGAACTTCTTCACACCTGCCTTTACTGCTTCCCTGTAGAG
>CAVFNE010000230.1:0-3120 GCA_963623755.1 Muribaculaceae bacterium | reverse complement strand
ATCTACAGCTTTTGTATTTTTGTATTATACAATATTTATATATAGGTGTATTAATTATGACTTCAAGCAATAATCTTCTTAATTTAAGCAAAGAAGAATTAGTATTAGCGCTTAATAAAGCAAATAAAGAATTATCTTTAGCTAGAGAAGAGATTGCTGCGGCTAAGAAAGAAGTTGCTGAAGTTAATAACCGTTTACAGTCAGTTATCAAGCATATAAAAGACCGTGGCGACATCATAAAGGAAACGGTTCGTGGGGTGAAAGAACTCTATGTCATTTTTGATAAGATAACCTATGAGAATGCGGAAGAGCAGCTGATAAAACTTTTTGACGAGGTAACTCAGTGTATCATTAATGCATATACTTGGCGTGATCAGGCTTATGCAACTGGTAATGATTTGTCTAAGTCTCAAAACGTAATTATTTCTGACAACAAGGAAGAAGGTAAAGAAGAAGCAAATAATGATGATAAAAATGAGGATAAAAATGGAACGCAACAGCCAGAAGAGAAGAAGTCTCTGTTAAAAGGTGTTAAAGGCCTTGTGACAAGCGTTAATGCAGCTGAAAATTTAAAAAAGAAAATAGTTGCTGCAATAGAAAGTAGTAATCAGGAAGATATTGCTTTATTCAGCAAAGAAATATGTCATATTGCAGAAACTAATGAAAAAGAAAAAGAGAAAACGAAAAAGACCAGCCCGGGGCGTCAACGTGTAGACCGTCAACCGGATAAAACGCTACATCCTGATAAGACATCTAACTATGTCTGTAGTTCTTGTGGCACAGAAATGCAAAACCTTGCAGACTTAAAACAAGAAGCGATCTGTCTGGCGCATGACTTAAAGAAACGGTGTGAAAATATTGAGATGCACACTGATTTTCATGTATGTCCGAAATGCGGGCGTGTTCATGGAGTTTTTCCTGAGGATGCGGATCTTCCTATACAGCCAGACAGGGAAATCAGCATTAACACAGCGCTGTATGGCATTTGGCTTATTAGCAATGGTTGTCCACTAAATCGTTTTGCTATGGAGTTACAAAAGACAAAGAGTCTGGGCCACTCCACCATGCAAGAGAATATCTATGCGTTTGCTGAAATATATATTGTCCCTTTAGAACAATATTTTTTAGAAATGGAAAAAAAGAGTAAATATCTTATGCTTGACGGCACTCCTTTCCGTTGCCTTGAAAGCCAAAATCTTGGGAACTGTATGAACAAAAATCCCGACCGTAAGCGTAACCACAATCAGCCCGATCCAGTCCCTGTTGAGGAAGGTAAGTCAAATTACATCTTATGCTGTTGCAGTGTTCCAGATGCAGAAGAACCATTTGTCACCTACCATTTCCTGCCTACACGCTCATATGACGCCATTGCAAAGGTTATCACCCCCGACCACTGTTGTGATGTCATAATTTCTGACGCCTTTCAGGCTTATAACAAACTGGCTGATAACCTAAAGGCCATCCTTCAGAATTGCCTTGTTCATTTCAGACGTTATATCGTAAAATCCGCTGATCTTAACAATTTTGCCAAGGAACTGGTAAAGATGGAAGAGCAGCAGCAAGTAGCTCTTCTTAAAGAGATGCTTCAGAAGGGGAACCCGCACATATTGATGGGCTGTATATTCCTTGCCATCTCAAAAATTTATTCATATGAAAGCTCATATGATCGAACTCAGCCGGACTACCTGGACAAGATTCTCGAAATTCGTCAAAAAATTGTTCTTCCGTTGATGGATGACATAGATAAAGTGATGGAGTATTTCGTAGAGAAACATACTGATCCTAGTAAAAAAGGAGAAGGCCGGTGTGTACACAGGGGAGATCCCTACTCTGAAGCTGCCGTCTACTGGTATAATAACCACGATAAATTACGATCCTTTTTAGAAGACCCCATGATACCGCCTGATACGAATATAGTGGAACAGAACATTCGTACCGCAACAATCATAAGAAAAAATTCTTACTTTATGACCAGCCAAAGGGGACTCAATGCCTTATGTAGCATTTTGACAGTAATCAGGTCTCTTTACCTCAATGGAGTCGAAAATCCGGCAGCAGCTTTGAAAGACTACTGCCGTGCACTATACTCATACTGTTTTGATAAAGCCTATACCAAGGAGTACTTGGACAATAATACCCTGGGGAAAAAGCTTACTTCATGGAATATGATTGAACTGTCAAAAGGCTTTGACTTCGAAAAATATTTTTCCCAGATACTCAAACAGTAAACAACACCTCATACAGGTCCCCTCAGGGTGCTGATCATAGGTCAGCACCCCCTGGAGCTATTGTATACGGCATCATAAGCAACTACCTGTACTATACAGATTTCTCTACAAGGAAACTCATCAAGGATAGTCCTTATCAGCGGCACTGCCGTGCGGCTGGGATTGTTTTGATGGGGTCTCCGTGCTTGGCTTTGCTTGCGACAGTTCCTCCCATACCGGCTGTAAGAAAATTCCATGTGGGGCAGCGGCCCTTGATGGCCTTTTAAACGTTCCCCTGTTAAAGAACTGTCTGCATCAATACATCCAGGCGTCAGGGAAACAATCCTCTGGCCAGCGCCCCTTGGAGTCTCCGCTCCATGGGGCTTCTTAAAACAATGAAACCTCTTGCAGCACACCTGTAAAATCAGCCACAGGCTCTATTCTGCTACCCTTTGGTTCCCGCCGTATGGAGAGAAAGTCCTGTAGGGGAGCATCTCGAAGCTGCTTACCAGGGGAGGATAGCCATAGTAGCCATAAAAAAGCCTCCATCCTGATTGATGGAGGCTTTATACTATGGTGGAAAATTGGCTACAATGAGGTCATAGGATGCTTACGCAGCAAAGACAAAACACACCTCATACTGGAAAACCTGCAACAAAACTTTCCCAAACTCGTTCTTCTCTCTGATACCATCCGCTATCACGGACCCAAGGTCATTGCCCTCTACAACTATGCCATAGACCGCGGGGCTGACTATGTGTTTCAGACAGACAGCGACGACCAGACAAGGCCGGAAGACTTTGCCTCTTTCTGGCAGGACAGACAGCAGTATGATGCCATCTTCGGCTTGCGCAGGGTACGAGGTGACGGTAGAGTACGCGGCTTTGTGGAAAAGATTGTCTGTCTCCTGGTT
>CAVFNE010000229.1:0-3121 GCA_963623755.1 Muribaculaceae bacterium | reverse complement strand
GGCTTATGTGCCTCCGCGCGCCAAAGGCGAAAACCACCTCAGAAGATTTTGACCCGAAAAAAAGGACGACTGACGTGTATTTCTGTATTCTTAGAGATAAGCTTTTCTTATAAGAAGCGAATCAAGAATGACCGAGGACGCCATTGCCTCGACAACAACACATGCCCTTATTCCTATTACAGGGTCGTGACGTCCTTTTATCGAGATAGTCGTTTCCTCATTGCTCTCATTGATTGTCTTCTGAGCGGGAGAAATGGACGGGGTTGGCTTGAAGTAGGCTTTGAATATTATATCGTCGCCGTTACTTATGCCCCCGAGTATTCCGCCGGCGTTATTAGTGGAGAATTGAACACTGCCGTCTCTAAATCTTATGCTGTCGTTGTTTTCGCTTCCCCTTTTCTCGGACGATGAAAATCCACTTCCGATTTCAAAACCTTTGACGCCACCGAGGGAAAAAACGGCAGATGAGAGGAGAGAATCGAGTTTTTCAAATGCAGGGTCTCCAAGTCCCACAGGTACGCCTTTTATTCTGCACTCGACTGTGCTTCCTATTGAGTCGCCGTCTTTTCTCGCCCTCTCTATCTCATCTATCATCGCATCATATTCTACACACTCAGGAGCATATAAAGGGGCACGGAAAGGCGGATTCCACTCGTAGTTTCCGGCCTTTATTCTTCCTATTGCCACAACAGCTGCATCGAGAGATATTCCTTCTTCCCTTAATGCCATTTTGGCAAAAGAGCCTGCGATGACACGCGCTATTGTCTCGCGACCGCTGCTTCTTCCGCCACCGCGGTAGTCCCTTATTCCATACTTCATCTGGTATGTGTAATCTGCGTGTCCGGGGCGGTAGATGTGCTCAAGCTCTCTATAGTCCTGACTATGCTGTGAGGAGTTATAGACAACAACAGCAATCGGAGCACCGGTGGTAAAACCATTGTAGACTCCGCTTAATATTTCATATTTCTCTTCTTCTTTACGCTGTGTTGTAAGTGTGCTCCGTCCTCCCTGACGCCTCATAAGGTTATTCGTCAGGAGCTCTTCATCAACCCTGACCCGCGATGGAAAACCGTCGATAACAACACCCATTGCCTTCCCGTGGGATTCTCCGAAGCTTGTGAAAGTAAATAAACGCCCGAATGTATTAAAGCTCATAACCGTTTTCCTTAAGGGAGTGTATGATGAAATCCCTTTTCTCTTCCTTGTCGGAGTAATCCCCGAGGTCGATTATCAAATCTGCGTATTCACTATATATTCTGTCGCGTCTCATATAGAGTGTGTGAAAGGAGCCTTCTATATCGTTTTTATCGAGGAAAGGGGGAAGGCCTTTTGTAAGAATTTTCTCAAGCACTAAATCTTCGCGCCTCTTTAGATATATAATATAGTTGTCACCACTTTTTATATCATCCATCAATGGAGTGTTGTCGGCAGCACCTCCTCCGAGGGACAGTACAAAAGGGGATGGCTTTGAGGATGCGAGTGCTTTATATGCCATTATCTCTTCAGCTTGGAATTTGTCCTTTCCGTTTTTGATGAAGAACTCACGTATAGTTGGAGTATCGACACTTGTGAGGATGAGATCATCAAGGTCGAAGGAAGAAAGAGAAAGAAGGGTGGCAACAAGAGAGGCAAAGAGGCTTTTACCCGAGTGTTTAATGCCGGAGAAAATGAGGTTCTTTTTCATAACTACCTGCCGGTTTCTGGGAAGTCGTAATCCTTAATCTCGACCTTACGGCTTTTGTTGGAGCTCTCTATCTTTCTCTCTTTAATCTCTTTCTTTGTCTGTCTCTTCTCCAAGAGATTTATGAATCTCGCCTCGTTATATGTTCTTCTCGACTCCTCGACATACTTGTTGTACTCCCTCTCCGTCTTCAATGCATAGTGGAAGGCGACAATCATCGAGTACCATAGAATATTGAGAACAAGAGGAAGGATTGTGTCGAATGCAATCGGGTAGGAGAGGGTAGAGTCAGCATACTCTATAAGTACCTTTATGTTCTGATAGAATAAAATCAAAGAGATAAAGAATGGGATTATCCAATATATTCTTCCGAGTCTAGTGAGAAAAAACCTCAGGCTGCTGAGCGCCGAGAGAAAGGCTAGAAGCAGGGTAAGCATCGGTATAATTATATTTAACACTTTTATCTCCTTGGTGTTATTATATACTCAAGAGAGGTCAAAAAGAAGTGGTTAAACTTGAAAATAAGATAAAGAGAGAAGATTTGGAGAAGAGGGAGAGGGAGAGAAAGGAGGATATAAGGGGTTCCTATTTTCGTGATACCACCGCTATCATCCACAGCTCCGCATTCCGTCGCCTGAAACATAAGACCCAGGTCTTCTATGCCCCGAGTAACGACCACATATGTACACGGATGGAACATGTACTCCATGTTGCGTCGATAGCCTCTACTATCTGCCGTCCGCTCGGCCTCGAGGGTGAGCTGGCATGGGCGATAGGTATGGGCCATGACCTCGGCCACACGCCATTCGGACACACAGGAGAGAGGATAATATCTGAGTTTTCGACTCTGGAGGGACTCGGGGGATTCGAGCATGAGCTCAATTCTCTAAGGGTTGTAGATTTTCTCTCCAACAACGGTAACGGCCTCAATCTCACATATGCTGTGAGGGATGGAATTGTCAGCCACAACGGCGAGTCACTATCACAGAGGATGGAGCCGACCTTTATAGTAAAGGACCTCTCTGAAGTTAAAACACGTAGGGGTCTTATTCCTTCGACATATGAAGGTGTAATTGTAAGATTTTCAGACTTGATTGCATATCTCGGTCGTGACTATGAGGATGCGTTGAGACTCGGCATTATAGCAGATGACGAACTACCTCAAATCGTTAAGGACCGTATCGGAATTAACAATTCCGAAATAATCAATTCCCTTATCGGAGATTTAATAGATAGTGCATCAATAAAAGACGGCATAGGATTTTCTCCTTCTATTTTTGAAGCTGTGAAGGCATTTTCTGATTTTAATTATGAAAAGATATACCGTAGCCGTATCCTTGAAGGATATAACCGTTATTTCTATCGTCTCTTGTCTCTTATAAAGGATTATCTGGAGTCTATTTACTCCTCCTTTGCCCTCGATGAGACGGCATATTTAGA
>CAVFNE010000228.1:0-3161 GCA_963623755.1 Muribaculaceae bacterium | reverse complement strand
GGTCTGGGAAATGTCCTTACAAAATTATTGGAAAATAATGGAAATTACACCTATGCGATTGCCCTGACCGGCTCCTACGGTGGCGAAGATATGCCGAAGGCAGATCTTTTAAGAGAGCTCGGTGTGCCGGAGGAGATCTTAAGCGAGGGCGGTATTTATCTTGGCGGTGCAGACGGAAGCCAGGTGTTAAAAACCGGAACGGAAGGCGTATTTAACCTGGAATTTACTGCGTCCGACCTGGAAATCAAGGTCAGCGGATCAAATCAGGCCATCGTATACAGTGGGGAGAGTATGCTGAAGACCCTGAATGGCGTCAATATCCTGGTCTATGACCACTTTACGGAGAGCCTGGTGACAGCCGTGGGCTTCGATGCAGAAAATGAATATGGCTGTGTACATTAAAAGAATCGTTGCGGAATACTTAACAATTAATTAAGAAGATGTGCACGGATTGTTTAAATTAGACTGGTATAGTAAAACAGACGGAATCAATTGAGGTTATTTTTTGAAACAGGACGAAGGAAAAAAGAAAGAAAATATCGCAGATCGGCTCCTCGCCTGGTATGATGCCCATGCCCGGGTGCTGCCATGGAGAGAGGAGCCGACGCCCTACCGGGTCTGGGTTTCCGAGATTATGCTCCAGCAGACGAGGGTCGAGGCGGTCAAGCCTTATTTTGAACGTTTTCTGACGGCATTGCCTACGATCCAGGCACTCGCAGAGGCCTCAGAGGATCAGATTCTGAAGCTCTGGGAGGGGTTAGGATATTATAACCGCGTCCGGAATATGCAAAAGGCCGCGAGAATGCTGGTAGCAGATTATGCGGGTGAGATGCCGGCCGATTATGAGGCAATCCGAGCCCTGCCCGGCATCGGAAGTTATACAGCAGGAGCGATCGCATCCATTGCCTTCGGCCTTCCCTATCCGGCGGTAGACGGCAATGTGCTTCGGGTTCTTTCCCGCCTCGAAAAGAGCGAGGAGGATATCTTAAAGCAGTCGGTGAAGCGTAAGGCCGAGGAGAAGGTAAGAAGCCTGATTCCTGAGAACCGCGCAGGGGACTTTAACCAGTCCCTGATAGAGCTTGGAGCCATCGTCTGTCTGCCAAATGGGGAGCCGAATTGTCAGGCTTGTCCCCTGAACGGACTCTGTGAGGCACATCTTTGCCACTGCGAGATCGATTATCCGAAGAAAAGTCCGAAAAAAGGTCGGAGAATCGAAGATAAGACGGTTCTGGTCCTTTTATCAGATCATCAGGCGGCTCTTCGAAGACGCCCAGCAAAAGGGCTTCTGGCCGGACTCTTCGAGCTTCCAAACCTGGAAGGCCATCGAAGCCCCGATGAGGTTTTAGCTTATGTGAAGTCGGAGGGACTTTCCCCCATTCGTATACAGCATTTACCATCTGCGAAACATATCTTCAGCCATATCGAATGGCATATGGAAGGCTATGTGGTTCGGGTGGAAGAACCGGAGGAAAGGCAAATAAGAGACAAAGAGCAGCCGGGAGAGCTGTTTTTTGTCGAGAGACAGGAGCTTCAAGAAACCTATTCCGTTCCGTCGGCTTTCGCAGCCTACAAAGAATATTTTCAAAACTTAGAGAGATAAGAGATAGAGGAGGAAGTTTGAAACAAACAAGTAGAAGACAGCCAAGAAATAAAGGGCATAGCGAATAAACCACCTATTTAGCTGGTTTTTTGAAAACTCAATATAAACGCAACACCTAATCAGGAAGTGGCTGGAAGATCATCTTTGATGATATATCCTCGTTGTCTCATGAGATTAAGTGCCTGTGAAGCAGTCAAAACTTTTTCTTTCGTCACAGGACGCAATTCAAGAAAACCGTCTGGAGTATATGGCTTTAAATCTGTGAGTATGTGCCAGATAGCGGTCAGGATCATACGACAGATGGCAATGATGGCTTTCTTGTGACCACGGCGTGCTTTAATGCGCTTATAACGTGTAACAAATTCAGGATGTTTCTTAGATTTGATTAAAGCATTTGCAACTTGCACCAGAACTGGTTTAAAATAAGAACCAGCACGGGAAATCCTAGTGGATTTGATTTTGCGGTCGCTCTTATCATTACGAGGACAACATCCGGCCCAGGAGACAAGGTGTTTGGCTGAGGGGAAAACAGACATATCACCACCGATCTCTGAGAGCACTTGGATAGCAGTCATTGGATTCTTATTGAATCCGGGAACAGTTCTTATCAAGTTTAAAGCAGCCTCATATTTATCACTGAGACGAAGGATTTCCTGTTCTACTTCTGAAATGTGCTGATTGAGTTCGTCAATGTGGTCAAGGCACTGTCTGAGTTTAACAGCTTGTTCTTTAGAAATAGCACCATCGACAGCAGATTGTATGTCTTCAATGGGAGTTTTGCATCTGCGGTCAACAAAAGGTGCCACATCAAATTTTTCCCCAGGGTGTTGCAAAATCTGTTCTGTAATAGAACGGGAAGATTTACCAAATACATCTGAAAAGACATCATCGAGTTTCAGGTTGGATACAGTAAGACAATTTTGGGCACGATTCTTCTCACCAGTGATCATACAGATGAGTTTGAAACGGTATCTTACAAGATCACGAAGCTCCCAGATGTCAGCAGGCGGAATAAAGGAAGGTTTTACCATTCCACACATGTAAAGATCACAGATCCATTTAGCATCTTTGCGATCGGTTTTGTTACCTTTCATCGGCTTTGTATATTTGGGATGGGAAAGAGTAACCCAGATATGGTGTTGCTCTAAGATATTAAAAACAGGAATCCAATACTTGCCGGTAGATTCCATACAAACATCATTACAGTTGTACTTTGCAAGCCAGTCACACAGCTCATTCAATCCTTTTGCAAAGGAAGAAAAGCGAGCTTGCTTATACACTGTACGGTTGTGGGAGTCAGTGATACCGACACAGGCATAGATCCATGTTTTATGGACATCAAGTCCACAGCAATTAAATTTTAAGATTTTAAAAGACAAGTAACTACCTCCTGATATATTATAGTCATAAGACTGACAGTGACTGGTCATCCGGCGAGATCGAGTCGACTTCGGAAGAGATAAGTTTACGGGCTACTGTAATGCGCCACTCATTGATGCCTTAACGGATGACCGACAACATATAATTATACGAGGTCGCCGCTATACAGCCCCGCCACTCA
>CAVFNE010000227.1:0-3170 GCA_963623755.1 Muribaculaceae bacterium | reverse complement strand
CTATTTCGAGTCTTTTTAATTGTTCTCTTTATTTGCTAGTCATTACTGTCGACTACCTTTGCCAGTCCACCTTTACTTGTTTCCCTGTAAAGTGAAGGAATTGCAGTTCCAGTCTCCATCATGACTTCAACTACATCGTCAAAGCTTACCTTGTGCCGTCCGTCACTCATGAGGGCGAATGACGCGTGGTCGATAGCTCTCATACAAGCCATTGCGTTACGTTCGATACACGGCACCTGAACAAGTCCCATCAACGGGTCACATGTCAGACCCAAGTGATGCTCAAGACCCATTTCAGCAGCATATTCAACCTGATGCACAGATCCACCCAAGAGCTGTGTCGCAGCAGCTCCCGCCATTGCACACGCAACTCCTACTTCCCCCTGGCATCCGACTTCAGCACCACTTATAGAGCCGTTAGATTTGACAATATTGCCCACAAGTCCTGCTGTTAATAGCGCTCTCTGTATTCTTATCTCCGGTATCTGATACTCCCTCTGAAGGTAATAGAGAACTCCCGGAAGAACACCACAGCTGCCACAGGTGGGGGCTGTGACAATCTTTCCTCCCCCTGCATTCTCTTCGCTTACGGCAAGGGCATATGAAAGAGCACGTGAAGTGTTTCCCAGACTTCCTGCAAAGTCTATGGACTTGGCATGTGACTGACATGCCTTACGCTGGAGCTTAAGGCCTCCCGGGAGTACCCCCTCATTCTCAAGGCCTCTTATTATGGCATCCTTCATAACACTCCAGACTTCCCCTGCAAAATCGAGAATCTCTTTTCCCTCGTACTCGACTGCAACCTCCCACATCTGATAGCCCTGATAGTCGCAGTAGTTGAGCATCTTCTCCATATCACCTAAGACAAGTTCCGGATAAATTGTGTCATCAGCTTCACTTTTCTCCCCTTCTTTGACTATCTTTCCGCCCCCGACGGAATAGTATGTGTCTGCGATATCACCGGAGATGAATGTGACGGCATTGGGGTGAAAAGGTTTAAAGACTGCAGGGTACCAGACTATCTCGCTTTCAATTGAATGATCACAGAAAACAGTAACTATGGCCTTATCTGTAAGGTGCCCCTTCCCCGTTGCTGCAAGTGAGCCGTAGAGTTCTGCCCTCACTTCTTTTACCTCAGGGTGTTCCTTGATAAATCTTTCCGCTGCACTTCTCGGGCCCATAGTATGGGATGAGGATGGGCCGTAACCTATTCTATAGAGTTCTCTTAACGATTCCATAGCACTATCTTAAGATTAAAATATGGAATACACAAGTTAAGCCCACTTGGGTTTAGCCTTGTGCTTGACCCAATATTCCCCGTCGTCAGATATGACTATCTCGAGAATTAAATCACGCTCCTTATTAAGGTAATACCATATACCGGGAAGAAGGGAGACGGAGTGTCCCTCTCCGTTACCGGTAAAAGAAAAGGATGAAGAGTGGCTGAAAAGGCTTATCCAATACCCTGATAAAACACCGTCGAGTGGAACCGTATACTTCTTTGATAGTTCTATCTTACTTTTTGTCAGTTCTCCGCTGTACAAGGCAGTTAAGAAACTCTCCCTTTTGATTGCCCCGAGGTCGGGGTTATCGGATTTGACAGCATCAACGGAAAGTTCCTTTACCGCAACAGCCAGCGTCTCGGCTGCATCTACCAGCATTGCTGCAAAATAGCCCGTTTGAGGCTCAACATATATTTTTTCTTCCCTTCCCGGCTCCCAATAGCCTCCCAGTGGCGTCAAATTTCCGAGGGGATAGAAGACAAAAACAGAGAGCGATGACGGCGACACCTCAACGTTTATCGACCTCTCGTCAGAATAAAGATAATCCGTCTTAACGCTCTCACCGTCAAAATACCTGACTTTAAACCACATACTCTCTCCCGTCTCTTCCTCCCAGCTTAAGTCTGAAAAGAGGGAAACTGTTATCTCCTTCTTTATCTCAAGGGTACAGGACGAAAGAAGGAAAAGTGAACAAATAGACAATACCAATATTTTTCTCATACTACTTAAACGCAGTAATTCTGAATTTTGTCAAAACTATCAGAAAGAATACGAGGGAAAAACGGCTATGCTGTTTATTGCCCGAAAACAGCTCTTCCTTCTATGAGGTGAATATCCTTGTTTTTGGAGGCAATCTCTATTAAAGATGATGAGAATCCCGAGAGGGAAACGAGATAGTATTCCTTTCTGCTGTCGGAAGGAAGGACAAGGAGAGACTGTCTCTTTAAATCCTCCAATTCGCTTATCCCGACTTCATTTTTTCTCCATTTGAATTCTCCAAAGAAGAAGGTATCGTCCGTTGTCGATGCCATAAAATCAATCTCCTCATCCTTTTTTTTCAATCGGGTTGGAAAATTCAAGAGAACCGTAATCCTTAACGGGCATAGAAGTATTGTTGACGATATACTTTCTGATTGTTTCTTCTATACGTTTACCTACAAATTCATCTATCTGCGATATCGTCTCCTGAAAGAAGAGCTCTGCGTTATCGAGTTCAATTGCCTTCTGAGCCGGATATACATACCTGAACCAGAAAGCAAGGAAGTTGTCCTCAATCTCCCACACCAGAACCTTCGTGTTTATTACCGCATTCTTCTTCTCGGCTGCAAATGAAAGATTATTGTGTTTCCTGAGCATAGCAGAGCATAAGGCCTGACTTATTCCCGCCTTATCTGTAATCTTGCTTGTCCTGTTAACTCCATCTGCAATCAATGACATTATTTCCATATATGAATCGACATTGCGCACTTCTGGATAGAGAAGCATATACGGCTCGGATAGAAGTGCCCCACCGAGAGAAAAGAATTCCTCTCTAACCGCCTCCTGAAATGTCTTGTATTTAGCTATCCTCATGAGGTAGTAAGGAACCCCGCCGGTAATAACGAATGAGTATACAATATATTTAAAAGGCCAGAGAGGGAAAAAGTGCGAAACATCCTCAGGGGAGATGGCTTTCAGTTTCAAAGAGAGTGTCGAGCGGCCGTAGAGGGGAGCCTTAGAGCCGAGGATTCTTTCAACCATGAAAGATTCCATCGATGAGCAGAGGATTAAAAACAAACGTTTTACCCTCTTGGTGGCTATCCTTGGCAGACATTATGCAATTGCCCTATGGCCCGATACGCCTTGATAAGGCAATGAGTGAGCGTAAGATTTCAGAAGAACTCAAGA
>CAVFNE010000226.1:0-3186 GCA_963623755.1 Muribaculaceae bacterium | reverse complement strand
GATACCAACAAGTATGAGCTTGGTGTTCCCATTACAGATGGAATGCTGGAAAGAGTAAAAATTACGCCTCGTACTCCCGGAGAAAATGAAGAGTCAAATTATATTTTTTGAAGGATTCCTTATAAGGGGTGTTAAAAAGGTCAAAAATCGAACAATACCCATAGATTGTATTTTATTATATTACAATGAATTAAAAATAAGAGGGGTCACAAAATCATACTTTTGTAACACCCCTTTATTAATTAACTTCAGAAGGCAATCTTCTCAATATTCAGAATCTTATATGAAGTGGTTAAACTTCCGTTCTTGAATTCAACCTCATCACCTGTTGTGTGGTTGATAAGACTCTGTCCGATAGGTGCATTGATGTCGATTACACCTTTATCAGGATCGGACTCCCAGCGGCCGAAGAAAGAATATGTCTTCTCTTCATTGTTCGTTTTATCCAATAGTGTAACACGGGTACCGAATCCAACACGATTTTCAAGTACATCGCCCGGGGCCATAATCTTGACAGAGCTCAGTTCGTTGGCAAGTCTCTCGAACTCCCTGTCCAAAAAGACCTTATGATCCTTTGCATATTGGTACTCGCTGTTTTCCCTCAAGTCCCCGAGCTCTCTGGCTGTCTTGATTTCGTGGAGTGTAAACGGAATCTGGTTTTCCTTGATATCTACAAGCTCTGCCTGCTTTTTATCGAAGCTTGCCTTCGTGCACATGAATCCTCTCATGACTGAAATCTCGACTTCCTTCTCCTCATTCTCTTCCTTTTCTCCGAAATCGAAGGAAGGGTATCGTGAAGAGATAACCTTCTTGTAGCCGTTCTTTTCCTCTTCTGTCAAACCCGGATTCCATACAAGGTGAGAAGCAAGCTTTTTCAGTTCGTCTTCAGTTGCCTTTGAAAGGTATCCGGTAAGTCTTCCAGATTGGACCAGGGCATCACGCACAGCCTTACGCTGTCTGTCGTCGGAGTAGGAAGAGTAGAGAGTTGATAGACAATTGAGAAGCGAGAGAATGAAGTCACTCTCACTGATCTTTGCTGTCTTAAGCTCCTCTCTGCCGACTTTGTTCTCTACAAAGAAACAATAAGAGATAAGATTGTTCTTATAGTCAGTTAAAGTACGCGTCATATAATCATCGAACTTGCGCTTATTGACGCTCTGCATTGTCTTCATAAGTTCTTTTGTAGGATTGACAGGGAAAATCAATTCAAGAACATCATATGCTTTCTTGTCGTTATCGCAGACAAGGTCGACATAATACTTCTTTGTAGATTTGCAGCTGAGGTTCTCGTAAACAGCCTTTCTTTCAATTAACGAAAGCGGAGTATAGAGATCTCTGAAAGAAAGCTCCGCCTGTACAGGAACTCCCTTTTCACTCATCATCTCTACAACAAGAAGAGCCTCGATTCTGTTGTAGTAGAGATTCTTCTCGTCCTTCAGGAAAGAAGAGAAGTAGTTGACCATCTCAAGAAATGAATCGCTCTTTATATCAATGAGATCTTCACTGTTGTCGATGACGGCAATAACACGCTTTTGAAAATCCTTATAGCCGATAAATGTTTCGTACATTCTCTCTTCCCGTGTGAGCGGATAATCTCTGAGATGGAATGTATTCTTATTGATGATATCGATGTAAGGATTCTCCATGGCATTCTGACGGATAGACTTACTAACCCCATCCCATTCCTTTTCGCTGAGAACAGAGGGCACAAGTTCATCCTTCATATCCTTAATCTGGCTGGACTTGTTGGGGGACGATAGAAGCATTGTCTCGAGTAGCCAGCTGATTCCGCCTTCCGAGTAAATCTTCTCTTTGATGACTTCGCTCTTCTTTCCCTTCTTGATTGCTCTTATATCCTGATTGGAGAGGGCAGTGAGGGATGTGAGTGCGTTGGTTATATTAATCTTCACTTCGTCTCCGGGACGGGTGGAGAATTTAACTGTCAACATACCGGTAGGAGAAACATCTGTAATGAGGCCTACCTTCTTTGTTGCATTCTGTAAGACATATGTATTCTTTGAATAAGCAATATTTTTCAAGAAATCATCCAATGCCTTGATTGGGTCTGACGATTCCTTTGTCACATCAAAGTGTTTCGAGCAGTCGCTGTAGCGCGATGATTTACCGTAGCGTTCCTTGAGGATTGCTCCCAGCCTTGCTCTGGTATCTTGGTCATCACTCTTGATTGAAAGCATTGTGCGCATCACATCAATAATGTTCTCGATATTTTTCCGTCTGATAATCGGAGCCGTTTCTTCTGTAAACCCTTCCTTCTCTTTATAAAGATATGTCAAAAGGAGATTGCCCAGCTCATGCGTTAATTCATTCTTTCCGTTCTTCGATAGATATGTCGAGAAGAATGAGAAATCTGAAGTCCCGTTATCAAGAAGCTTCTTGAAGACAGATTTTGTTTTCTGACTGTCGGGGGTTACAAGAAGACGATTGAGAGCCCTCTGATAGTAGTTCTTTGCTGTCTTCTTATCTGTCTTTTCGTAGTTGTCGGCAACTAAAACTATAATTTCTGTGTCGTTACTGTTGCACTTGACGTAGCGCTCGTAGTATTGCCATTTCTTCTTCTCATCGCCCCTAGATTCAGCAATCTCTCCCTGCACTCTCAAAGGGTTTGCAACTTCGCTTGTTGCGAGTATTGTCTCGGCGATAAACTGAGCACAATCATAGTTGTGCTTTTCATGGAAGGTGTTCATAAGGTTATTAAGCCTTATCTGCGCTTCATGGGGATTTAAAAGCAGATTAATTCTTCCTGCGACAAAGCTCAGAACAATAGAGTCGCTGTGTTCATATTCCATGCTGATAGCGTCCTGTCTCAAGCTCTCCTTTGTCTCGACTTTCTTCATTGCTAGAATAGAAGAGTTAATCTCTTCAAGTGAGGACACCTTGTATGAATAGTAGGGGTTCTTCCCCAGTCCCTTTTCTTCCTGTAACAATAATTTCAAATCAATCATACTTACCACCAAATTCCGTAATATAAGTTTGACAAAAAAAGAAATCCCGGGCATGTTACTGCTCGGAAGTTCTTCTTTCTTTAATTAATATAACACAAAAAAATTTTATTGCAAACAAATTTGATTTGAAGATTATGTGTGCTCATTATCTTGATTTAAGAGACCGATTATGTAGTAGTTAATTCCATTCATCAATGAAAGGAGGAATAGAAAGGTATAATGC
>CAVFNE010000225.1:538-3204 GCA_963623755.1 Muribaculaceae bacterium | reverse complement strand
TGAGAGTAAAAACGGGGGATTTTGAGCTGAAAACCGGGCTACAGGAGGCTAAATGTAGTTTAGACGGCTGTTTCTATAGTCCGATTATTTGGGAAACTGTTAATTTATGCACTATTAAACGATAACTTGATTTTTCATAAACGATAGGTGTGCACTCTCTAGGCTATCGTTTAAAAGTGTTAAAAAATCACATGACGTACATACTGTTGTCTCAAGCCACGTTGAGACAGTCGTGTTAATGTCGAGGGTATGAACACACACCAAAATAACGTTTTTATGTGTAAAGACTTGTTTTTAGGCTATCGTTTGGAAGTGCAAGATAGCTTGAACGCACTTCAATTTCCGTTAGTTCGTATAAGGACTTTATCGCCATAGCAGGAAGATAGGATACTTTCAAGAGCATAGAATTTGGATGCAAGATTTTCCTTATAAATCTGTTTGTCTACAAAAGCAACAATATCTGCAGTCAGAGAGCTTCAAAGGTATGGGACAGCTTTACTTTCTATTTTAGTTTCCTCATAAAAGTCCCTTACGTAGAGACTGTCTTTTCTTGCATATACGAAAACTGAGGCATAAGCGAGAAGTGTGTTCGAGATATCACTACATGTAGGATAGCAGAAGATGGGAAACAGGCCTGTCATCTTACCGTAAGCAGAAGAGAGTCTCTTTATAAGTTCTTCACTCCGGCGTGTCATTTTCGCCCCTGCAAAGATAATGATTTGTGGCTCTATCTTATCATTCTCATTCTGAACGTTGTATTCAAAGAAGTTTTTCACGTTTCCAATAACAAGTTTTTCCATCCGCCTCTCAACTTCATCATAAGCCAGCTCTTCAAGACGTGTGAGAGTCTTTCTCTCCCCCGACACATATTCGGCTCCTTCAATGTTACCCAGATTGAAACCTTTATCCAGTACGACAGGTGAGTATTCCTTGTTCTGCTTTACTAGGAAAGGAATAAAATCTGTAATGTTTTCCCCGTCAAGACCTACTGTCGGGTGGTCAAAAAGGTTGACAGTGATATCCGGTGTTATACTAAGTGGGTAGTTTCCTTTTTTCATATTCGTCTCCTTGCTTTCACAATATAACGAAAGTGTATCAGATTTTGAGACACATCAACTCTAAAATCTTCACAATTAAGGGAGAATTAGTGGTACAATGAGTGTATACAGGGGAAAATTGGTGAACTTTCAGCTATATGCACTCATTCGTTATCTGCAGACACCTTCGGGTAAGACAGTCAGTGAACTTGTTTCCCTGATGGGAGTATCGAGAGCGAGTGTCTATAGATATCTTAATGCAGTTGAAGACATGGGATTCCCCTTAACAAGCGAAACACGAGGACGGGAGGTCTACTACTTCTTCAATATGGAAGACAGCCATGTTGCTAGAAATATATTTGAAAACCTCCCCTTATTGAAAGATGATTTTCTTTTTGACAAAGACGAGAAGCTTTTGATTGAATTTCTCTTTACAAACGCTGAAGGCTTTGTCCCTCTTCTAAAAGATAAAATCGCCAGCCTCCACAAGAAGATGCAAACGCTTCTTTCATTTGCCGGCCATGTCGCCGATGTTGACGAGGATGAGCAGGTCTCCCTTGAGGGAAGAGGTGTCAGCGTAGTCCATTCTTTTATGGATTTCCCTAAGAAGAGCGAGAGCGACAAAATGGAGATTGTCTCAACGCTATGCGATGCTGTACAGCACCACACAGTTTGCAGTGTAGTATATAAATCAGCATCAGAGGCTACAAAGCAATACGATATTATGCCGCTCATTGTCTTCTCGTATTACGGTGGCATCTATACTGTAGTGGAGACAAGAAACCATGACTATTGGTCCAAGCTTGCGATAGAGAGGATTGTGAGCATAACTGCGCTTGATGAACACTTCGAGCGTAAGACAGGCTTCGATCTCGAGTATTCGCTTTCCGACCCGTTTGGTCTTATACAGTGCGACCAGTTCGAGATAGAGGCCCTTCTTGACGAGAAAAATGCAAAATACCTCACGGAAAGGGCATGGCCGCAGAACAGGGTATCTTTCTCAAAGCCCGACAAGGACGGCTGGGTGCACTTCAAGTGCATAACAAGCGGGGAGTTCGAGCTTTTGAGATGGCTGAGGTATATGGGAAAAGGTGTGAAGTTGATATCACCCGCGTGGCTTGTGGAGAAACTGAAGAGTTCGATAGAGGAATTAAGTAAACAATATGATTGAGTGTCTCAAGAAATGAGACTCATGTCTTGTATTATTCTTTACATAAGGAGAATTCAATTTATGGATATTGCAAAAAGAATTGGGGCGGCGATTTTAGGTTTTCTTGAAGGATATTTCATAGGAGGTGTAATCATTGCCGTAGTAAATAACTCAACTGGGGCACATCAACTTTGAATTTTGAATACATTAAATAAAGGGGGAGGATGCTTATGGGAAGAGATGAAGGATGGGGATCCCTTTTAGGGGAAATACTTGTGGGTGTTGGAGCTGCTGATGCGGGCTTTTTTATTTTCTCTACTTCTTGTCTCATGATAAGTCAACTTGAAAAATGAGAGAAAAATGTATTTGCGCTCGGTAATCCGGTGTTGTAAAACTGTAAATGTCTTTAAAAGGAGTGGAATTTTGAAAAAGATAATATTTTCTTTGTTTTTGGTTGCTCTCATAGCATTCGTAGTGAT
>CAVFNE010000225.1:0-528 GCA_963623755.1 Muribaculaceae bacterium | reverse complement strand
TCTGTCGGTATATGCCGATGGTTACAATGTTTCATTTTTTACCAATCATTCCATTTCAAAGATTGTCTATTCAATCGAACACGAAGGAAAGATGATTGATGTTGATATGACAAAAACCTACAA
The DNA here is from genome assembly GCA_963623755.1 of Muribaculaceae bacterium. Taxonomy (GTDB): domain Bacteria; phylum Spirochaetota; class Spirochaetia; order Sphaerochaetales; family Sphaerochaetaceae; genus Ornithospirochaeta. Next base: position 405 of record CAVFNE010000225.1, on the reverse strand, counting down.
GGTCATGCCGGAAGATAAGGTGTATGCCACAGTCAACACGGGCTCTGCATATGTAGAGGTTTCATCTTTTAAACTCCGTTCATATGATGGTAACAAGAGTGATACACGTATATTGGACACAGAAAAAGGTGAAAATGGAAAGCTTTGTTTTTCTCTTTCTGATCTCGGAGCTTTGAAAGAATGGTCTGTTGAGCCTATTTTAACCAGAAAGCCGGTGAAAATATCGATGCGTTGCCTGTCCGGAGGAGAATCCATTGGTGGCAGCTGGAAGGTCAATGACGAAGATGTCAATGGAGACTCGTATGAAATTACAGCATTGACCGATTTTACAGTCAGTTGTGAATTTGACGCGGAAAGCTACTATTTTGTTTCATCTTCACCGAAGGAACTCGCCGAGAGTAACGG
>CAVFNE010000224.1:0-3233 GCA_963623755.1 Muribaculaceae bacterium | reverse complement strand
ATCGAGAAGGAAAACCCGGACAGAGTCTGCATCGAACTCGATGACGGGCGTATGAAAAGCAAGACCAAGGATTCCGCCTACGAGAATATGGATATCAAGAAGGTGTTCAAGGAAGGAAAGGGATTCCTGCTTCTTGCTAACACAGCCCTCGCATCCTTCCAGAAAAGGATGGGCGCCCAGACCGGAAGCGACCCCGGAGCGGAAATACTCGGGGCTGCAAAGCTTGCCAGGGAGAAGGGCATCCCCGTATCCCTCTGCGACAGGGAGATCCAGATCACCTTCCGCCGTGCCTGGGGCAAAAGCTCCCTCTGGAACAAGTGCAAACTCCTTGCGACCCTCATCTCAGCATCCTTCTCCAACGAAAAAATAAGCGAGGAGGAGCTTGAAGAGCTCAAGAACGAGGAGACTCTCGAATCGATGATGAAGGAAGTGGCCAAGGAGCTTCCTTCTGTCAAGGAAGTCCTCATCGATGAAAGGGACCGCTATCTTGCCACATCCATTTACACATCAGACGGAAAGTCAAAGGTTGCGGTCATCGGTGCCGGACACACCCAGGGAATAATCAGGAACTTTGGTCTTCTGGAGAAGGGTGAACTCTCGACAGACACATCCTCCATCACAGAGATTCCGAAGCCCGGAAAGGCCGGAAAGATCGCACAGTGGATCGTTCCCGTTCTCATCGTCGCCCTTGTTGCAGTTGGCATCTTCTCATCCGGATGGGATCAGGGCCTCAAGGCCTTCCTCTACTGGGTTGCTGCCAATGCCTCCTGTACGTTCCTCTTCACTCTGATCGGCGGAGCATCTCTTCTCACCTGCCTTCTCAGCGGCGTGACGGCTCCCTTCTTCGTTCTCAACCCCGTACTCGGCGTCGGCATCTTTGCCGGCATATGGCAGGCGACGTTCAAACCGCCTAAGGTAAAAGACTTCGAAAATGTGAACAACGACGCGCTGACACTCAAGGGATGGTACAGGAACAGGATCCTCAAATGCCTTGTCGCCCTCCTCATGAGCAGCCTCGGCTCTATCTTCGGCTCTCTTGTGGGCTTTCCGTTCATACTTGCAAGACTATAGAGAACGAGGGAAAGAAATCACAGACAGGATGTTTTTTGCATCCTGTTTTTTCAGCTGTCAGCGTTGTTGATTTCTGCTCGATAAAGGGAAAGAGGATCAATATTACCGTAAAATGCACCAATGCGTCGCCGGATTCCACATCTCTTTATTTTGGAAACAGTTATTTTCTTAGTCAGGATTACTGACTTTCACACATCCAGCTCTTTATCCTGTCGTATATTTGGTGTGGACACAGAAGCAAAGACAAACCATGCCATCTCAACCGTTTTCTGTCTGCGTGATTTTCAGAAATTCCCGGACACAGATATTACAACTTAAAATTGCATAATAACTTTATCTATGTTATGGTGTATAAAAAAGTAAAGTATAGAAAGGAAAGAAATGGAATATTTGAAACATGTTCTCGGGATACAGGCAGTCTACGTTGACGATGATTATTCTTCTCTTCCCAATTATATAAATGCCAGGTACCGCCTGCAGAAAGTTCTGCTTGACGGAAGAAAAGCCGTTTTCATTTATCCTAAAACGGAAATGGAAGCTGTTAATTCTGTTAAGAAACATATCGAAAGAATTGAAAAAGAGACGGGAGTAACCGTCGTACTTATTCCCGAGAGGCTTACCTCACGTCAGAAAGAATATCTTCTTTGCAATCATATTCCGTTTATCGTCGACGGCAAGCAGATTTATCTTCCTTTCATGGCCCTCTATCTACAGGAGCGCGGAGATGCCGAGAAACGTGATAATCCGGATATTCTGCCTTCTACTCAGCTGTTGCTTCTTTATTACATTTATCATGGCTGTGGGGAGGTTCTGACAAGTGACGCATGCCGAGCACTCTCTTTTACTGCTACATCTATATCGAGAGCATGTAGTCAGCTTGAAAACTACGGTCTGATACACACAGAACGACGTGGTGTACAGAAAGTAATCCTCTCTGATAAAGATCCGGAAGCTTTTTTTAAAGAAGCGAAGTGCTATCTGAAAAATCCCGTAAAACGTACAATCTATGTATCAAAGGCATATATCGAGAGCAATATGCTTTTAAGCGGATACTCGGCATTATCGGACTATTCGGCATTGAACCCGCCCGGCACAATTTATTATGCAACAGACAGCATAGCTGAAATGGAAAGATGTGCTACCATAAGATTGCAGAATACTGATGATCAATGTGCAGTCGAGCTCTGGCGATATGATCCGAAAAAACTGGCGGCAGTTGACGGTGCATCAAAAGAGAACAGAGTTGACCGTCTCTCTCTTGCTCTGGCGCTTGAAGGCAGCAGGGACGAGAGAACAGAAGCTGCGGTCAACGAAATGCTTAACACGCTTTGGAGGGATATAGATGGTAAGAGGGATTGAAAGCTTCAAAGAATGGTTCAAAGGATGTGAAGAACAATATGCCATCATCGGCGGCACAGCGTGTGATCTTCTGATGACAAATGAAGGTCTCTCCTTCAGAGCAACAAAGGATATCGATCTTGTTTTGATTATAGAAGCTGTAAATACGTCATTCGGGAGACAATTCTGGGATTATATTACTGCTGCTGGATATGAACACAGGGCCAAAAGTTCGGGAAATCCTCAGTTTTATCGCTTTACGAAGCCTAAATCCGAAGAATTTCCCTTCATGATAGAGCTTTTTTCCAGAAAGCCTGATTCAATAACCCTGCCAGAAAATGCAACTCTTTCTCCTCTTCCGCTGGATGAAGAAATATCCAGTCTGTCGGCAATTCTTCTGGATAACGACTATTATGAGTTATTACGTAAGGGCAGGGTTCTCATTTCCGGGATTACGGTATTAGGAGCTCCCTATTTGATACCTTTCAAGGCAAAAGCATGGCTTGATTTGACTAAAAGGAAAGCAACCGGAGAACAGATTGACAGCAAAAACATACGCAAACACAAGAATGATGTCTACAGATTAACAGAACTCTTGAATCTCTCGGCAGAACCACTTCTCAATATACCGGATTCTGTCAAAAATGATATGAAGGATTTCATCGATTGCATGAGGACTGAAGATGTGGATCTCAACCAACTGGGGATACCCAATACGTCAAAAGAATATTTACTTGAAAGTTTGAGAACCCTTTACCAGTAACTGATCCTTCCTGATTATCATGTCATCTTGGCCCTTGTTATTTGAAAAATTATTTACCCCC
>CAVFNE010000223.1:0-3248 GCA_963623755.1 Muribaculaceae bacterium | reverse complement strand
ATGGCCGGGGCTCACCTCTTTAAAATCAGGCCTTCTCTCTTCAAACTCGTTTGAAAAATAGCACACGTACTGCTGGATAATTCCCGCTCATTAAATTTTGATTCTTTGCTTTTAAGAAAAAATTGTCGAGCATGAAGTCACTCTCTACCACGGGCTTTACATATAACTCCTCATTTTTTCCCTACGTAACTGAATACGACAATATTCCGTCAAATATGCCAAGCATAGTTGTTTGAAGCTGAAGCATCCATTTCCTACACTTTTGAGAAAGGTAGGAAAAGTATGAATATTCTTGAAGTAAAAAACCTTGAGAAATGTTATCCAACTTTCAGGCTGTCTGATGTTTCATTCGCCCTTGAAAGAAGTCGTATAACCGGCATTATCGGAAGAAACGGGTCAGGTAAGACAACGCTTATTAAGGCGCTGTTAAATCTCGTTCATCCCGACGGGGGAGAAATACTCTACAGTGGAATGCCTGTTTGTGGCAGCGAAGCTTATTTCAAAATGCACATCGGTTATTCCCCCGGTACACTGGGTTGGTACCCAGGGAAAAGAATAGGGACAATTGCTTCAGTAGTGAAGACCTTCTATGACGGATGGAGTGATTCTGAATACAGAAAATATCTGACTCTTTTTGAGATTGACGAAAACAAATTGGTTTCCACCCTTTCCGAAGGAATGAAAGTAAAATGCAATCTCCTCTTCGCCCTCTCCCACAATGCAGATATCCTCATCCTCGACGAACCGACATCATCACTCGATCCATTCTCCCGTGACGAACTTTTGTCTGTTTTCATCAAGCTTAAAGAAGACGGAAAAGCTATCCTCTTTTCAACACACATCTTCTCCGATATCGAGAAAGTTGCCGATAACATGGTATACATTTCGAATGGGAGAATAATATATTCTGGGGCAAAGAATGATTTCGCTCCTGAGGGAGAAAGCATCGAGGAGAAGTTCCTCTCTCTCGAAAGGGAGATAAGCCATGTATAAGCTATTTATAAAGGAAATAAAGTTATCTTCCCACCCACTCTCCTTTCTCTTCATCGTATTTTCCTTCATCTTTCTCGTTCCAGGCTACCCGATATTATGCGCCCCGTTCTTCGTAACTCTGGGTATTTTCCAGAGCTTCCAAAAAGCGCGTGAGAACCGTGATATTCTATTTTCCGTCCTCCTTCCCATCACAAAAAAGGAGATAGTAGAGGGTAAGTTCATCTTCACTCTCTTTATTGAGTTGTGTTCTGCATTACTTATGGTGCTCTGTGTAATCCTGAGAAGTACAATACTGAGAGATAACCCTGTTTATCTCTCCTCTGTGATGATGAGGGCCGACTTCTTTGCCCTTTTTTTGGCACTCCTGATTTTCGCGCTATTCAATGTTTTCTTCGTCAGAGGCTTCTTCATCACGGCATACAACCTCGGCCTTCCTTTTCTAATTTACTCTATTTCCGCATTCATTACAGTAGCGAGTGGAGAAGTATTGAGCCATCTCTCCTTTATGAAGGATTCTGGTAATATTTTGGATAAGAGCCAACTTGTTTTCTTGAGTCTTGGCTTTCTTATTTATTCTCTCATTACTTTTCTTTCATGTAAAATGAGCATAAAGAGCTTCGAAAGACTCGATTTGTAGGAGGCGTTATGTTCAGGGACAATATCATAAGGCTTCGTAATATCCATGGCTGGTCGCAGGAGAAAACGGCAGAACGCATTGGGATATCACGTCAGGCATATGCAAAGTGGGAGTCGGGAGAAAGTATTCCCGATATAGAAAAATGCGCACTTCTGGCCTCCCTCTACGGTGTCAGTATCGACAGTCTCATTGAGGAGAGTGAGAGCTCTATTCCCCCAGCCCCGAGGGGTAAAAACATCTGGGGGAGTGTCATTCTCTCCGAGCGGGGACAGATAGTGCTCCCAAAGCCTGCGAGAGACAAGCTAGGTTTCACGCCGGGAATGAGACTCATCGTTCTGTCCGACGAAAACGGCATTGCGCTTGTCAGTGCCGATGCGTTTGAAGAAGGTTTAAGAAAAGCTCTCCAGATGGCCCGCATTGAGAATGAAAACTAAGGTGGGTGAATATATCTTCATAATTTAAAAATGACGACAACCTCTCCACAATATGAGTCAATGACACTCTGATGACAACTCTTTCCTCAGGGAAGAGTCACACTCCTCAATTTATCTAAAGCCCCCTAAAAACTCAGCGTTTACTCTGGGGATATAAGGGGCTGAAGAATTGTAAGCGCAAGAAAAGGCTTACAAAGTTAGCCCCCACAACAATTCAAATGAAAGTCTGCATTTGGCTCTCCAAGTCCGTCCGGCAGAACATGGCGTAGAAATTCTCATCACTATACACTTGATTTCAAAAAGAATCGACTCTACTCTCTGAAACTCATCAATAAGAAGTAGTTTATGGCCGTAGGTTTCAAAGAACAATGCCGGAGTATTCTACACACGCTCACTCGCCTGAGCATTGGGAAAAGAAACATAGACACGGGCCTAGAGAGAAAAATGCTCAGCATTGTAGTTTCTGTTGTCGCCGGCCTCATACCATTCTACATGATGCTCTCGAGATGTTTTCTGAATAACTTTCTCCATACATCGCGGAACATATTCTTTATCAATCCCTCCGAGTTTTCTAAAGCCGACTTTATTTTACTTTCATCACCTCTCATCATGTCCCGCTATACTCAAAGCACATACACCGGTCTTATAACTTATCCCAGATAAGTCGGCTCTCTTGTCTTATCGACTAACTCTTCCTTCCACTCTGTTATCTGTCTCTCTTTTGACGAGAAGTTGATCCCGACAATCCGGATAGCTTTATCTGAATTGATGTATTTGGCGTAATAGCGTTTCTCTTTTATCTGCTGTAAAGCTACATCCGAACTCTGGTCTACCTTTATCTCGATGACAAAGACGTTGTCACCTCTTTCAATCACAACATCAATGCGCCCGAGGGTCGTTGTCTCCTCTGCAATTATCCTATCGACTCCAAGAAGTAGGAAATAGGAGTAGAACATCCCCTGGTAGCCGATTTCCTTTGTCAGGACTACATACGGTATCATTTCATAGTAGGCATTCATGGCTTTTATAAGACCCGCCATGCAGCCGTTATTGACTCCTTCACGTCCCTTAACAAGAAATACACTGAGGTCTTTTCCTCCTGCATACATTTTCATCAGAGAGAGCGTAAATGCATCCCTCACTTCTTTATTGGGGAACGTAAGAGTAAGGGCAAGGTTATCGCC
>CAVFNE010000222.1:0-3268 GCA_963623755.1 Muribaculaceae bacterium | reverse complement strand
GCCGACCTCAGGCTACTCTATGCTGTAAGGCCCGAGAACTGTCCACTCTTTAGTAAAGATAACCTTGAAAAAAATTGACTCCTTATTCTCAAATCTTCTTCCGGCTTTTCTCAGAGGAGAAGTTGACTCGCTGAAGGTAGACGAGCTTATTTCGGCAAGAGAAATTCTCCTCTTCTATCTGCTCCAGACCCCCACAGGCGTTTTCTCCTCGGATAATATGTTTTCATCGCTCGCATATTCCATAGAGACGTTCCTTGATCCTAAAACAAAAAAGGAAACAAAAGAGATAATAAGGACAGATGATGTGAAAGAAGCTCTGGTGCAGATGATGATATATGGGATAGATCTGCTTGATATGGAGGCTGTCATCCTCTCTTCTCCATCAAAGAGCTCATTCCTACTCGGCCCCTTTCCCTTCACGCTTATCAATCCTTATTTTTCTAAAGCAGAACATGCAAAATATATAGATGCACAGGTTTTTGAACTCCGTGGTTCGGTTATAGTTCTTCCTCTCTCTCCAGAGAGAGCACTATGTATCTACGACAGAGATACGTATACTCCCGTAGAGGAGGATGGCATTGCATATCTGACAAAAGAAGACATCGACATGCTCAACAGCGCAATGCTCTACAACAGTGGGGACTGTGGCGGGGTCATACACACATGTGGGATAGACTACATTAATGAGCTCTATGGCAATCTTGATGATATGGATTTTTTCAGAGAAATCTATCTTGAAGACACCCTGGACGTGTATCCGTTTTCAACAGCTCTCTCAGTTCTTAAAGTAATAAAAGAAGCTGAAGAAGAATTTGAGATACGACAAAAGGATTTCATCAGGCCGTTTGTCGAAGCAATGCTCGACTACGACGAAAAGCATCTGGAAAAGATTAAGGATGATAATGTCCGTATAAAAGTCCTTTCAAAGAGACTGAAGGAAGGCCGAAAAATACTCAATAAAAATATTGGTGCTGACAAAAAAAGGGAATAAACTACCTCTCATACTCTTCAATTTCCCTGACGGCCTCTCTTAAGAGAATTTGAAAGCCCATCACTCCGTCGACATTCCTGCAGTCGGGATTTGTCAGGATGTACACAGGGTTTGTCTCTCTCAATTTCTTTATGGGAAAAGCATAGAGTTTATTGCTGCTCTCCTCATTTCTCTTATATAGATATGGCAGGTACATCGAGAGACTAAAACATAAAGCAAAATTCGCTCTCGCCAATTCCTGATGAATATCGAAGTGTGGTGAGATGTGGACAGAGTTGAGAACAATGCCTTCTCTTTCCAAAAGGTTATTGAGAATCTTCATACAGTGTAAGTGCGACAGGCTCAAAGAAAAATCCATATCACTCAAGAGTGTGATATCTACACCATCTTTGAATCTCTCAAGACATGATGGGTAATCAAAAGGAAAATGAAGCCTCAGCATGTCATCACTTGCTACAAGATATAACTTCTCCTCAAAAAGAAGCTCACTATCAATGCAGTCTGGATTATTGTCTACAAGACCGCTGAAGGCTATATCAACATTCCCCTTCTCAAGCATATCTCTCAGCTCTTCGGCACTTCCGATTACTCCGCGGATATCACAGTCGGGATACTTCTCTCTGAACTCTCTCATAAGACGTGGCATAACCATACGAAAACGCCCCTGCGTCGTTCCCACCCTGATAATAGATTTGATCTCAGCCATTCTATCCTCCTTTAACAATCCCAAATTATGAGTTTTTCGCTTTTTCCAACATTAATTTGTTGGACTTTATCCACTTTTCCAACTTTTAACGCCGGCCAAGGCTTTCCAAATCTTTCTAAAGAGGTTTCTCAATTATCCTCTACTCTTATTTATTTCTTCAATCCATTCACCAATGCCGTAGAGAGGATAATTAGTCACCCAATCCTGCTCTTTATAGCCGAGCACAGAGAACCTGCAGGCTTTTACACTGCTGTTATTCTTATAGATTGTCCTCAAACTCTTTGATTTAACATTCTCCTCAGCCTTTACCTCTATGACGTATAACTCATCCCTCTGGACAATGAAATCAGCTTCGAGGGTAGAATTCTCTTTAGAATAGTAATATGGTTGAGCGCCGAGTGCTATCAACTCCTGAGCTGTGTATTGCTCTGTGAATGCGCCCTTGTACTCTGAAAAGAAATGCCCGTCTACAAGAACCTCCTTCGCCGTCACCCCCACCATTGCTCCAAGGAGCCCCAGATCGGAAAGGAAAAGCTTGAAAGCTTCAAAATCCTCATAGAATTTCACCGGCTTCTCTATCTTCTTTATCCTGTAAACCTTGTTAATCAAACCTGCATTCCTGAGCCATTCAATTGCATCCTCAAACTCTTTTGCTCGGGCCCCTTTCTTCAATGCACCATAAATGAACTTCTTGTTTTCCTTTGCCAGCTGGGATGGAATTGATTCCCATACCATTCTGACTTTTGCAAGAAGTGACGGAGGAATATGTTTTATAAAATCATCCTCATAGTCCCTGATAATCCTTTCCTGAATCGCCCTGACTTCTAAAATGTCATTTTTCTCAATATAAGATTGGACAACTTCAGGCATTCCTCCTACATAGTTATACTGCCTCAAAAAGTCAATAAACGTAGACGAGAGAGATGAAATCTCATGCCAATGACCTGAATATACGAGGTCAACAAGCTGTTTCTTTCCCAATGCAGTCAGAAATTCATAAAACGACATGGGGTACATATTCAGCCTTTCAACCTTTCCAACCGGAAAGCCTGTCCCTTCGTGGACGCTGATTCCCAACAAACTTCCTGCCGCCACAATATGATATCCGGGTTTGTCTTCAGCAAAATACTTCAAAGCTGTAATAGCGGAAGGAGCCTCCTGAATCTCATCAATAATTATCAGCGTCTGTCCTTCAATAATCGTGGTGGAAGAAATTGCCCCGAAGGCTCTTAGAAGTCTGTCTGTGTCAAAGTCATAGAAAAGCTCTTTTACTCCTTTGTTCTTATCGCAGTTTATGTAAACTGTATTTTCGAACTCACATCTTCCGAACTCCTCTAAAATCCAGGTTTTGCCACATTGTCTGACTCCATCAACTATAAGCGGTTTACGCTTGTTTCTATTCTTCCACTCAATAAGCTTTTCATAGATAAATCGCTTCATAACACATCACCTCGTTACAAGCCTTTTTATTATAACGAATTATGTTGATATCATACACTTTTATGAGCCAATAGTCGTAACAGTTCAGCCCTGGGGGGTATGAGGCATGACGTCCAGGCCATTCTCAGCTA
>CAVFNE010000221.1:0-3283 GCA_963623755.1 Muribaculaceae bacterium | reverse complement strand
CAGGGAAAGAGAGGATGCAATTACAAAGAAAATTCTGAAGCTGCAGAAACAGAAGAATATGATAGAGAACGAAAAGATAATGAGAGCTTTTAAGAAAAGTGGGAAAAGCTACTCGCAGCTGATGACTTTTCTGGGGTGTTAGGTGGTAGTTTTGCTTTTTAGGTGAGTTCTCCTGGAAAGTAACAGTAAACGTATGTCGAATAATGAGGGATTTTCGGCTATATGGAGAACGGGTATTCTAAAGAGCTTGGGGAGTATCGTATTCTACATAAATATGTCAGGGATAGAGATATCGTTAAGTTGACATTCAATGACGGTATTCTGGAGAAAAAACAACTCCAGCCTGCTCTTGTAGTTGTTTATACAAGAGAGCATGTGATTTCTCTTGATATTTCTTCCTGTCATAAAGCTATAATTAGGTGGTTAATAAATCAGAGGACTTGAATGCTTAAAATATATTACGGAAATCCGGATAGGGATAATTACATCTTTAATCCTGATGCATTTTTTGATAACACCTACATTGACGAGTGGATTGTCAGCGATGTAACAAGAGCGATGATTCGGGATATCGACAAATCGGAGGTGGTTAATTCCGGGATAATCGAGAGTCCCTTTCTCGGCCCTATCCCACCTGTCCGCCTTTCAGGAGGTGTTAAGACTCTAATTCTCATGAATTATGATGGTGAGCATATATTCAATGCGTCATTCTGTGGTGACAACTGCGCATCCTGGATTCTTAAACTTGCCTCAAAGAAGGATTTGACTATCAGGCTTGGGTACCTGATGGACTTTGGTGACGGACAATTCAACATTGAAATTCTCAACTTGAATAAAGTGGTCCATACGAAGAAGAAGCTTATCGAGAGTGTCCTGGACAATGCGTTTATTTGAAGGAAGAAAGTATGACCGGTAGATATGAGATTGAAATATACAACAACAGGGTTCATTACTTTCTTACTGTTAAACGTAACATAACAATTCTTGAAGGGGATAGCGCAACAGGAAAGAGTGAGTTATTGCACCTCATCGAGTCCTACGAGGAGAATGGAGCGTCTTCAGGTATAACACTTAAAGCAGATATAAGATGCACAGTGCTGGGTAACATTGACTGGGAACTTAGACTCGGTGCAATGAATGGGAACATTATATTCATTGATGAGACGGCATCTTTTCTGACAACAAAGAGATTTGCAGAGCTTGTGAGAGTGGCAGACAACTATTTTGTCATCATAACACGGGATGCATTGAAAGCTTTGCCGTACAGTATTGATGAAATTTACGGTTTGAAGAACGTTACAGACTCTGATAAGTACAGACCTTTCAAACGTGTCTTCAATGAGATGTACAATCTTTATCATCTTGAGATAAACCGGACATTCCATCCTGATGTAGTGATTACTGAAGATTCGAACTCGGGCTTTGATTTCTTCAAAATAGTATATGGCGATAGATGTATCTCAAGCTATGGAAAGAGCAATGTTTATAACGTGATAAAGAAATACCAAGGACGACGAATTCTGGCTGTCGTTGATGGTGCTGCTTTCGGGTGTGAGATAAAGAAGATTATGGACTATCTTGAAACTATGAGGTGCGACTGTGTTGTCTATGCTCCCGAGTCTTTCGAGTTCCTGATATTGGCATCCGGCATAATTGATGTTCCTTCTTCCGTGCTGGAGAAAACTTATGACTATGCAGATAGCAGAATGTACCTTAGCTGGGAGGAGTTTTATTTCTCATATCTTTCAGAGAGGACGCGTAATACAGTTTATCAGTATGGAAAATCGAGTCTGGGCGATTATTACAGAGATGAGGGCAATGTTAAGAAAATCAAGGCTTTGATTCCTCTCTCGATTAGCTCTTGATGCGGAGAGCCTGGAGAATATCATCTCTTTCTGTAGCTTTACACTGAATAAAGAAGTGTGGATGTTATTTTCCGGTTATTTGTGGTTGTTATTTTCTGTTGTTTTAATCTGGCTGTAATTTCTTGGTACAAACATTGAAACCTTGCAAAAGAAGGTTGATTGTCATTATTATCTCTTGGAGTTTTATTATGGCAACTAGAGATTTGACTGTTGGCAGGCATTTATCTGTTCTTGCATAGTTTTCCATACCGGTTATTTTCGGAAATCTATTCCAACTTTTCTATACACTTGCGGACTCTATTATAGTGGGTAAGGCCATTGTTTTATCCCAGTGCTAACACGCTGGCACAGCTCTTCGGTCTCAAAGGCAAGGAGGGAGTCAGTAAAAGCATAGTTCAAAGCATATACCTTTCCTTTCTCTTTGCAATTGTGATAACAATCCCTACCTCTCTGGCCTCGGGTCTTGTTGTGAGGCTCATGAAAGTGCCTTCTGAAATTTATCAGGATGCATATGTGTATCTATTAATAATAGTTGCAGGAACAGGTGTAACAATCTGGTACAACATGATTTCCAACACCCTCCGCGCTCTGGGGGACAGCAGAACACCGCTTATCAATCTTGTAGTGTCATCTCTTTTGAACATTGTTTTGGATATTGTGTTCATAGTTCCGTTTAAATGGGCTGTGGCGGGGGCTGCATATGCAACGGTGCTCTCTCAATTGATTTCGGCAATTCTATGCACCGTAAGCGCACGGCGCAGATTCGATGAAATGCACATAGAGAGAGCTCTCTGGAGATTGGACAGAAATAATCTTCGAAAGCATTTCAAGTTAGGCTTTCTTTTGGGATTTCAAATGTCAGTTATGTGTATCGGATAACTGGTAATGCAGTCGAGCGTAAATGCCATAGGTACAGTTGCCATCGCAGGATACACTGCTCAAACGAAAGTGGATCAATTGTTTGTTCTTGTAGACAACGCCTTCGGAATGGCCATAACAAGCTACGTGGCACAGAACTACGGGGCAAATCTTTATGATGGGATTGAGCAGGGTACAAGGGCTGGCCTCGTGCTTGTGCTTTCCTCAGATTTGGTCATGGCGGGTCTTATGGTTTTATTTGAGCCTTTTGTTGTGCCTCTTTTTGTCACTTCTCCTTCTCCGTTAGTCTATGACTATGCTTGTCTTTTCTTCCAGGTCACACTTCCATTCTATCCGACACTCGACTTGATTATCATATACCGTACGAGCCTTCAGAGCATGGGTGTCTCATGGGCTCCATTTGCTGCATGCATCGTCGAGCTCGTGGCAAGAGTCAGTGCCTCGCTTTTGCTCTCACGCTCGTTCGGCTACCGGGGAATAGTATTTTCATCCACACTTGCCTGGATTGGGGCCGATATCATGGTGATTCCAGTATACTG
>CAVFNE010000220.1:0-3349 GCA_963623755.1 Muribaculaceae bacterium | reverse complement strand
GTTCTGAAGCAGTCCGGATCTCCGAGGAAGTTCTGAGCGTCCATCCCGAGTCTTGTCAGTACCTGATTGACTATCCCGCTTGAGGGAGAGAGGAAATTGTTGATCATACCGCAGACGACGACAGTCGATATGAAGTAGGGAAGATATGTCAGAACCTGACAGATCTTCTGCGTCCTGCTCCCCTTTATCTGACAGATGCAGACTGCGAATATGATTGGGATAGGAAAGCCGAAGATAAGGGAATAGAACGAAAGAAGGAATGTGTTACGGATAAGTCTGAAGGCATACGGGGACTGGAAGAACTGTCTGAACCACTTGAGTCCGACAAATTTCCCCTTGAAGATTCCCCAGAAACCCGCACCCGGCTTGAAGGATGTGAAACTCATATAGAGTCCGGTCATCGGAAGGTAACAGAATATGACGAAATACATAATGACGGGGATCATCATAATGACAAGATACCTGTCCCTGTACCAGTTTTTCCTCGATAGAAACCTGTTCTGGCCCTTGTCGGCAATTTCTTTCCTTTTTTGCATCATCGGCTTCTCCTTTTGACGGGTTTATTATCAGACGGAGGCCGAAAAAAACGAAAGATTCAAAAAATGCTACAGTTCAAAAAAGGAAATAGAAGAAATAATTACTGATGTTTTAATGTTTTATATTTTTCCTGTATTCACTGGGAGTCTGTCCGAGCAGCTCCTTGAAGTTACGTCTGAACGAGAGTGGCGACGAGTAGCCGCATGAGAGTGCGATGTCGTCAATGCTCCTTGACGTGTCCTCAAGGAGTGTCAGCGAATATGTGATGCGCTTATGTGTCACGTACTCGAGGTAGGTATGTCCGTACTCACGGGTGAAATAAGAACCGATACTCTTCGTGCTGAGAGAGAATCTGTCTGCCAGGCCCTGGAGAGAAAGGTTGACATCGGTGTAATTATCATCGACGTATTTTACAATTTCCGAATACACATTGTCCTCCTCCCTGTTCCTGTCTCCATAAGAGTGGAGCAGAGCGGAAAACCTCTCATAGTAGAAGTCGATCAGCTCTTCAATCGTCGAATACTGATCCGGGCGGACTATCTGTCCGTACCGGGGTTCGATGGCGAGGTTCATGTAGACCTTCTTTTCGGTCAGATAGAGCTCCCCTCCTATCGCCCTCACTGATTCTGCAGTGAGATCATATTTCATCAGGTTCGTCTTCAGAAGCTGCTGGAAGAGCTCTCCAAGATGCCTCTCATCCTGCTTTGTGATACATTTCGATATCTGGATATAGAGGGCGGGGATCATATAATACTCGGCTTCCTTCTCCTGCTTTTCCTCGTAATAGTATATGTCGTCCTTGCCCATCACCCTCATCATGTTCAATGCCTGGAGTGCGTTGTTGCAACTGAGCTTGAATGATGCGAAATCCTTGCGGACGATATCGACACCGATGGTTATTCTGACCGGCAGAGGGAGGTTTTCTCCCAGGATCTTCCTGACGATTCCTGCTTCCTCCCCTTCGTCGTGCTCTATGTCGGTATTCATGAAAAGGAAGACGGTCTGACTGTCAAGTATATGATAGGAGACAATGGTACTCTCCTCTGAGAGAATCTCCACGACACTCTTTAATGCCGCTTCGATGTCACTTGTATCTGCCTGGTCGATATTCACAGCCATGACAAGATAATACGGCTTGACGAACCCCATGTATCTGTTCATGTACTGCCGGCTGTCCTCGCCGGATGCCTCGGATGCGAAGAAGCCCGTCTGTATATACGGGATGGCATTATCGAGATCGTCCTTGTATGAGTTATAGTCGACGACCATGCCTTCAAGATCCTGGATCATCGAGCCTATCTCGTCATCCCCTATGCTTTCCTTTGATGGAATCAGGTTCCTGATCTGCGTGAGAGACTTATTGTATTTCCGCCTGTAGACGATGAAGACAGAAAGTATTACGAGAAACAGAATCGTCCCCGCTCCAAGTGTTATTCTGGCAAACCAGCCGGAGCCTTCCCATCTGAAAGGTTCGAAGCAGAACCTGATCCTGAGCTTCGAATTGTTTGAACTCTCCACCTCATACTCGATTCCTCCGGTAATACTTTCCGATGAAGATGAGAGTAAAGTGCCGTTGAAGAAAATCTCCCAGGAACCGCCGGTGAGAATTCTCTCAAGTCTCTGCTCAAGCTTGTCGATGTTGAAACTTATCGCAATGACACCTCTGTCCATACCTCCCTGATATCTGAAGCCGTGGACGCAGATGAGGTTTTCGTCGCTGAAGGTAAACTTGGTGCTCTCTACCGACAGCAGTTCCGATATCGAGGTAAGTGCAAGATACGATGTCGGGAAGGACATATGTTCAAATGGAGAGGAGAGCGAGACGACTCCGGCAGCGGAATAGGCTTTGTCGTTTTCGTCGGTAAAAAGGAGAATGTCCTCGATATCGACGATTCCGCTCCAGGAATATGCATTACGGAGCTCCGTGATGATACTCGTCGTATCTGACGGTGTGAATGCGGAATGCTCGATGAGTTTCTTGTACGGCTCCATGAAGGATATCGAGTAGTTGACCCTGCTGAAAATCTTTTCTGCGTTTTCGACATATTTGTCTATCAGATTCTGGGCCTCAGTCATCTCCTTCTCGATTTCAAGCTCGTATGTATCCTTGTCGAGATTATATGAAAGATAGACTATCGCTCCGACGTAAGCTATGAAGAAAACCAGAAGCAACAGCACGTACAAAAGCATCAGTTTTAGATAGAATTGACGAACTTTCCCTTTCTTACCGCTCAAAACAACACCCCTGGACAGCGATCTCTGCTGCATTCTTCCCCGCGTCTTTGTCATTGTATCGTATTTTAACGCCAGTCAAAAGGAATATTGCTTACACCTCATGGTCACTCTTCATGGGTCAGCCTTCTCTCTGCAGTTGTGGAGAATATACCGGAAAGCACAATCGAGTAGGTCAGTTCTAGGGACTTTTCTCCCTGGAACTTTCCCTCTCACACCACCGTGCGTACCGGTCTGGTACACGGCGGTTCAATCAAAAATCAAATACAAGCTGTTTTTCGCCACCTTGTATAGCCTTATCCCTCATCATTCGCTTGCTGTGCAATCGGTCCCAAGTTGCTTCTATTGGAATCAGCCCGAATTTGGTTTCCAGTGCTGTGTTTGTTATATAGCTTCCCAGAGCCCCAGCCATTTTCCAATATGAGTTGCTTGTCGCTTTCCCAAGTTTATCAAGTTGCCATTCCTTACAACCCAGTTTTCTCAACTCGGCCTTCCGTCTGGCTCCTTTCTTCCAAAGCTTCCAGAGTTTCTGTCTCAGCCTTCGTCTTATCCAGCCCGCTAGTTCTTTTATAAAACCTTT
>CAVFNE010000219.1:0-3403 GCA_963623755.1 Muribaculaceae bacterium | reverse complement strand
TTAACTAGCCTACATAATTATCATTAAATATATAAATTAAAGATAATTATATATGATTTAACCAGCCTACACAATACCCCAAAATAAAAACCATGCCGAATCCAATCGAAATTCAAACATGGTCAAAAAGATATTTCGCTTATCAGGTCAATTTCATCCGCACAGGTCGAATAATTTCAGTAAGAATCAACAGCTTGTTATTGTCATACGAATAACGAAGCTGGTCGCCTTCATTCATCTTTATAAAAGCTGAGAAATCAGGAGTATCCGGATTAAACAACGAGCATTTGCTGTTATTGTGAAGGGAATCTTCCGTAATCAATGCAGGAGGCAATCTATAAGTCAGAAGTACTGATTTAGTATCTGAATCTATAACTCTCACTTCATAACTGGAAGATAAATCATAGACACATATCTTCATACTTTTACCCCTATTATCTTCCCTAGTTCTTTAAAGAAAGTCTCTTCAATTTTACCGCCAATAGAAAGAATGATACCTTTTTTCACCAGTGGTCTTGCTTCCTCCCGTTCATTAAAAATGACGGGAAAAGTATCGTCAGTAATTTTCAATGAAACTACATCTTCATCTTCATTGTAAGGAATGAAATAGAAAGGGAAGTTTACATTTTTGGATGCAGTTCTCTTTAATGAGATCTGTCCCTTTCTATCATTGAAATACAGGGATGAATATCCATAATTCTTAAAATAGAAATAGTTGACAACAAAGGAATCCGTCAGGAAACCATTCTGTTTTTTTGCATCTATTTCATGAATCCAGTATCTGCTTTCAAGGAGAGGCGTAAAACCGCTGTGATAATATAAAAAGACGTCGAATAAGATGGCAAAATACTCTTTGATTATCAAATGTCTGAAAGGCCATAGGTCTTCTATAATCTGATATTTCTTCAACAGTCTCTGATAAAGCGTCCAAATGACTGAATAGTTCACATTCTTCTGGAGGACATAGTTGGGACGTGGATTGCTTTTCAGTTTTGATATTTCTCCCATCACAGGAAACTTGAGAATAAAGGAAACAAGTTTAACAAGTTTCCTGACATCCTCTATTCTTTTACTGTTAGGATATGCCTTCTGGTATGTAACAATGTACATACTCCCTTCTCTCTCACAAAGAACTAAAAAGTCCTTGAAAACCCTGTTCTCCAATGTGTCATAAGACTCATGTCTAACAACAGCCAGGACCTCCTGTTTGCTCCCTGCCTTCTGGGCAGTCGTATATCCGGGCTGCTTGCTCATCCACATGAGACATTGAGAATCCATCTGCTGCACACGTCCCATATTAACTTTGTTACGTTCCCTTCTCAAAACCTTTCTCAGTGATTCCGCAACAGTCTTTATAAGGTTGAAATGTCTCTGAGCAATAATAGATATTATCTCCTCCGGCGCATCCTTATCGCCATTTTCAAGGCATGCTCTTATCGTCTCAATACTGATTGGAAGCGCTCCTCTTTTATCAGTTATCTCAAAATATCCATTATCTCTATTCTCTGTGTCAGCAACTCCTCTCAATTGCGAGTAGAACTCGATTACAGAGGAGAAAAAGCTGACATACTCCAGATTCTTTTCATCCTTTCTTGTACTTCTCAGATAACTGTTCAGGAAAGAAGTGTCTGTGAAAGTATCAGCTTTAAATATTTTATTTTCTTTTTGACAATCAAATTCTTTAAAAGAAAGAGTCAACGTCTCACTCCTGGCCAGAAAAAGAATGACGAGGATGCATCTCTTAGAACATTGTCAAACGTATCATAAAGTTCCCTATCAATCTTCTCAATAATATCACCCAGCTCTTTTAGATGGTCAGAATTATCAGGATTCGTTTTTTCTATCCCATTGAGTTTGGGCAGAATTTTAAATTCTATCTGATCAGATAATGCATCATTAAATGAATTTGTTACCGCAGCTACTCCCGGATAATTTGTAACATAGTTAACAATTGCCCTCTTAAGACGATGTCCGAACGGCCGTCCGATACTGCCCATAACCTCGTTCAATTCGTCAATACGTTTGTTCAGATTATCAACAATGCCTGACTCTATTTTTGATGGTTTACGTTGTAATTCACCCCACTTCTTGATAGTAGTAGGGCCCCTATCCTCGTATTCTTCTCCGAACTTGATAGGATCACCTTCTGCCTCGAGAGATTTCGGACGTCCAAAACGAAGTACATTCGCTCTGTCCATTATTTTGTCAGAAAGGGCCTGCGTAGTCTCATCTTCATTCATTGTTCCCACGAAAAGAGTATTACTGCCGACAAAGAGCCGTCTTGACTGAGTTCCGGCACCGCATTCAATCTCAATCTCAGACAAATATCTGTCGTCTCTGCTTTCAACATTTACCGTTCTTCTTGTCTCCAGCTTACTCAGCATATCACTGAAGTAGTATTCAACGCGGGCTAAATTCATCTCGTCGAGAAGTATTATGTTCATCGGAAGCTTTTCTTTTTCATCCTTAAAAAGACAATGCTCATTGTTGTACACATCATACTGCCACAACAGGCGGGAAAGTTCAGTCGCCTTATACCTGAACTGAGCGTAGTTGTAAAAACCGAAAAGATCCTGCGAGCTGTCCCATCTGGGCTGAACCGCCATATTGAGGAAGTTGAATCCGAAGAATCTGGCATAAAGCTGAGGAAGGAGGCTTTTTCCCGTCCCCGATATACCAGCAAGAACAACCAGCGGAGAAGACTCTGCTACCTTGAGACTTGTATGGAAAGCATTGATTGTTCTCCTGTTAAACTCAATACCGCATGAATGAAGACTTGCGGCAAAAGAATCAAGATCTTTAACTTCGTTTATTGACTTATACTCTTGATTGTCAAGTGGCCTGTCAAACTTTGGATTTGTTATAACCGGTGTATCAAGCTCACCCCAGGTCTCCTCTCCTCCTGTTATGTTATCTATCTTTGTTTTGATGCCTCCCAGTTTTTCTTCAGAAGAAGCAATCTCCGTTTTTATCGATGACAATCTATCTCCCGCCAAAGAAACTTCCTGCTCCTTTTTATTCTTCTCTTCCTGAATCTTCCGGAGTTCTTCTTTTGCATATTCTATCTGTTTTCTGAGTCCTTCAAGTTCCGCCTCAAGTGCAGCCTTCTGAGGAGAGAGCTGATTGATTTCACCTTTAAGGGCGTCTATCCTTGCCTCCAATTCCCCGCACTGTTTTTCCAGTATACTGCACTTATTCTGAGCATCATGCATTTTGAGAACAGCGTCATTCTCCTCTTCTAATGCCTTATTCCGCTCTTTATTTGCTTCGTTAATTCGTTCTTCAATCTCAGAAAGCGCATTATTTGCTTCTTCTGTTTCTTTTTTTAATCCGGCTATGTAAGACTTTGCACTATCGACATCATCACCGAATTTCTTTAGGTATTCCTCCGCAGCCTTTCCAT
>CAVFNE010000218.1:0-3406 GCA_963623755.1 Muribaculaceae bacterium | reverse complement strand
GGCAGAAGAAAGACTGCTGTTGCTAGAGTTTACCTCAGAGAAGGCAACGGTGAAGTAGTTGTTAACGGTAAGAAGCTTGAAGAATATTTTGTCTGTGCTTCAGACTGCGCTAAGGTCAACGAGCCCTTCGCAGTAACAGAGACAAGTGGCAAGTTCAATCTTGTTATTAATGTTGTAGGCGGTGGTATACACGGCCAGGCAGAGGCTTGCAGGCACGGAGTTGCAAGAGCGCTCGTCGAGTATGATGAGACACTCAAGCCTGCTCTCCACACAGCCGGACTCATGACAAGAGACCCGAGAATGGTCGAAAGAAAGAAGTACGGTCAGCGCGGAGCAAGAAGACGCTTCCAGTTCTCAAAGCGTTAATCGTTTTTATATTTACAAAGAAGGCCGGTTTTTACTGGCCTTTTCGTATTAATAAAGGTTATATTTTCTCTATGGATGCGTACGACAAGGCACTTTCACTTCTATCAGTGAGGGAACACACGATTAAGAATATGAAGGAGAAACTCCTTAAAAAGGGATATACCTCACTTCAGGCTGATGAGGCACTTTCCGCTCTCATTGAAGAGAACAGTATTTGTGACTCACGCTTTGCCGAAAGCTGGATTAGAGCAACGCTCAAGAGAAAAGCTTACGGCAGGTATATTCTCTTTCAGCGCCTTATGGAAAAAGGAGTCGATAAAGCCACAGCAGAGGAAGCAGTAAACAATGCCTGGAATAACAGGGAATTCCTTCCGGCCCTCAAGAAGGAATATTCGCGCCTCGAGGCAAAATACGGCAGCGACAAAGCTGAGATGAAGCTCAAAAGAAAAGGCTTTTCATCAGGCGAAATAAGAGAAGTGGAGGAGCATGATGATTAAAACCGGCATTTCATTAGGTATTTCACTTGCATTAACCCTAACCTACATAATCCTTTCTTTTGTTTTCTCCCTACCCCTTGTAAGCACAATCGTGATATTGATAAAGGTTATTCCTCTTGTTGTTCTTCTCTGTAATATAAACAGCACGAAAAAAGGAAGAAAGATTCTCCTTACAGCAATTACTTATCTTGTTTTTATTGCAGTATCTTTCTCGGAGGCACTTATCACTGACCATGCTCCTTTACGCTCTCTGATAGTGAAGAGTATTTCCTCTGTATTTCCTCTTCTTCCGCTTATTATCATTACGGCAGGAGAGAGGAAGGATAAAAAAACGGAGACAGCATTAACAGTGTTGGTTGCACTTGCATCTTTTATCTCTTTTGAGTGGACGAATGACAATTACTACTACCTCTACTCGAATATAGAGCACTACTCATTGTTTCTTACCTACTCAAGAGTGCTTTTTCTGCTCACAATCCTTGTTCCTCTATCTGATGTTGTTTTCGGGACTGATAAAAACTATCTCAGCCTTTCTCTTATATCAGCATCCCTCATTATGTCATTCCCGTACTATTGGGCGATGGGAAGAGATAGATGGTATATAAACCCGTTGCTACTGGACTACCTACTAATCCTATTAATATATATAACGCGTGAGAGAAAGATGCTCGAAGTAGGGGAGAGAAGGATAGTAAAATTCACAAGGGTTGCCGATATTGAAATAGAGCACCTTCAAAAGAAGAAGAAAAAGAGCGTCTATGAACTCCCGCCCAACGTCCCCATCGACGACAGAGACAAAGCATAGAATGTATAACTTCGGCTTTTTGTTATATAATTAACATATGAAAACACAAAATTTTTATTAAAAAAGTGTAACCTTTGATATCTTAATTCTTTTATCTTGACAGGTATGGTATCGTTAGGTACAATCCAAAATGTATAACGGAATAAAGGGTAAGACATGCCTTGAGGTGTGTTCCCGAATTTTCAATGGAGGAAATAATGAAAAAAATCCTTACAATCGCATTAGTTGCACTCCTGGCAGCAAGCACAGCTTTTGCTGGTATTTCAGGATCTGCATCTGTATCTCTTGGTTATGATACAACTTCCAAGATATATGGTTTAAAAAATGGTACAAGTGTCGAAGCTTCCATCGATTTAGCTTCTGAAGAAGTAGAGAACGTTGCTGAAGGCGACATTTATGCAGGCGTCAAGGCTTCAATGAAGCTTGCAATTGCTCCTTGGAAAGGACCTGGTTTTGATGATCCCAGTGCAATGAGAGCTCTTATCTGGGTTGATGGTGGTAGTACAGAATATGGTATTGGTCTCTGGCTCTCATTAGATGAAGCTTATGTTGCAGGGGAGGACTGGAAACTCGCTATTACAGGAACAAAGGGTGCTCCAGACTATGCTAAGTCAGCTATCGACACAAAATCTAAGGCTGTAAAGGATGATTTTGGTAATGCTTATGATACAACTACTACAGCTGTAACATATAAGCTTCCTGTGTGGAGTGATTATGGTTTGACACTGACATATAAGGGCTACACAGTTGCTGGTGGACTCTATGGTAATGCTACAGAAGATGCAAGCTATACAAATTACAACTTCTTTGTTGAATCTAAGGCTCTCGAGTTTGACGGTGGATCAGCTCAGGTTGCTGCTATCTTCGCAAACAGCGCAGACAAAGCTGAAGATTTTAACCTCGGCTTCTCAGCTAAAGCAAGCTATGCTGTCGATGCATTCTCAGCTTCTCTTGCTGGAGACCTCGGTCTTGAGAATCTTAAAGATATAGCTGCTAAGTTTGACCTTGCTGCAAACGTTTCTTACAGCCCTGTCGCTCTTGATGTTTACTTTAAGCATGAAGGAGAGGACGATAATCTTCTCTCAGCAAAGGTAAGTGGAAGTTACAACGATGTTGTTTCCGGATCATTTGCGTTCAAAGACATCCTCGAAGAAGAGAATAGGAACTTTGAAGTTGAAGCAGAAGGTACAATCGATTCTGTTACAGTCAGCGGAAGTGTCGGGATGACAATCTATACAAAGGCATTCACATCTAGCTTAAGTGCTAAGTATGTTGCTGAGAAGTTCACAGCAAACGCTGGTGTTGAATTCGGCGCAATATTCGGAACAGATGATTCATTGTACTTTGCAACAACAGCTGGCGTATCTACAGATGTGATTATCCCAGGTGCTACACTTGCTCTCACATATGGTAAAGACAGTGCTGGCAACAAAATGAACTTCCTTGATCAGGCAAATTCTGTTCGCAAACAGAACTTCGGTGCTGTTAAAGCTTCCTGCACAATCGAATTCTAATTATTGGATAAATCTATTGGATGCCACGGCTAATGTCGTGGCATTTGTCGTCATTAACAGAACAAATCATCAAGTATGATATCACTGCTGATTATCTCGGAGTACATGTTGGCGTTATATCCCTTAATTGTGACAAGTGTAAAATTTATCCCTTTTCGTGTTTTTGTCTGTTCAAGGAAGATTTTTTTCTTCTTTATAACATTTTCTTCCTTATCCCTTGTCAT
>CAVFNE010000217.1:2780-3456 GCA_963623755.1 Muribaculaceae bacterium | reverse complement strand
GGAAGCGGACTCTTTGGCAAACTTTTCTTTTAGGGAGATCAGCTGTTTTGCTGCACTTTCAACCTGGTTGAAGCCAACTTTTGTTTCAATCAGCCCCCATCTCCCATCAGGAAGTTCTAAAACAGCATCGGCTTCATTTTCTCTTTCATCATGATAATGAAAAACTTTTGCCCCTATCACATCGGCATAAACTCTTAAATCGTGAATGCAGAGAGCCTCAAACAGATATCCGAATGTGTTTAAATCATTTTTCAGGGTTTCTTTTGTTGCATTGATTGCTGCAGCTGCTAGAGATGGGTCGACGAAGTGCCTCTTGGGATTTTTTAACGCTTTTACAGAGGAACGGAGTTTGTTTTCAAATGATGGTTGATCTTCAGTGAGGAAAAGGCGCGAAAAGCAATCCAGATAATCAGATATCGAATCAACCGAAACTGTGTTTCTATCTTCACTGAACTCCTCAATATCCTTCTGGAGAGATTTCTTGCTTGTCATATTACTTTCAGCTCTACCTAATGCTCTCAGAACTGCCTTGACTTTGCGCTCGTCCCGCCTGATTCCATCCAATCGTTGCATGTCATCAGGGATATTCTTCAGATAATCTTTGGATACCTCAATCGCATCTTCCAGACTCAAATTTTGTACTCCAGGCCATCCACCACGGAGAACATATTCAATT
>CAVFNE010000217.1:0-2770 GCA_963623755.1 Muribaculaceae bacterium | reverse complement strand
TTATCTGTCCAATTATATTTATTGACGTTATGGAGTAATTTATGGGAAAGAAGGCTGTTGTACTCTTACCGAAGGGAAGAGGATTCTCACTGAAATGGGAGAGTCCCGGCTGAACTTCAGGCAGAGCGGGTAGGAATAAGCAGGGCCACATTGCATAATGCAGAGAAAGGAGCCCCTTCTGGTGCTATGGGAATATATGCATCAGTACTTCACTCTCTCCGGCTTGAAAATGACCTTCTTTCTGTTGCAAAAGATGACAAACACGGACGAAAACTCCAGGTCATCTGGCTCAAAACCGGAAAACGTGCGTCGAAACTGGAGAGCATGTGATGCCAGGGACTATACTCAAAGGGCCGCCTATTGGAAGACTGAACGTGGAGCCGCAGAGCAGAAAAGAGACCTTCTCCTTTGAATATGATGAAAAATGGCTCCCGGAAAAAACCTTCCCCCTTCCCCCGGCCTCCAGACCTTCGATCTCCCTGTCAGAACAGACTGACCTAGTGTAGCGTCTCACTGACATTTTGAATAATCTGCTAAATATACTAAAATAAATGTTGCTTTTTATTCTGGGTATGCTAAAATAAGAATAAGAAATTAGCATATTTGGGAGGCACTATGTCCATCACTCGCTCTTATAACAAACACACAGGTATCTGGTATGCTTATGACACGACGTATGTCTGGGACGAATCACAGAAGAAAAAGGTACAGAAGAAGAAGTGCATTGGCCAGTTCGATCCCGAGACGGGATCAGTCATTCCTAATGGAGGGCGCGGGAGACCCAGAAAAGAGGAAACACCGGCAACGATAAAGACATTAGAGCCAGCAATAAAGAGTAGTGACTCTTTAGCTATGACGAAAACGATGGAAGATATATCTTCCAAACTATCCGACATAGATAAGATTTATCGCAGTCTCGAGGAAGCGGTTAATGCTCTCGGAGAAGATATTACTCATCTACATAAGCAGTCTGAAAGCTAAAGACTGTTTCATCAGGTTAGCCGGAGACCAATAAATGGGAAGACCACGACTTTACCATATAAGCCTTACCGATAAAGAACGGGACTTTGCAAAATCAATAAAGCGTAAGACTATATCTGAGACAATCCGAACCAGATGTAAGATTCTCCTTGAAGCCGATGAGAACCGGCATGGTGAACGCAAAACGACGGAAATTGCCTCAAAGGCTGGAGCAACTTGCGCCACAGTAGCTACAGTGCTTAAAATGTTTCAAGAAGGAGGCATGCAAAAAGTAACAAGTCTTGAGCGGAGCCCGAACTCAGATGTATCCAGACTTAAGGTTACGGGAGATGTTGAAGCCAAGATTGTTGCAAAAGCCTGCAGCAGTGCACCGCCCGGTTATGTAAGGTGGACATTGACACTGCTCACAAGCGAGATGAAAGTCATACTTGAAGAAGAACTCAGCCGGGCAACAATCGGACGTACACTTAATAAGAATGATATAAGGCCGCATCTGACGGATTACTGGTGTATACCTCCCGAGGCAGATGCTGATTTTGTTGCCGACATGGAAGATATACTGGATTTGTACCAGGAACCTTATGATCCGGAATACCCGTTATGGTGTATGGACGAAAAGCCTTACCAGCTTCTCGATGAAGCAAGGAATCCTATCCCGATGCGTCCTGGAGATACTGCCAAGGTTGATTCAGAATATGTCAGAAACGGAACAGCTTCGGTATTCTGTTTCATTCAGCCTCATACAGGAAAGATAGTCCAGATGGTTGAACCGACACGTACTGCAGTGGACTGGGCGGAGAAGATAAAATATCTTGTTGATGAGATAACACCGGAATCCAAGAAAATAAAACTTGTAATGGACAATTTAAACACTCACTCGCGCTCCTCCCTCTACAAGGCATTTGAGCCGGAAGAAGCAAGAAGGATTGCCAGAAAGCTTGACATACACTATACACCGAAACATGGAAGCTGGCTCGACATTGCAGAGATTGCCATCAACATCATGACGAGGCAGTGCCTCAACAGAAGAATACCAAGTATTGAGGAGTTGAGAAATGAACTGGATGCATGGTGTGAAGCATATAACAATAATCCTACGCCTGTAAGCTGGCAGTTCGAAGCCAAAGATTCACGTACTAAGCTTAAGAGCCTTTATCCTGACATAGGTCAATACTACAAGGAACGCAACGACAGAAGAGACAAGAAGTCGTGTCAGACAACAGAGTAACCAACCAACAATGATGTGTGCTAAAAGTGTTCATAAGCTCCTATACATACCGAAAATGGTATGCTGGGAGTTTTTATACGAATAAGAAGAATACTTCTTCAGCATTTATCTTCCGAAGAGCTTTTAGTCCAATGACGATGCTAAATAAGGACCTGTCGGATCAAAACTATGAGTTATTCAAAATGTCAGTGAGACGCTACACTATATCCTGAATGGAAAAGCAGAAAGACCTGAGTCTGAAGTTTATACAATTCTTAGCGACACAGTAGATACCCTGTCGAAAGCGGAGGCAAGAATGCTGGACCTGGGAATAGCAGAAACAGAACTGACCGCGATTACAAACTTGCTGGACAAAAACGGTACAGGAAAAGATGATGGAACGAGCCTGAGTAAAGCCTTGACCGCTGTAAACAAAAACAGCAGTGCCGACGACACTGGATGGGGAAACCACGGGAAGGCCATAGTAGCAGCTTTGACTCTATTGAACGGTAAAAACTACAATACGACAACTGAATTAGCTGATGCACCAGAAGAGAGCGCGTCGGGATTGATGTATAAAAT
>CAVFNE010000216.1:0-3505 GCA_963623755.1 Muribaculaceae bacterium | reverse complement strand
TCTATGATAAAAAAGTTTCATAAGTTAGACTCAACCAACTGCGAAGTTTGAGTAAACATTACGGAGAGAAAACAGTCATCCTCATTGACGAATACGATGTTCCACTTGATAAGGCATTTCAGAACGGATACTACAGCGAGATGGTATCTCTCATCAGAGGTCTCTTCGGGGAAGCGCTCAAGACTAATGAATATCTTGAGTTTGCTGTTCTTACGGGATGTTTGAGGGTGAGCAAGGAAAGCATCTTTACGGGAATCAACAATTTTAATGTTCTCTCCATTATTGATTACCAGTTTGCTGAAAGCTTCGGCTTTACTGAAGATGAAGTGGAGACTCTTCTCTCTTCATTTGGTCTCGAGGGACAAATGAAGGAGATGAAAGCGTGGTATGACGGCTATAGATTCGGAAGCGTTGATGTATACTGCCCCTGGGATGTAATCAACCACGTAGAGAGGCTGTGTCATGAAAGTGATGCTGTTCCTCAGTCCTACTGGATAAATTCAAGTGGCAACGGCCTTGTGAGGCGGTTTATAGATAAGGCAGATCAATCGACACGGGATGAGATAGAGGCCCTTCTCTCCGGAGAGACCATTGAGAAGGAAATACACCTTGAACTTACATACGGCGAAATAGACAACACCATTGATAACCTCTGGAGTGTGCTGTTCACAACAGGTTATCTTACACTTGTGGATAGGCCGAAAAACGGGATTTATAAGCTCCGCATTCCCAATGAGGAAGTGAAAGAAGTCTATAAGTATCAGATACGGGAATGGTTCAAGGCTGAAGTAAGAAAGGAAAAGAAGACACTCGACCCACTTTGGGATGCACTCAGGAAAGGGGATGACAAAAAGGTGGAGGAGATAATAAACGGTTTTCTCTCCCGCACGATAAGTATCTTCTCCATCAAGGGACCGAAGAAGGAGAAGGAGAAATACTACTCGTCATTCCTTACGGGTATTCTATTAGGCAATCCTGACTGGGGAGTACGCTCTGAGAGGGAATCGGGAGATGGACTGGCAGATATTGAAGTCAGGCCGGAGAATCCGGATGAAGGAATCATCATCGAAGTAAAGAGCATGGAGAAGTTCACCCAGCTTGATGATGGGGGCAGGAATGCAATTGAGCAGGTATATAGACTACGTTATGCCGACACCCTCATAGATGACGGTAGGTGTGATATCTGGATATACGGTATTGCATTCTACAAGAAGAGATGCCGTGTTGTGGCTGAAAAGTATGATTGTGATAAAGCTCTTCTGAGCACATGACGGGAAAAGTCAGTGGCGGATATTGTCAGAAAAGAGGCGGTAGCATAAATTAGAATCAAAGCTGTGTCTAGGCGAGGGAATATAGAGTTCGAGGCCCATTTCTTGTTTACAATTTCTAATGCTGCACGGTGTTAGTTCATTGTCACTGTCGTTATATTGTTGAATAAAATTTCTCCAGTTTCTTTGCGCTCTCCTCTATATCGTATCCTTTCTTTTTTACGGACAAATATCGCTCTTCACGCTTTATTTTCGTTTTTAATGCTTCTTTCATCTTTTCCACCCATACACTGTCGCTGGAGGAGAGTGCTACTCTGTAAATGAGATCTTTTTCGAGGTCGACTTCTTCGGGAATATGAGAAGAAAGGATGGAAACCAATCCTTCTGCTTCTGCTTCAATTAATGCTATCCCCAGTCCTTCGAAGAGAGAAGGGAACAAGAAGATGTCAGAGGCAGATAGCAGGGCCGGAATGTCGTCACGCTCTCCGAGGAACATAACGTCATTCTCTATATCAAGGCTTTCAGCTTTCTTCTTGAGCTTATTCTCGAGTTCTCCTTTACCGGCAATAAGGAGTTTCGAGTCGGGATGTTCAGCATAAAAGAGTGAGAATATGTCGAGCACTCTCATTTGATTTTTCTGCTCGACCATACGCCCTATGTTGATTATAACAGTTGTTGTTGGTGTTATCCCGAGCTCTTTACGTTTGTCTTTTCTCTTTTTCTCATCAAAACGGAACTTTTCTGTTTCTATTGCGTTATTGAGGACGGTGTAATCAGCCTTTCCTCTGTAGAGCCACTCTCCGGCAGCCTTTGAGCAGGCAAAACGGTAGTCGCTTCTTTTCCATAGATTACGGCGAAATAAGAATCTGATAAAATTTGACGGGTTTGTCTTTGTTTCTGCTATGTGACTATGCGCAACACATATGCGCCCCAGCTTTTTCGCTACATTGAATGTCTCGGATGCCGAGTCCATCAAATGGTCGTGGATTATCTTATGCTCAGGGTGATTGAGGAGGAATTTTTTCAGTGCTTTGTCGTAGGAGAGTCTGTTGTAGCCGAGAAATCTTTGAATGTGATATATTCTGCCACCGAGAGCTGTAATCTCGTCTTCATATGCTGTCTTATAGTTAGAGGAGAGTAGAAAGTCGAACTGGACTTTACTTCTATCTAAATGCCTGTAAATATTCATTATGAGCGTTTCTGCTCCACCTCTCTCCATCCCCCAACTTACCTGGAGCACTCTTATAGGCTCAGCCATTCTCCCCCTCCTTTATGGCTCGGTAGTCACGTAGGGTTATTCCTTCATAGCTTTTACTTATTCTTTTAAAGAGTACTTCCAGATCTGAATAAAGCTTTTCTATATCTTCTTCCGTTTTGAATGTAGGGCTTCCTCCGCACATAAGCTCTGAAGAGTGGAGCATGAAGGCTATGTAATTTCTGTCCTCTTTTTCTGCTTTATCGACTATGTAAAGCATGCGGCTGAGGTTCCTGCCGTCAGGCCTCAGCCACAGCGTATCGCCGAGGATGGAGTGATAGATATTTCCGGCTCTTCCCTTGATGGATTTATATCTTGAAGAGAATATCTTGTGGCTTTTAATTATTGTCAGAGGGACTTCAAGAAGTGTTTTTCTCTCACTAACAAAATAGCTTTCTTCGGGAAACGAGGTATAATCTGCTCCCCTGGAAGAAGGGGACTCGCCTATCTTTTTCGACCAGTCTATGTGGGGGGTGACAGAAGTATCTACTGTGTAGCCGTACTTCTCCAGCAGTGACAGATAGCGTTTATCCACAGCCCATCGTCCCGCCCTGTGGCTTGTCGGCATAATCCCTGTTTTATTTACAATCTCTTGAGTAAGATTTTTAATCTTCTCCTCCATAATGCTCTCGGGGTACTCGATAAGATACGCTGCTTCACTTTCTCGTGTGTGTTCAAGTTCAAAAATGGGAGGAGTGTTCCATGCATGCAGATGCATGCCGAGTTCTCCCCTTTTTTCTTTTTCGACTTTTTTGATGAAATCTACATAGCGGGGGTCGTTAATCATCTCCCAGTTTGTAAGCCAGACGGGCTTGAAGGTGTATTTATCACACAGCGTCTGGAAGCGGTTTAAAAAGAGAGTGTTCTCTGTTTTTATCTCATCTCCTTTCTTCCATGCCCAGAGATTATCACCCTCGGTATCTATAGTAATTATTAAGTATCTTTTCTTTTGCATGGTTTATTTCCTGAATATCCTGTAGAC
>CAVFNE010000215.1:1780-3509 GCA_963623755.1 Muribaculaceae bacterium | reverse complement strand
GCTTTTTGGTTACTATTTTCCGATGTTTAGTGGTTATTATTTACCGACGCTAACATTATGTGGAAATTGAATTAAAATCTTATTTTGTCTTTGTTGAAACAATCGGCAAAACTGCACTTCTTGAGAGGAGAAACATAATAGCCCAACAGAATGACCTCAGTCATGCTTCAGATGAACAAAATGATATGCGCAAAGAGAGCATTATTGCCTATATCCCAAAAATCGAAGCAATTGTGTTCATACCATACATAATATAGCCATCGAAAATGGATGATTGACAACATCGTAGTTATCAGCTTAACTGTATATTCCCTTTATTCAATTGCAGCGTTCTCGAAACAGAAATCAATGTTGATTTCTTTTAAGACAGTCCTATACGATTGTTTATTGTTGAGGCAGTTGTATAGGCTGATGCAAAGGCGAAAGTCAGGTTGTATCCGCCGCATTCGCCGTCAACGTCGAGAATCTCACCAAGGAAGAAGAGGTTATCCACTATTTTCGATTCCATTGTTTTCGAGTCCACTTCATTTGTGTTGACTCCACCTTTTGTGACAAATGCGCCGTTAGTGTTTCTGCCGTTAACGGTAAGAGTGAGAGAAGTAAGAGTCTCTTCGATGAATTTCAAATCGGGCTTTGTGAGAGTCGCAATTGTTTTCTGTTGTATCCGCTTTAAGAGAAACGAAAGAAGGGAGTGTGGAAGTGATAAAAGGCGAGAGAGTGCGTTGATTACGTTTGTCTTTCCGTTTATCGCTTTAAGGAGATAGACATCGAAATTCTCGATAAAGATGATTTTCAACTTTGTTCCCTTTTTTACCCAGTGTGATATGTTCTGTACAGCTGGGCCGGAAATACCGTTATGTGTGAAGACAATGTCTCCGGAGTAGGTCTTTTTGTCAACTTGAAGTGTAACGTTTTTGACGCTGACGCCTTCAAGAGCGGATGTATCTATATCTAGCTTCAATGGCGATAGTGACGGCTCGGGAGAAATAATTGTGTGTCCCATGCTCTTAGCTAGGCTGTATCCGTCTCCTGTACTTCCAGTCTGTGGATATGTAATTCCTCCTGTTGCGAGAACAAGAAAATCTGAAGAGTACTCCTCATTGTTTGTCTTAACGACGAAGATGTTGTCTTTCTTCTCTACAGATAACGCTGTGGTGTTATACAGAATATTCTGTTTTTCCCTTAAAAGAGCGTCGCGAATATCTGAACTCCTCTCAGAAACCGGGAAAACCTTTCTGTCGTCACGCACATATGTTTCAACTCCGAGGGATGAGAAGTGGGCGCGGATCTTATCGGGCGGAAAAGCGTAGATAGCGCTCATGACAAAGTGTTTTTTGTCGTAGTAGTGAGTGCTGATCTGCTCAGGTTCACCAACATGTGTTACGTTGCACTTTCCGTTACCCGTAATAAGGAGTTTAAGACCACAGGATGAGTTTTTCTCGATTAAAAGAGAAAAAGGGAGGAGATGGGAGAGAAATAATCCTCCGGCACCTCCTCCTATTATGATTACTTTATAATGCTTCACGCTTTCTTACTTAGTTTCTTTACGAGGAACGGTATCTCTTTCTCGAAGTCAACACCATATGTGTTGTAGCTGGGGTGGCTGATTGTTTCGGCAATGGATTTGACGACAAAGTCACCTGCAAGCTTGTAGCTCTCCTCAATCGGGAAGCCGTTAATCATTGCGCCTGTAAAGACAGAGGCAAAGATATCGCCGGTGCCATGGAAG
>CAVFNE010000215.1:0-1738 GCA_963623755.1 Muribaculaceae bacterium | reverse complement strand
TATCTTCTTGTGGAAATACCAGGAATATGTTCCTTTTTCACTGTCGTAGTAAGCGATGCCGATTTTATTCTTGACCCCTTTGATGTCTTTCTGGTCCTTATCAAAGACAATTCCCTTGAGGATTACCTTTTTGCTTCCGAGTGAGGATAGCCTTTTTAAGAGAGCCTTGACGTCATCCTCTGTATAACCATCTTTCATATACTCTTGGCCGAGAAGAAACGCTGCTTCTGAGAGGTTTGGAAGTATAACATCTGCCTCTTTACAGAGTGTTGCCATCGAGAATGCAAATTCCTGATTGAAGCCGGGGTAGAGCTTTCCGTTATCGGCCATACACGGGTCGACTACGACAAGTGTATCTTTTCCTCTGAATCTTTTGATGAGTTCCTTCATAAGTTCTATCTGTTCTAAAGAACCAAGATAGCCGGTATAAATACCATCGAATTTAAATTCTTCTTTCTCCCAATGATTGAGAATCGGGATTATGTCGTCGGTAAGATCACGGAACGTAAAGCCTTTGAATGCCGTATGCGTACTCAATACAGCTGTCGGGATGATTGCAGTCTCGATACCACATGCTGATAGTAGTGGAAGTGCGACAGTAAGTGAACATTTACCGATACAGGAGATATCCTGGATAGTGACAACTCTTTTCATATAAAACCAAAGCCTCTCTTTCTTTTACCTGAGTCAAGATTATATGTATATTCACATAAAAGTTGAACTACCCGAAAAAGCCATTTCTTGTACTCATGGGAAAAGAAAACTAAACTGAAGTAATGGATATAACAGTTCTTACAATCTTTCCAGAAGTCTTTCCATCTTTTTTGAAGATGCCTCTTATCGAGAGGGCAACTAAGAAGGGTATTATTAATATCAACATTGTCGATATAAAGCAATATGCGGGAGGGTCGTTCAGGCATATTGATGACTCCCCATGCGGCGGGGGAAAGGGTATGATTCTCCGCTTCGATACAACAATGAAGGCATTAGAGGCAAATAGAAGGGAGAATACAAGAACAATACTTCTATCACCTAAGGGGACGGTTTACTCACAGAAGAAGGCAAGAGAGCTTTCAAAAGAGGAAGATATCCTTCTCCTTTGTGGGCACTATGAGGGCGTTGACAGGCGTGTTGAAAATCATGTGGATGATATGATTTCCATCGGAGACTATATCCTCAGCGGGGGAGAGTGTGCATCCCAGGTTATCATCGACAGTATAGTACGGCTTCTCGACGGCGTTATACGTATTGGAGCAACCGAGGACGAAAGCCATGAGAACATCCTTCTCGAGTATCCTCAATATACAAAACCTGTGGAGTATATGGGAGAGCGTGTGCCGGATATACTATTATCTGGAAACCACCAGAAAATAGATGAGTGGCGGCATACAGAAGCATTGAAGGACACAAAGAGACTGAGGCCGGACCTCTTTAATAGGTACAAGCTCAGTGAAGATGAGAAGAAAGTTCTTGAAGAGAAAAGCTGAAATATCTTGCCTCTTAATTCGTTTCATATGATATTATTACTATAGAAACGCTAAGGGGGTCATGATGACGATAAACAGAGAATACAAAGATAGACTATTCAAGTTCATCTTTGGTAGGGAAGAAAACAAAGAATGGGCACTCAGCCTCTATAACGCAGTCAATGGTACTTCCTATAGTTCCGTTGATGATTTAGTTCTGACAACTATTGATGATGCTCTATACATGAGTATGAAGAACGATGTCTCGTTCC
>CAVFNE010000214.1:0-3551 GCA_963623755.1 Muribaculaceae bacterium | reverse complement strand
GTTCTATTGTGTGTATAATTTCTTTCTACGTAGCAATAATCACAAATACAGTTGCATTCTTTTGTTAATGTGAGCCTTATACTTGAAATTAAATTTCCTTTTTTTGCTTCTTCTACTCTGTCATTTTTATACTTTATGTGACTTTCAAAACTATTGCACTCAAACAAATTCTTATTTTTTAAGTATTTTACTAAAGCATACGGCGTATCTTTCGAGTACCCGAGAACTTTTTGACCATCTGTAATTAAGTAGGTGTTAACCTTTGACGAAAAAATCCCCCCACATCCGGCAACAGAGTCAAATATCAGAGTATTCCCATTCGAAGTAATGAAAAAAACGCTTTTCATAAGATATCAATCTTTCAGTTGATGTCCTGGCTGAAATTAAAACACCTCTCTATTCTTTAGTCTAAAGAATAAAACTGATAATGCTCTAGGGGTGAATTAATTAAGTATTTGCTCTCTACTTAGAAGGTGAAAATTTATGTATACAATCACATGTAATAGCATATATAAGACTATTTACCTTTAGATTGTCTTTTACAGAAGATAGGTCTTCTTTGAGAAATGAAAGCAGTTCTCTCATTTCTTTTTCATTGTATTCTGTTTGCATTCCCATGTTATTAGTCTCCTTTCTCAATAATAAGCATACCTGGCTAAGTAATCATAATCAATTGTTAATTTTGCGCTGATAAACTGTCAAAAATGAAGGCTATGGAGTTGAGCCATTATGGATTTCGTTTGCTGGGATTGGTTGTTGTATCGTCAAGAGAACGGAAAAAGCCGGGCAATAAAAATCTTCAAAAGTACGGATTGAAAGCTTCGAACAGTATAACGCTACATCTGAGTTTGATTTTCGAAACAGCAGAAAAGTCGGTTGGATACCCGATCAGATCTAGAGAAGGCAGAACTTCGTCAGTTGCTCTGTATATGTATTTTTAGGGTTAAAGAGGGGCGGAATGATGAATTTTACAGTCCCGCCTCACTTTTTTTTGACAATTTTCGCAGAAATTCTGTCTTAAAGAGTATGGAACATAAAATGAAGACAATTTCTAAGACAGGATTCAGTGCTCTCTCTGAAGAGCTTTTCGCATCGTTTTTCACGGCGGACAGGTCCGTGACCGAAAGGATCATCAACACGCTCCTTTCGTGTGACTTCCACGTCGATGAAATCGAGGCGTGCGAGGTCGGCAGGAATCACATCGGCTACTACCATCCTTTCGTGGTCATTGACGCACACACGAAGAGCGGACGCTGTGCAATAGCCGTCACGCACATCGACAGGAACTCTGAAGACGATACAGGGGATATCCTGAACTGGGCCCTCTATCGTACAGTCATCGAGAGGAGGAATATCTACCCGATACTCATATCCCTCGATTCGACTGACTGGTACAGTAATGCAATGTCCCCTGTGACGCTCAGAGTTATCAATGACAAGCAGGTTCATTTCGCATTTGCCGTCGTATGGACGAGGATGAAGAGCGGAAGGGAAAAGTTTGATGCGCTTCTGAGGGATCTCACCGCAAAAAAGGCCGAGGACATCGTAGACGACGAAATAAGACGCATATGGAGGGAAAGCTACGAGAAGAGCGGGCTCGGGGAGATGGAGAATGTGGCCTATTCCCTGTGGCTCAAGAGTATGGAGGGTGAAATCGAGAGCCTGGGTGTCGATATCGATTGAATCTATCCGCCGTATCAGATAAGCCTGGTGGTAAATCAGGTACACTCTGACCACGTAAGAGCGGGAAAACTGACAACTCTTTTTGTAAGAAAGAATAACGGGGCTTAGTCAGCCCCGTTAACTATTCTTATGCGACGTAGAAATATATCATGAGATAGTGGAAGAGCGTTCCTCCGAGAATAAAGAGATGGAAGAGCTCGTGACTTCTGAACTCCCTGTTCTTTTCGAGAGAGGGAATCTTGAGGGCGTAGATTATTCCCCCCGCAGTATATGCGATGCCTCCCATGAGAAGCATTATGAAACCGCCCGTGCTCAGCAGGCTGTAAAGCCGGGAGAGATAGGGAATGCATGCCCATCCCATGGCTATGTAGATAATCGAGGAGACGAACTTTGGACATGTCACCCAGTAAGCCTTGAAGATTATGGAGAAGAACGCGAGTGTCCAGATGAGGGCGAGGAGGATCATTCCTCCATTCTCTCTCAGCGTCGTTACACACAGCGGCGTGTACGTTCCTGCTATCAGGACGGGGATCATCATGTGGTCGAGCTTACGAAGCCTTCTGTTCTTTCCCTTGTCACCCAGATCGAAGCTGTGATATGCGGTAGAGGAGCCGTAGAGCACCACCATGCTGAGTGCGAATACCGCGTATGATATGAGCTCTGCCGTGCTCTTTGCATCCACGGCGCCCTTTATCAGGAGAAGCGGTGTCGCAATAATCGAGACGAGGAAGCCGATGAAGTGCGAGAGAGCACTCAGTCTGTCCTTGACCTTGAAAAAGTGAATCTCCTCAGTCTGAGGCACCATGATGTTGACAACCATTATTTCCTCCTTGCAAATAACCGAAGATGGTTGTATAACAACCTTATAATCGGTTTTTGAAAAACTTGTATATAGTTAAATCAACTTTGATAAACCTGTCAAGAGTTTTTTAAAAACCTGTGAAAAGTTTTTGAGGAGTAAAATGGTACTTGAACTAGATGAAAAGGACCTTTCTTCCATAAGGGAGTACAGACTGCCGTCCTTCAGCGAGATACCCGACGTCGGGCTTTACCTCAATCAGGCGGCAACATATATAAACAGATATCTTGAGCCTTTCCTGGGCTTCGGAATAACGGAATCGATGATCAGCAACTACGTCAAGAAGAAGCTCATCGATAATCCTGTGAAGAAGCAGTATTCGAGAGAGATGATTGCGTACCTCCTGTTCATAGCACTGTGCAAGAATGTCTCCTCCCTTGACGACATACTTCTCCTTATCAACCTCCAGAAGGAGAACAACCATACTGTTCAGAGTTCCTACGAATACTTCAAAAGAGAGTTCGAGGCCATACTCCTTGATGTCTTCGGCCTGAAGAGGAAGGATGCGACAGAGGATGAGAGTGCATCGACTGAGGAGGAGCTCCTGGAGAAGCTTGTCGTTGCAATCGCCCACAAGATCTATGTTGACTGTGCATTCAGAAAGCTTAGGGAAGGTAGAAATGGAGAGAGCAGATAACTACTTCATCGGTATAACGCTTCCGGAAGACCTGAAGGTGGTGATAGAGGGCGCAAGAGGCTGGATGCAGAAGAAATGGGGTAACAGGAGCGGGATGAAGACAGAGTGTCATATAACGCTCATCCCGCCTTTCCAGTGCGGCAGGACACTCCCGGAAATGAAGGAAATTCTTTCCGCTCTTACGCTTCCGGAGGTGAAAGTCAGCGTCAGAGGATGGGGCTCCTTCGGTGAGCGGACGATCTACGCGCACGTTGAAAGAAGTGACTCTCTCGAACTGTTGAAGAAGGAAATCGAGAACAGGCTCCGGGAAAACGGAGTCTCGTTCAGGAGCGAAAAGAGGTTTGTTCCGCATATAACAATTGCAAATAGAGA
>CAVFNE010000213.1:875-3556 GCA_963623755.1 Muribaculaceae bacterium | reverse complement strand
AGTACCGACTCACCGTTGAATACACAGTTGGCAATAAGATTGACAGCCATCTGGGTTTTGCCTGTTCCCGGAGGGCCCTGCACAACGGCGACGCCACTCTCCTCTGCAAGTTCCACAGCCTCTCCCTGCTCCTGATTGGTTGAGATAAACGGGATCGAGGCCGCAGTATTCATTTTGGGGTCGAAAGGATGCTTCCTAAAAATGTAGGCCAATGCCGTTTTGTCCAATTCAGAGTCTGTTGCCACATTAGCAATATAATCGAGTTCCTTCTTCATTATCTTGGAATACTGAAGATTCTTCGTCTGGAATATGACAGCCGTGTTGAACATCTGGTGTCTTCTGTCTTTACGCATAATCGGTCGGACCTGATTCGGAGAAACAATATCAAGCTTCTCATCTGCCTGATAAGACATGCTGAGAGCAAGAGAAACCAACTCTTCCAAATCAAGAATAATGTGATCTTCTCTTATCTCACTACATTTCTCCTCAAGTTTCTCGATTGCCCTTCTGTTTTCAAGAGGTACGGAGCTCTCCACCCATTGTGGATTCAGAAAAGCATGCTCGAAATCGAGCTTGAAACTGATGGTATTATTTAAGGAATTCGGCTTGTTGGGGACTTCTTCAACCGGGATCTGGATAATTGCTGTATAGAAGATATCGTCGTTATCCTTGCCTCTGTGCCCTACCAGCGGGTAACCCAGAAAAGTTTCAATTTCATCGGTATGGGTCTTAATTGTACCAATGGCAAAGTTCTGCTCCTTGGTATATCTCAGCTCGATAACTTTGTTCAGGCCTTCTACAGGCTTCTTGAGCCATCCATACGGCACAACTTGAGGAATATAATATACTGAGCACCCCTTTTTCACCGTTTGAAGGGAACAACTATCATCAATGTGTATATAGTTATCCTTGCGCTCATTGTACTGTACACACTCGGCATAATATGCGCAAATCTTCCTGAACTTATTCCATTCCTCCGGATTTACATATTCAATGGCTTCGTTTTTTTTCTGGACTTTCTCCTCATAAACAAGAGGAAACTGGCCTCTCAGTTTCATTCCTTTTTTAGTAAGATTGTAGTTGTTGAGAACAGTCTGATTGACAATCTCATCTGAAATGAGTATGCGAATAACATCCTTTGCCGGCATATCTTTCACTGTGGAAGAAACCAGGTCGTAAAGTTCCTTATATGTGTAGACTTTGGCTTTCTTTTCAGAGATCATTAACCAATTTGCAATTACTCTATCCATCATCTTTTGCCTTTCTGAGATGTACCGTGGAGATCATTCTATAGCCACATTCATAACCTTGTTAAGAAGTCGAATCAGATCAAATAATTGGAGCAGGAATACCGTCAAGAGTACCCGCACCATCCATATACTTGATTATGGTTTCTATTGTGTCCTGAAGAAAAGGGACACCCAAGATTCCCATTTCTGCTTCAAACAGGGCATCCTTCACCATTTTATATAGTCCATCCGGGTTGTCTTTCTTACAAAAACTTTTGTCGATTACTCTTCGTTTTAACAGATACAACATCGCTCTCAATATGTTATCAACAGCTTTCCATTTTCCTTTATGACTTTCATTTCTTAAATGCTTTACCAACTCCTGCATACACGGAACAGCATATTCGGCAATAGTATCACTTTCGCTATAAATAAATGGCGTATACATAAGTATCTGGTACATAGCTCTGCACCAATTCGCGACACCTCCATCCTTGTTCTTTAAAGCCCTATAGAATACCAAAAAAACTTTCTCGAACTCCTCCTGTGTTACAATCATATTCGCAAGATAACTTGCATAGGAAGCAGGACAAGCAAACCCAGCTTTCAGTTCAAGATGTTTTATGACCTTATTAGTAGCTTTAGTTAACTGGGGAAGAAGTTTGCCATCCAAGTCATATCTCAAATATGACCAGGCAAGGAATCGGACAATCTGATCATCATCCCCCATAAAAAAGGCCCCTATCAGTTTAATAGGTTTGTCGCCATTATAAATTTCTGCTATCTCATTGAATGCATTTATATAATCTTGGCCGGTTATTTTTGAAACCTTCGGGAAGCTGTATTCATGCCCTTTCTGCTTGGAATATGAGCCAAATACATTCTGTCTGACGAATCGCTCAATACCTTTGTTCTTATCATTGATATAAGGCCAAGTCGACTGGTTATAAAACATGCCACATCCTAAATCAAGATTGACCAAATCATATAATTGCGATGAAAGGGATGCAGAAGCACTCTCAACAGCATATTTACTGATAACAGGCGGGACATCTGGTGGGAAGGATCTTTCCAGATGTTTCTCCAAATATGCTTTCGTTACCTTTTCCCCATTTTCGAAAGCCGGATTCATATGTTTCCAGTCCAATTCAATAGGAGGGAAAAGCTTTTCCGTATTATTGTCTTCAATCAACACTTCTGCATATCCCTGACCGGGAATAACAGAAGCAGAAAGCAACAACGACCTATTCTCGTCTAATGGTTCTTCGATCGGGAATTCTTGAATATAATGTCTGAGCTGAGCATTATTGTTGTTGATATCCCCCAAATGAAAATTGAATTGAGCATTTTTACTTCCCTTGAGAATACAGAGATCGTCAATCTCTACGCCTTTAGTAACTATTCCTCCTGGAAGATAAGGATTTGCTTTTATCAATTCAAAATACTCAATCT
>CAVFNE010000213.1:0-843 GCA_963623755.1 Muribaculaceae bacterium | reverse complement strand
CAATCTCTTCTTTCTTGTTCTGACAGATGATACTGAAAGATTCACATTCATCATAATATGGAACCTGTCCGTCTCTGACATATTCGAAAAACTTCAATGCACCGGTAAATCCTGATTCTCCGATGTCACACTGAAAAACAACCTCTTTTCCCGGGCCGTAAACGTATGAACGTTCCGAAGATATCACTAATGCAGCATTCTGTATCTTAACGGGATACAACCGGGAAGGCTCTCCCACATTTCTTTTAACAGGGAGACCGGACAATTTATCGATATGTACATACTCTGTATCCTTATGCAGCCTATAAGCCGCCGATAGTCTGTCATTCTTTACATTTGAAATTAAAGAATTACGTATGATTTCGTCCTGCCTCTGAAGATACCAGCTACTTGTCTTGCCGTCAGCTCTCTTATATATCTTATGACAGGGAACTGCCCGCCCGTTCTCAAGTTTGATTTCTATTTTTAATGTAAAAAGCCCGGTATTGCTGAACTCGTCTACAATCGCCACTTTTGATTTCTCATCACATTTTCCCAAAGATTCCTCATTCCCCAGGGAAACGGCTATTGAATGCCACAGAAGGCGAGTTTTATTCCGTCCAAAACATGTCAGAAGCCTCTGCTGACTTTCCACTGGAAGTGCATCGGGAACAAGTAGGATTGTTATGCCAACAGCAATTGAATTCCTTTGCAAGACTCCATTTACCAGATTTCTAACGGCCTTGAAGTATTTTTCTGACATGGAAATAACACTTTTATTATTTGGCTCCCAACAAAGGGAATAAATAATTTCGACCTGTGCGGATGAATTAAGCAGCTAAACGCGTCTTTTCCTCTCTGCCA
>CAVFNE010000212.1:0-3559 GCA_963623755.1 Muribaculaceae bacterium | reverse complement strand
AAAAAAAAAAAAAAAACAGCTTGTCAACATTGCTCAAAAAGTTTAGAGCAAAAACTTTTATGTAAAAAACTTTTGAACAAAAATCAACGCAATATGACTCCATAATCTTTTGTTGAGTTTATTCACAGCTGGAGCTTGTTATCCTCCCTTGTTCAAGAATAGCGATAATCAGTCAAATAATATTCTGGTCTTCAGTGTACTGATTGCGACGGTAAAACCATCAATAAGCGTGACTACGGCCTTCTTTTGTGCTGACACAGCCACATCAATTATTTCGGGATATCATCATAACTGTGAAAGATGGAGTAAAAATACTCTCGATATATGGGGTAACATTTTCTTTAATATTTATTCCTTTGGAGTTATATTCTCCATATAAAAAGTACAGTCAGATCTAACCCATGTCGAATATTGATTGATTCGATATTGAAAGAAAATCGGCCGGAATGGTGTTTTTGTCTAAGCAATGTAAGATGTCAGCTGTTAGTAGAGAATATTGTCTCCTGGTTTATTTATTGAGTTTTGTCTTTTCTTTTGACCCGGTATTTTTCATCTTCTCTTTTTGAGACATTTAATCTTGTTCACAAAACGAAATCTAATTAAGATAGATAAGCGTGTTTGTTAGATACAAGACAAATGAGAAGGGAAAAAGCGTCCCAGTATGCAGAATATATACTTCCTCCGAACATCCGGTCAGAAACAGCATGATTGACCGTGATGCGCTCTGGGCTGTCAGAAAAATCCAGGCGACAGGAGGTGAGGCATACATTGTCGGAGGGGCCGTAAGGGATATCATGCTGGGTAACACTCCCAAAGACTTCGATATCGCAACATCTCTCAGTCCCAGGCAGGTGCAGAGGCTCTTCTGGAACAGTCGTATAATCGGACGCAGATTTCGTATTGTTCATCTCTTCTTCGGCTCGAAGATAATCGAAGTCACCACATTCCGTAGCGACGAGGAAAACTTCGAGGACGGCAACAACAATATCTACGGCACAATCGAGCAGGACGCAAGACGCAGAGATTTCTCGATAAACAGCCTCTACTATAATCCAAAGACGTGTGAAATCCTCGACTTCTCCTCAAGCATGGATGACTTCAAAAAGAAGAGGATCCGCAGTCTCATTCCGCTTTCCTATTCATTCTCCGAGGATCCGGTGAGAATGATTAGGGCTGTCAAGTATAAGGTGACGACAGGCTTCAAGTTCTGTCCATCCGTTCACCTTGCTCTTATTTTCAATGCCCCCAATTTAGAGTATTGTGCAACAAGCAGAATCACCGATGAGGTAGTTAAAATACTCTCCTGCGGCCACAGCTGTGATATTATGCGCTCTTTATATCACTATAGACTTCTTCACTACATACTACCCATGTATGCAGACCACTGTCAGAGAGAGAAAATACTCGAGGGGCTCGAGGAATTGGATAAAGTAGTATCGGACGCGAAGAAAAACGGGACTGAGCTCCCCTCCCGTGGCGAGATGTTCTACTATATGATACGCTCTGCCGTAATCGTCGACAGAAGCAATCTCAAGTGCTTTGATGATATTGAGAAAGATGCATTCAGGCAGGCCAAGGTGATTTTAAGTCCAATTACTCCTTCCAATCAGGATATAGAGAGTGCTGTTATAAGAGTACTCGAGTACAATGGAATAAAGTGCCGTAAGAAGGTGAAGAAAAAGACGGAAAAGAAAATAGAGCCTGTGAATCCGAAGCTCAAGAAGCATAGAAAGAGGAAGAAGAAAAAGAGCGGCGGGAAAGTTTCAGGACTCCAGAGTGACAAAAGTGAGAGCGCGCCGTGTGAGGCCCTCTGATGGACATAATCTAACTTAAGGCTTTCTTTTCTTAGCCGTGAGACGACAGGGAAAGCTTCAGGGCTCTGAAAATAAGTCCGGTACCGGGGGTTTTATCGGGGATGTTTCAATATTGAAATTCAGTAGGCTGAACTTCACCTTTTCTCTTCTGCAATAACTTAAACAATTGAAGGTATTAATTCAGGATTAATGCTATACATCAACCCCACTCTTCAATCTCGATTGAAACGCTTTTAACCATTATTGAACCGAACTTCTCCAAGCAGTCGCGGACATATTGCTGGAGATCGGATATAGTTGATGGAATGTAGTGTCTGGGGGGCAGAAGGAGTGTGATGCTGATGGAGTAGCTGTGGTCTGCGTTTCTAACGCCTTTGACTTTCTTGACCTTCATGACCGGGTCATACTCTGTAATAGAGTGTTTTATCATCTGCTGGAGCGTGGTCTCGTTCAGCGGCTCTTCTTTGGGACGCGAGAACTCCGGCCTTACGATTGTTTTTTCGCTCACGTTGTTCTTGAGTCTGGATGAGCGTCCAAAGCGCACCCTTACGGTGTCGAATACAATCTCGGGGGCGGAACGTGTTATTTCAATCGAAGGTACGGGAATGACGTGTTTTCCTTCCGTGAAGCGTATGTGCATTGCAGTCTCTATATCATCTGCACTTGACACCTCTTCTATGTGTATAACCTTCTGCAACGGCGGCAGGTCTAAGCGGGAAGCAATCTTACTCACCATCTTCTCGCTTGTTCCGATAATAAGGACCTTCCTTGTCTTTTCCTTTAAAAGCGCGGAAGTCATCGTCCTTTTGTCCTCGTCGTCATCGAAGACTGCAGTTTTGACGGCAGCCATGAAATTTGCCTCTTCCTTTGCCGAGTGACCGCATATGATTTTGTCGCCCTTGATTAAAAGCCCGTCATCTATTATGAGCTTTATATTGTACTTAACAGCAACTTCCTTTGCGTGGTAGCTTTTCCCCGTCCCCGAGCGTCCGACAAGGCCGTAGACGGTAATGCCTCTGAAATAGG
This sequence comes from Muribaculaceae bacterium, assembly GCA_963623755.1. Lineage (GTDB taxonomy): Bacteria > Spirochaetota > Spirochaetia > Sphaerochaetales > Sphaerochaetaceae > Ornithospirochaeta. The sequence continues at coordinate 719 of CAVFNE010000212.1, read as the reverse complement.
AGAATATTTTTTCAGATATCTTATCTAGCACCTTTACTATATATTCTTTAAGCTTCACTTTCCCCGCCTTTGATGGAAGGGAATGTGACTCTGAAGGTCGTCCCTTCTCCCACTGTGGATGATTCTACTCTGACATCCCCGCCGTTCTCAAGACATGAGTTTTTGACAATCGCAAGTCCCAGTCCAGTTCCCCCCACTTCTTTACTTCTCGACTTGTCGACACGGAAGAAACGCTCGAAAATCCGCTCTCTGTATTCCTTCGGAATTCCTATTCCCGTATCCTTTACATCGATGATGACTTCGTCTTTTTCCTCTTTGACTGTAATTGAGACCTTTCCTCCGGGGTTTGAATATTTTACGGCGTTATCGACAAGGTTATAGAGAATCTGGTTGAGCATTGATTTATTGCATTCGATATAAGCCTCGTCTCCCCGGAGATTGAATGAGATGTCCTTCTCAAGTGCAACCTTTCTCAGGCTTTCCATCACAGAGCCTGCTGTGTCCAGAATAGAGAGCCTCTCCTTTTCGATAGCCAATTTGTTCTCATCAAGCCTCGAGAGCTTTATGATATCATCAATGAGCTCCTTCATCCTCCGCGCTTCGCTGTATATCTGGTCGATGAAGGTCTTTTTGTCCTCGTCCTTTACAATTCCCAGCTTCAATAGTTCTGCGCTCCCCGAGATAACATGAAGGGGAGTCCTGAGCTCGTGCGCACCATT
>CAVFNE010000211.1:0-3686 GCA_963623755.1 Muribaculaceae bacterium | reverse complement strand
CTCCTTATCTGTTGTTGACCAGGATATAATTCTCTTTGAGGATACGATATCGAATAACATAAAGATGTGGGATAACTCCATCGAGGACTTCGAAGTGATTATGGCGGCAAGGGATGCTCAGATACATGAAGATATCATGCAGCGTGACGGTGGATATCAATATAAACTCCTTGAGGGTGGAAAGGACCTTTCAGGCGGACAGAGACAGAGACTCGAGATAGCCCGTGTGCTTGCCGAAGATCCGACAATCATCATCATGGATGAGGCAACAAGTGCTTTGGATGCTAAGACAGAGTATGAGGTCGTAAAATCCATCAAGAACAGAGGTATAACGACAATCGTTGTTGCTCACAGGCTCAGCACAATACGTGACTCCGATGAGATTATTGTACTCGACAGAGGTAAGGTCGTAGAGCGTGGCACTCACGATGAACTCTACGCTATGGGAGGAGTCTATACTTCTCTTGTATCAAATGAGTAAGGAAGGACAATATGGGTTGGTTTGACGAACAAATTAGAGAAAGAATAAAAAGTGATGACGATAGTTTTTCCGATGCTTTTGCTACGATGTCCTCCCTTGTCATGGGGGAGCGTATCACACGCATCCTTAATGAAGACCGGATAAACGCAAAAAATGCCATAGATGGTATTCTCAAGTACTACCATGTAAAGAGCGTAGAACTTCCTGAGAATATAAAGGACATAAACGATCAGCTTGAGTACTTGATGAGACCGGCGGGAATAATGAGAAGAACCGTTAACCTCATCGACAATTGGTATGATGACGCTATAGGAGCACTTCTCGGCGCACGTAAGGATGACGGGACACCGATTGCATTGATTCCTAGTGGGCTTCATGGCTACAAGTTCTTTGATAAGACTAAGAACAAGTGGGTGAGAGTCACCAAGTCGACTGCATCTCTCATCGAGGACGAGGCAATATGTTTCTATAAGCCGCTTCCTCTCAAGAAGCTGGGAATCAAGGACCTCATTGTATATATAGTCGAATGTCTGAATGTCTCGGACTTTGTCATGGTAATCGGGGCAACAGTCTTGGTATCTTTACTCGGACTCCTGTCGCCTAAAATCCAGCGCATAATCTACGGGCCTGTAATTGAAGGCGGAAAAAACTTGCAGCTTTTATTTGCAATTTTCTCATTCATGCTTTCTCTCAGTTTCTCGCAGATTCTGATAGGTGTAGTAAAGAGCCTTATCCTGACAAGACTCAGCACGAAGATGAATGTACAGGTTGAAGCTGCAAGCATGATGAGGGTACTTTCCCTTCCTGCAACGTTCTTCAAAGAGTATTCTTCCGGTGAGCTCTCGTCGCGTATGAACTGTATCAGCTCTCTCTGTACGATGATTGCTTCCTCCCTTCTTACGACGGGATTGACATCTCTTTTCTCTCTTATCTACATAACACAGATGGTGAAATACGGTCCGGGACTCGTAATCCCAGGGCTTATCGTCATCCTTATAACTGTACTCTTTTCTGCAATAACAACACTTATGCAGGTGAAGGTTTCGAAAGCACAGATGGAGAAGAGTGCGAAGGAATCAGGTCTTGAGTACTCGCTTTTGACAGGTGTCCAGAAGATAAGGCTTTCGGGGGCAGAGAAGAGAGCATTTGCAAAGTGGGCCAATGCTTACACAGACAGCGCCAGACTGCAGTATGATCCACCGACATTTTTGAAGCTCTCAGGGGTTTTCTCCAGCTGTATTAGTCTTGTCGGCACGATTGTAATCTATTTCTTTACAATCAAAACTAACGTTTCACTTGCTGATTACTATGCTTTCAACAGTGCATACGGGGCAGTCATGGGTGCATTTTCCTCCCTTGTGGGAATGGCGACAACTTTTGCGCGCATCAAACCTGTTATGGATATGGTAAGTCCTATTCTTGAAACAGTGCCTGAAGTCAGCGAAAACAAGAAAATTGTTTCGCGTCTTTCGGGAGGAATTGAACTTAACAACGTATCGTTCAAATATACAGAGAACGGACCATTAATTGTCGATAATCTCTCACTCAAAATCAAACCCGGCCAGTATTGTGCAATCGTCGGTGCTACAGGGTGTGGTAAATCGACCTTGATGAGGATAATGCTGGGCTTCGAGACTCCACAGAAGGGTGCTGTCTACTATGACGGAATGGATCTTGCGTCTCTCGACTTGAAGTCATTGAGACAGAAAATCGGAACGGTTATGCAGAACGGAAAGCTCTTCCAGGGTGATATCTACTCGAATATCGTAATAAGTGCACCTCAGCTTGGAATGGAGGATGCTTGGAAGGCTGCCGAGATGGCCGGAATCAAGGAAGATATAGAGGCAATGCCGATGGGTATGCATACCCTTATCAGTGAAGGCGCGGGAGGAATATCTGGCGGCCAGAGACAGAGGTTGATGATTGCACGTTCCATCGCACCCAAGCCGAGGATTCTCATGTTCGATGAGGCAACAAGTGCCCTTGATAATATTACACAGAAAATTGTCTCGGATTCTCTTGCTAAGCTTAAGTGCACACGTATTGTGATAGCCCATCGTCTTTCTACAATTAAAGAGTGCGACAGAATTATTGTTCTCGATAAAGGTAGAATAATCGAGGACGGAAAGTATGACGAGCTCATTGCGAAAGGCGGCTTCTTTGCAACTCTAGTTGAGAGACAGAGACTCGATTAGTGCATTCAGAAAAAATTCTTCAGGGCTGTGTGAAAAACATAGCCCTGATTAAATATAGAAAGAGAGAGTTACTGAAAGATGACTGGGAAATTCTGAAGAGCTGGGTCTTGAACATACCTAACGCCACACTCCCTGTATTGTACTTCTATGGAGTCTACGGCTTTCAAAATGCTAGAAAAGACAGGAGGCTTCAATGCGAATGTTTATCTTAAGTCCCGGAGGGAGTATCTTTCGTTTAGATGTGAGACATCACCGTTTCTCTTTTTATAAGAAAGTATTTCTAACATAATTCTTGAAATGGAGTATATACTAGTGAAGACAATAATATGGAATAGATAATGTACATCATGTTATTGGAAGATATATTTGTCTGATGAATAGAAAGGAATAGAACAAGGAGAATACTATGAACGAAGAACTTTTGAGTAAGGTACTTAAAGCAAAGAATGCAGATGAGATTCTTTCTCTTGCCCATGAAAATGGAATGGAGCTTTCCCCCTCCGGTGCTGAGGAAATTTTCTCTCGCTATCATAAAAACGGGGAACTTGTAGACGATGAATTGGATCAGGTTTCGGGTGGCAATGGAAGTTGTTCAACTAGTGGCGGCAAAAAATCCCCGAAATATTCAGTCGGCCAGACTATCTCATGGAACTGGTCTGTCTATCATTGTGACAAGGACGGCAGCAGCAGTGGTACTGTTGCAAATGCAAGAGTTGTAGAGAACGGCGAAACGGCAAACGGTTATTACGTATATCCGGGTGCTGTAATTTATTCAGTCACGTGTCCCAAGTGTGGCTCTCTCATGGAAATCCCTGAAGCTTGGGCTCTTTAATCCGCTTTTGTTTCCCCGCCGAATTGACGGGGAATAGAAATATATAAGCATTTAAAGTTTTTGCACTCTCAAAAAAGAGGATTTTTATGACAGAAGAGTTATACGAGAAAGCAAAGAAAGCAGCCCAAACTTTTAGCTAATTAAACGCTTATTGCATTACATCTCCCTGCAATTTCTT
>CAVFNE010000210.1:0-3692 GCA_963623755.1 Muribaculaceae bacterium | reverse complement strand
AGAAAGTCATCATCACTGGTGGCGGTCGCGGTCTGGGTTTTGCCATGGCGAAGAAGTTCATGGCTGAGGGTGCAGAGGTGCTTATTGCTGGCAGAAGCGAGAAGACTCTGAAGGCAAGTGCAGAGGAGATAGGATGCAAGTACCTTACCCTTGATGTCTCAAAGTCAGAGACCTTCCATGAATTCATTCAGAAAGCAGATGAGATCCTTGGAGGTGTAAATTGTTTGGTGAATAATGCTGGAATATCGCTTCACGAACCAACATTCTTTGATGTTACCCCAGAGACGTTCAATGCTCAGGTGGATACAAATCTGAAAGGATGTTTCTTCCTCTCGCAAGAATTTATAAAACTCATCAAACCTCTCAAACGCGAAGCTGTAATACTGTTTACATCATCCGAGACTGGTGACACTATGGATTTCCGCCCATACGGATTCATCAAGGCGGCAGTTAACAGTATGGTTCAGGGACTTGCATACCTTTTCCGCAAGGATAACATCCGCATCAATGCTGTGGCCCCAGGCATAACAGCATCAGACATGACAGGTGTTAAAGCTGATGGTAATATTAATGCAGGAGAATACGCCACAGGCCGTTACTATCTTCCAGAAGAAGTAGCCGAAACGGCTTGTTTCCTCATCTCCAATGCCTCAGGATGTGTTTCTGGACAAATCATCACTTGCAACAATGCTCAAACGATAAACGCTCGTTGGAAATAAATATGGAACAAAGATATTACACAAGTGAAAGAAATGTGCAGGTAGTTATTGCACTTCTCAAGGCATACGGCATAAAAAAGGTTATTGCCTCCCCTGGCACCACGAACATGACGTTCGTTGCCAGCATACAGAACGATCCGTTCTTCGAGATGTACTCGTCTGTCGATGAACGAAGTGCTGCCTATCTTGCTTGTGGACTTGCGGCAGAGAGTGGCGAACCTGTCGTTATCAGTTGTACTGGTGCTACGGCATCACGCAACTATATGCCGGGACTTACTGAGGCCTACTATCGTAAGCTTCCTGTTCTTGCAATAACTTCCCACCGTGGAGAGGCATTCATTGGTCACTTGTGGGACCAGCAGATAGACCGCAGAAGCATACCAAACGACATTGCAATGCTCTCAGTCGAAGTACCATTAGTAAAAGAAATGTCCGATATGCGTCATTGCATCAATCAGGCTACACGTGCCATTCTTGCCCTTCGTCAGCATGGTGGCGGTCCAGCTCATATCAACATGCATACTGCCTACAGTCAGGATTTCTCTGTCAAGGAACTACCAAAGGTGCGCAAAATAGAACTACATACTGCTTTCGATCAGCTTCCTGAACTTGTAGAAGGCAAACGTGTAGCAATATTCATTGGTGCCCATCGTCCATTTATAGCAGACGAAACAGAAGCTATTGATCAATTCTGTGAGGCACATAATGCCGTTGTTTTCTGCGACCATACCAGTGGTTATCACGGAAAGTTTGAGACCCATTTCTCACTCTTCTTTACACAGGACAACTACCGTTCTCCTCTGCTCTCTGCCGACATCCTCATCCACCTCGGTGAGGTGTCTGGCGACCTTGCCCGCGGCTCATGGGGAGGAGTATGGCGCGTGTCAGAAGACGGTCAGCTGAGGAACACCTTCGGAAATCTCACTCGTATATTCGAGATGCCAGAGAGCTACTTCTTTCGTGCCTATACACCAGAGCATTACGAACCTCGCACTAACTTCTATGATGCCTGTCAGCAGGAACTGAAGGACGCTCTGCAGAAACTCCCAGAGTTGCCTTTCTCCAACGTCTGGTTGGCACAACAGATTCACGACCAACTGCCAGAGAACAGCGTCTTCCACATGGGTATCTACAACTCTCTTCGCTCCTACAACTTCTTCTCTCTTCCAAAATCCGTCCAATCATCATGCAATGTAGGAGGCTTTGGCATAGATGGAGGAATCTCTACCTTTATGGGAGCAAGTTTTGCACATCCTGACCGACTGCATATTGGAGTCTTCGGAGACCTTGCATTCTTCTATGATATGAATGTCTGTGGTAACCGCCATGTAGGCAACAGTGTCCGTATCCTCCTTGTAAATAATGGTAAGGGTAATGAATTCCGCAACTATGGACACTACTGTTCCGTCCTCGGAGAAGATGCCGACAAGTTCGTAGCAGCTGCAGGACACTATGGAAATAAGTCTTTCGATCTTGTAAAGCATTATGCTCAGGACTTAGGGTACGAGTATATGCAAGCCTCTACAAAGGAAGAATTCAAATCACACATAGACCGTTTCCTAACCCCAGAGACTGCCGACAAACCAATGATCTTCGAAGTCTTCACTACCACTGAAGGTGAGAGTGGCGCTATCCAGATTATGCGTACCTTCCTTAATGATAACAAGACCATTATCAAGAATAAGATAATGGGAAGTGTCAGAGTGGTACTTGGTAAGAAAGGTATCGAGACCATCAAACGCCTCACAGACAGATATTAATATGAGAATTGGTATCTTAACACAACCTCTGTATTGCAATTATGGGGGACTTGTTCAGTGTTACGCTCTTCAAGAGACATTGAAGCGACTTGGACATGAAACTGTTATTTTGCAACGAGAGTTCAATAGGCAATATTCTCTTTCTGGAGCTATCTGCTATTACATAAAGCATATAGTAAAGATGTTAATGGGACGTAAGGAGTCTTGGCATTACTATGTATCCCAGGGAAGGCGTGACTATATAGCACAGAATACCTACAAGTTCATAGACAATTATCTCACATCCCGTACTGAACATTGCTATACTACTGAGCAGCTTCGAGAGCAAGTCGACAAGTATCACCTTGATGCTATCATAGTAGGTAGTGATCAGGTTTGGAGACCATACTACTCTCCTTGTCAGCCTAATTACTTCTTAGACTTTTTACCAGAAGATAGTAAAGTGAAAAGAATCTCCTATGCTGCATCTTTTGGCGGTGACAACTGGGATTGGAGTCAAGAGCTGACAAAACAATGTGCTAAGCTTCTGCAGGAGTTCGATGCTGTCTCGGTACGTGAGCAGTCTGGCATCCGACTCTGTAAAGAGCACTTCAATGTTGATGCAGTACAAGTGCTGGATCCCACCATGTTACTTGAGATAGAAGACTATCGCGAGGTCGTAAAGAAAGGTAAAGAAAGTGTAAAAGAGGTAAAGAGGGCTACGTTATTTAATTATGTATTAGACAGGAGTGTCGAGAAGCAAGCTATTATAGAGACTATAGCTAAACGTACAGGAAAGACATCTTTCAGTTCTATGCCGGAGTTGGATGATAGTATCTACAACCTATATGGTGACAGAGATAACGCTGTTTATCCACCAGTTGAGGACTGGCTTTCAGCTTTCGATGAAGCAGAGATGGTAGTCACCGACTCGTTCCATGGAACTGTTTTCTCCATTATCTTCAACAAACCCTTCTGGGTAGTGGGCAACGAAGGCAGAGGTATGGCGCGCTTCGAGTCTCTCCTCTCAATGTTTGGACTTCAAGATCGTATGATAACGGCAAAGATTCTCTCAACCATAGATCTCAATGCACCTATTGATTGGGAGAATGTAAATAGCAAGAGAAATGAGATGCAAAAGTTTTCTCTTTCTTACTTAGGGTCTGCTATTTAAGTGATATGAGACCATTACACATTATAATGCCGATGGCTGGCGAGGGAAGCCGGTTCCTCA
>CAVFNE010000209.1:0-3693 GCA_963623755.1 Muribaculaceae bacterium | reverse complement strand
TAAGTAAAATAATGACTCTTAATTAGTTTTCGTGTAAACACGGGGAAAATTCAGGAAAATTATTTGGTAAGACCTCTTATAATGGTTCTCTTATGCAGACATACCTCAACAACACTACAGGTGCCGATGGTTTCTTCAAGACGTACGGCCTTTCAACGAACTACATACAGAAGGTTGATGTAACAGGTGACGAAACAAAAAGGAGCGATGAGGGCAAAGACTATGTATTTCTTCTCTCTAAGGCTGAAGTTGAAGGTTCCACTTATTTTAAAGATGCTTCTGAGCGAATTGCGAAGTATGAAGGTACTGCTCTTAACTGGTGGACACGTACACCTGAATCTGATTCTGAAGGCAATAGTAAGATTTATTGTGTTACTGACACTGGCAATTTTGAAGCCAAAGTCTATTCGACTTCCTGGGAGGGTGTCCGTCCTGCTTTCTGGTATAAGTGGAAGTAACGCAGGATACAGAAGAAGGAGTATAGCTCTCAATAAGCTGACATCCACACACAAAGGTCTCCGTTTCGACGGGGACTTTTTTATGCTCTTCTATTGGATGAAAATAAAGTCAGCTTTTTGTTTTTTTGTAAGGAATGAAGCTTACTCATCTAAAAGGGTAAAATGCCCTTTTAGATGATTTCTAATTCTCTGTTATTATTCTATCTTAAGTAATCTCTTACTTCTTCGCCCTGTAGAATGCCTGTGTATAGCATGTGGTGTACTCGGGAGTTATAATTGCACTTACTCCTCCTTGGGGAACAAACCCCTCTGAAAGGAGAGCCTCAATGTCGAGTCTGACAGCCTCCTCTACGGCGTCCTCTTCCTCCGAGATTTCGAGATCTACCTCTTCGCTGTCATCGTCATCGGGATATGTGAAACCATAGATATCTTCATCATCCTCATCATCATCGAAGTCGTCGTCGAGATCATAGTCATCATCCTCGTCATCAATGAAAATTCCGTCATTCCACTCATAAACAATGTAATCTCCCTTATCTGTGAGTGCCTTCTCGGCAAGGAAAATCTTCCTTCCTCCGATTTCAATCTTATATGCCATATCTTATCTCCTTGAATTCAGGATAAGTTAAAACTCACCTTTTCTCAAACCAAATTTCGTTGATTGTATAATCCTTGTTCATCCCCTTCTGCTCGAACTTCGTCAGCGGTCTCCATGCAACAGGAGGGGCAAAATCATAGAACGGGTTATATAACAGAGGTTCGTTGTCGACAAGAGAGAGCACCTCATCAGCATACTCCTCCCAATCCGTCACCATGTATATGTATCCGTTCTTCTTGAGCTTTGTAGCAAGTAGATGGAGAAACTCAGGATTCATGATTCTTCTCTTATGGTGCTTCTTCTTCGGCCACGGGTCTGGAAAGAAGATATGGAAACCCGATACGGAGTTATCGGGAATCATATTCTGTAACACATCAATTGCATTGAACCTCATAATCCTTACATTCTCGATATTGTTCTCCCCGATTTCCTTCAAAAGCTTTACAAAGCCCTTGAGATACACCTCCAGTCCTATGTAATTGTACTCAGGTTTGATAAGTGCCATCTGGGCTGTGACTTCGCCGTTACCGAATCCTATCTCGATGATTGTATCGTTACTGTTCTTGAAGACGGCAGAGTAATCGAGCATTTTATTCTCAAAAAAGAGACAGTACTTCTCAGCCCACTTCAGGACAACTTCCTTCTCCTTATCCTCAAGTACGTTATTTCTGAGGACATAGCTCTTTATAGTCCTTTCTTTTCCTTCTCTGACTTCTATCTTATGAAGTTTTTCAATTATCTGTAATTCATCCATCTTTTATTTGAGTCTCCTGAGAGTTTCCAAAATCAATTCAGCCTTGTCTTTGAGTTTAACTGTTCCTGTAGATATCATAATGTGATTGTACTCTCTCGGGTCGATTTTAACCCTTCCGTTAGAGAGAGTTATCAAAGAAACAACCTTTGAGGGGTTGAGAAGTGAAACCTCCTCGAAGATACAGTCAATCACACCCTTATATTCCTTAAGTGACGATATCTTTAGCGAGCGCGCAACAATCTTTATCTCGGCTATTGAGAATAGGTTCTCGACTTCATCAGGCTCGGCGCCGTAGCGTGACTCGACATCCCCTCTCAAACCTTCAAGTTCCCCCTCACTACTGACGGAGGCAATCTTCTTATAGATTTCAAACTTGCTCGATGCATCTTTTATGTAAGAATCAGGAATAAAGCCTGTGTAGTCAAGCTGAACAAGTGGCTCCAAAACTATGCTCTCATCACTCTTTGTCAGTTTATCGATTTCCTCTTCGATAAGACGCAGGTACATATCGAGTCCGACAGCCTCGAGGTGTCCGCTCTGCTCACGACCGAGTATATTTCCCGCACCTCTTATCTCCATGTCCTTCATACTGACTTTGAATCCCGATCCCAGGGATGTATTTTCACTCAATACCTTGAGTCTCTTTATTGCATCGGCATTGAGGGAAGAGCCGTCTGGATAGAACAAAAAGCAATATGCCTTTCTGTCGCTGCGGCCGACACGGCCCCTGAGCTGATAGAGCTGACTCAACCCCATTCTATCAGCCCTGTCGACGATGATTGTATTTACATTGGGTATGTCGATACCGTTTTCAATTACAGTAGTGGAAACAAGAATCTGTACCCCCTCATAGATGAAGCGATGCATGACATCCTCAAGTCTCTCGGCATCCATCTGACCGTGGGCACTCTCTATGACAGCTCCCGGGATAAGAGCCTTAAGGGAAGTTACAATTTCCTCTATATCTTCAACTCTGTTATGCAGGTAGAAAACCTGTCCCGAGCGCGCGAGTTCTTTCTCTATTGCGTCCTTTACAATAGAAACATCATATTCCCCGATAAACGTTTCAATGGGAAGTCTCTCTCTCGGTGCAGTGGTGAGAAGAGACATATCTCTCACCTTCAGAAGCGACATATAAAGAGTACGGGGAATGGGGGTTGCAGAGAGGGTAAGACAGTCAATGTTTGTCTTCATGCCCTTGATCTTTTCCTTGTCCTTTACTCCGAATCGCTGCTCCTCGTCGACAATTAAAAGTCCCAGATCCTTAAAACTGATATTCGAGGATAGTATCTTATGAGTTCCGAAGAGAATATCAACAGATCCGTCCTTAACACCCTTTAGTACTTCGCGGTGAACCTTTTGAGGAACAAAGCGCGTCGAGAGGCCGCTTTTAACAGGAAACTCCTGAACCCTCTTACAGAAGTTTTCATAGTGCTGCTGGGCAAGAATTACAGTGGGAGCAAGAAAGGCAACCTGCTTTCCGCCCATTATCGCCTTGAATGCTGCACGGAATGCTATCTCGGTTTTTCCGTACCCGACATCTCCGCATACCAGACGGTCCATGCACCGCTGGCTCTCCATATCACACTTAATCTCTTCTATACACTTAATCTGGTCGGGTGTCTCGGTAAAGGGGAAGGAAGCCTCGAAGGAAATCTGCCAGTCATTGTCTTTCGGAAATGGAAAGCCGGCACTATGCTGACGAACGGCATAAAGATGAACTAGCTCCTGGGCAAGAAGCCTAGCATTCTCCCTCGCCTTCTCTTTCTTCTTCTCCCAATTGTGACTGGACATGCTGTCGAGTTTCGGCGCTCTGCTGTCCGGGCCTATATATTTCTGTACAAGGTTCGCCTGTTCAATCGGAACGTAGAGTGCTTCACCTT
>CAVFNE010000208.1:0-3699 GCA_963623755.1 Muribaculaceae bacterium | reverse complement strand
CAGCAGTCCAGCTTCTTTTCAAGCACCCAGCCTTCCCCGGCATAGTATAGTTTTCAAGAAACAATGACTATTTATCCTAAGATGAATGAAAAAGTAAGACTACACGAGGAGGAGGTCTTGGCGCACCTTTTGAAGATCGATTGTTTCAGGGGGTAGCGGATCATCTAAGTAGTTATAATACAGTTTTGTCTTTTTATTGGGCATCTCAACTCTTATATTGTTTTTACTCTCACTAAAACACATTAATGATTGCAGAGTACCAAACAGCTCACTAACTGATATATTATCTTTATTTACGACATCTCTTATGTCTAATACAATGTTTGTACATATTATATCAAGTAAAATTTTCCCCATTATTCTTTGATAACTCCATTTTGATAAAGGTAGTAAACCAATATATTCCTTTGCTGTTTTAAAAAGATACTCAATTTCTACTCTGCTTAGATAACTATCTAATATTTCTTCAGGAGTTTTATCTAAATTTGAAAGTAATACAAAATATCCTCCTTTATATGCATGCCAGATAAGTTCTTCTTCATTCATATTTTCCATTTTTTCTTGATTTTTGTTATAGAAGTCTTGATTAGTATTTAATGCATTATTTCTATCTACGTAAACATAAGCATATATTTCATCTCCCCAGAAATTACATTTTGTTTTATTTCCAAAATAAGTATGCCCACCTCTAAAAAATTGATACCCTTTTCGTATAGAAAGATAAGGTTTTACTTGTGTATTAAACAATTCTTCATAGTGAAATCCCTTTCTATTTGGCATTCTTCCTATGAAATCTTTTTCTTTCTCATTACTCATTGTATGAATAAGGTCTTTAGAGATATAGCCAGCATCTAGAATAAAAGAATTTATTGTAATTTTAATAGATGAATGGACATCATTTCTTATCGTTTTTAATGTATTGATATCGTTAATGTTTCCCGATATTGGAGTATACCAGACAGTTCTTCCAAGAGTTTTATCCAAGACAAGAGCAAGGCGACTCTGAAGTTTTGCGCTGTCTGTACCATGACTACAGAAGAAGTTAAGCGGATTGTCTTTAATTTCGTTAGGCAGCGGAGTAGAGTCAATGTAGCAACCCTTTCCAAAATCAGAAAACCTCTTCTTCATGTTTGTTACGTAGGCCTTGAAGAAAGAAAGACGGGTTGAGTCATCTCCCATCACATCAAAAAAACTTGAGTCACTGTGCAGGGAGGAAATGGTTATATCGGGGAAAAGATGCGATGCTACTGACTTAGAAGCAAAGTTATCACACGAAATTCTGGATCCATCTCGCAGAATCGTGTGGAAAATATGAAGATACACCCTGGAAAGAAGAGACTTGTCTGGAAAAGCTTTAGCCAGGACCTCACACGTATGAGTTTGCTTGAGAAAACATAACAGCCAATGGACATCCCCAAATACTGTATGCGTCCGAGGTCTTTCTACTCTTTCGGAGTTTTCTATCCGGGGATCGGCAAGAGACACGCTAACAAAAGAATCCTCTAGAACTGAATACTCTACAAGCCCCCTGTCTGGCGACGAAAATATTCCTTTTTTCCTGTCATCTGCCAGCCAGAGTACTTTTCCAAGTTTCTCTCGAACTACATGCTTTGAATGGGCGTTACCATGTGGTTGTACTCCCTCTTGAGGCTGGTACTTACTCTCAACAATAGCTGCTGAACCACCTATCACCACGCCATCATCGTTCATTTTCAACTTTTGAACTTTGATAAAGGCCATGACTTGCTCCCCCTATAAGTGTAGTCTTACTTGGAATACTACACTTTTACACCTTTTAAGGGATTATTTCAAGTCAATTTTTACAAAAAAAGCATAAAGTTATGAAAGATCTATCCTTCGTTGAACACGTGTAGTCTTCTTTTTTCGGTCATCTTAGGATTATTTAATCAAAGTTTTTCTCCCAGCCAGGCTTGTTTTTCTCCCAAAAACACAATAAATTTGGGAGAAACAATAGAGAGCCTGAAAGAATACTATGAAGCCTGGCAGACTATAAAAACACGTCTTCTGTTTGCACCTAGAGGGACACATGAGAATTTTTGATTATACAAAACTTGTAGCAAGGACATGGGACAATGAGATACTATCTTATGTGGCAAAGATTCATGAATATAAAGGGAAGCAGGAGTTGTATCTGAGACAAAAGCCTGTTGAACTTAAAAGGCTTGTACAGATAGCAAAAGTACAAAGTACAGAGGCATCAAACAGGATTGAGGGAATTGTTACAACAAATGCCAGGCTGAGGCAGCTGGTTGAAGACAAGACTACACCGCATAATCGGGAAGAGTGCGAAATTCTGGGATATCGAAACCTGCTGAACCTGATCCATGAGAATTACGAAATGATTCCCGTGAGGCCCGGCTATATTTTGCAGATGCACCGGGATTTGCTTCAACATACTGCCCTTTCATATGGCGGCCGCTTCAAAACAGCTCCAAACGAGATTGATGCCATGCTTCCGGGCGGAAAGAAAATAGTTCTGTTTCGGCCTTTAGAGCCATATGAAACACCAGATGCCATTGCGTCTATTTGCGAAAGCTACAATAATACACTGGCAAAAGAAGAAATTGATCCTTTGATATTGATCCCCTGCTTTATCCTGGATTTTTTATGCATCCACCCATTTAACGATGGCAATGGAAGGATGAGCAGGCTTCTGACTTTGTTGCTTCTCTACAGAAGCGGATATATTGTAGGACAATATATCAGTATTGAAAAAGCTATTGCGGACACAAAAGAGGACTATTACGAGGCTCTGGCACAAGCTGATGCCAGATGGCATGAAGGAGAAAATGATCCAAAGCCATTTATTAAATACATGCTGGGGATTATTTTGTCCTGCTACAGAGATTTTGAAAACAGAGTTGTTTTAACTGAAAAAGCAGGGATTAAAAGCACATCCTATGACATTGTAAAAAAATATGCTTTGGATACAATTGGAACTTTCACAAAGCAGGATGCATTGCTATCATGTCCCCGACTTGGAAGCTCTTCGGTAGAAGCAGCACTAAAGAAACTGGTAACAGATGGCATACTTGCAAGAATCGGAGCTGGAAGAAAAACGCATTATGTCAGAAGGGATGCGCTTGAAAATGACACGCTCCAAAACCCGGTATTGGCTGACGGCAAGATTCCGGGGAAAAGGTGAAAGGCAAGATGACGAGAGAAAACAGCTATGGCAGCAAAGAGCTGGAATTTGCTATTTTCTGTATCGAAAACGTAGCAGCCAGGCTGCATATCAATGGACAGAAAGCGTATGAGCTCCTGGCCGAAAAAACGGACATTCTGAATCAGTACATCATTCCTGAGTATGAGATGCTGCATACTCAGGGCAAAGAATACATTGTGGACGACATTATCAATGTCATGAAAGAACGAGGCGTGGCTCTATGATCGTATACCACGGCTCATGTACAGCCGTGCCCCAGCCGGACTTGCTCCACTCCAGGCAGGATGCCGGTTTCGGGAGAGGGTTTTATACCACACAGATCCTAGATCAGGCCTTCAATTGGAGCCACAAGTTCAAACGCAGGGGAAAGGATGCTGTAGTATCCAGTTATGTCTTTGACGAAGAAGGGTTGCAGGAACTAAAGGTGCTGTCTTTCGACTCATACTCTTAAGAATGACTTGACTTTATCCTGAACTGCCGCAGATGACTGGACACAACAGACTATGACCTTG
>CAVFNE010000207.1:0-3702 GCA_963623755.1 Muribaculaceae bacterium | reverse complement strand
CCTGTACGCCACGGATGGTGTATATCTTGCTTCTTATATCGTCTGATTTATTTAACTAAGGATAATGACATCAGTTAAAAATGTAAGTTTTAGATGTTACAAACTATTAGATGTGGAATCATCAATAAAAGGTAGTCCTTGACAAATTCCTTCTTATCCTCCGTCTCTTCGAGGCCGTAGATGAATGGATATGAGAACGAGAAAACCGTTGCTGTGAGTGAGGACTTGACAGCCTCCACTGAGGCAGAACCTGCCACTTCAGCGCCGAGACGGGTAAAGACAATGGATGTAAGGGCAGTGTTGAGAGTCGAGCTCGTGTTGACTTTCCCGAGAATGTAGGATGAGAGGATTATAAAAAAAAGCGTCAGGAATGCCCCCCAGTTAATCTTACTGTAGATAGTCCTATCGAGTATGAGGAATGCAGCTATGATTACGAGGAGTAGATCAATTGTATTGAAACGCCTTCCGAAGAGGGCGACAATGAAGAAAGCTAGGTAGAGTATCCTGATTCCCTTTCTGTCCTTATCCCAGTAGTCTTCGTTTTCTATGTGGAGATATATCTCGTCTCCCTTTGTCTTACGGTATATAAGAAGGGCTTCTATCACAACTATAAATAGCGAGATGAAGAAGTGAGGAAGAAGAGTCTCCATGTATAAGGAGTAGGCCCTGTCTCTCTGTAGAAAGAGATAGAGGTTTGCGGTGCTGAAGGGCGTGAAAAGCTCAGTGATGGACGATAGCAACGTTATGAGGGCAGTTGTGACAGGGATATACTTCTTCTTATTGGCTCTCTTTAAAAGCTCGATAGTAAATGGCACTATTATAAGGACTGTGTAGAAGGAGAAGAGAAAGAGCGAGAGGATGAAGACAGAAGAGAGAAGCAGAAAGAATAAGAAGGGGGTGCTTCTTACACTGTTAAGCACTCTAAAAAGGGGGAGTGCAATCTTTTCTTTCCTTAGTCCTTCCTCGAGTAATAGGAGTATGAAGATATATGAGACTGTCTCCCACGGAAAAGCTACAATCTCCGCGCCGCTGAGAGGCCTTATGGCAAAGAGAACAACGGCAAAAGACGCGTAGACTATAGCTGGGATGAAGGATTTAATTCTCCTCATTGTTCTCTTCCTTTCTTATCTCGTCCCCGTTAGCATTGAACGTGTAGATGGTAGTATTTTGAATAGCCTCATCAATGAGATGCGTCATATTCAGCTTTTCATAGTGCTCTCTTGTCTCGTTCTTGTCCGGCCTTGTCAACGGGTGCTTTGGAGAGAATACGACGCAGCAATCCTCATAGGGGAGGATAGAGGTTTCGTATGTGCCGATTTTCTTTGCTTTCTCGATAATCTCTTCCTTATCCAAACCGCATAGAGGCCTCAGGATAAGCGAGGGTGACATGCTGTCTGTAAATACCATGGCGTCCAGTGTCTGAGATGCCACCTGCGAGACTGCTTCTCCTGTGACGATAGCTGAGTCATAATTGGATGACGCGATTTTATCTGTCACTTCAAGCATTGCCGCCCGGAACATCAGTGTGGCCTCTTCTTCAACAGCGTGGTCTCTTATGTACTCCTGCCCCTTTGTGAACGGGACGACAAAGAGTCTTGTTCCCTGCAGGTACGGTGCGATAATGGAGGCCAGTGTTTTTACTTTCTCAAGGGCCATTTCAGATGTATATGGATAGGCATGGAAGTAGATACAGTCAAGTTTAATTCCGCGCTTTGCCATAAGATATCCGGCGACGGGACTGTCGATTCCCCCCGAGAGAAGAAGCATTCCCCGCCCTGCAGTAGAAACAGGTAGGCCGCCACAGCCTTTAGTTGAATGTGTATATATAAAGCATTCGTTTCTGATTTCGACTGTGATGGTGTTGTCTGGTCTTTTCAAGTCGACACAAAGCTCTGGATAGTACTTTTCAACAACATCGGCAACTCTGCACGCAACTTCCACTGAGGAGAGAGGGTATGTTTTATCCTCGCGTCTTACTTCAACCTTGAACGACCCTGTTTTAGAAAAAGGATCTTTTGAAGATAGTATCTCACTGCATTTATCGAGTATTGTCTCGATTTTCTTATCGATGCACTTTTCAGACGGCGCCCATCCCGTTATACCGAATGTTGTCGAGAGAGCCCTCTCTATCCTTTCCTCCGGACACTCTTCATCTACATAGAGAAAGACTCTCCCCTTGGTTTTGTCCATATGACACTCATAGGGTTTGATTTTTGCCCTTATGTTTGACCTGAGTTTACGCTCGAATAAAACTCTATTGCCGCCCTTGAGTGAGATTTCGCCTTCTTTAATTAAATATTGCTTCTCAGCCATGTACTAATTCCTTTAATGCCTTGACGAGAGCCTCGGCCTCATCTAGGGTTGTATCTTTCGAGAGACTTATTCTTATTGCCTTACTCGAGCTTTGATTACTTATTCCCATAGCCTCTAATATCTTCTCGCTTTTACCCTTTGCGTTATTCGAGCATGCAGATCCTGAGGAGACACAGAAACCCTTATCAAAGAGCATGCGGGTAAATACCTCAGAGGGAAGAGGGCCTTCGATTGAGAGGATATACGGCGAGGAGTTTTCGGGAGAGAAAACACTAAGTCCAAGGGAGAGTGCACTCTCCTTAATATAGCTCTTTATTCTCTCTGCCTTCTCTGCATTTTCGTTTTTGTTATTCATCCATTCTTTAAGTGCTGTCTCAAAGGCTGCAATGCCGGGAAGGTTTTCCGTCCCGCCGCGACGCTGTCTCTCCTGCCCGCCTGCCACTGCAAGGGGGTGAATGAGAACGGGATTTTTGGTGTATAAAAGTCCCACACCCCTGGGGCCGTTGATCTTATGTGCCGAGAATGAGGCTGCATCCACATCCCAAGTTTTGAGCTTTAATTCTGCCTTTCCAAGTGCCTGTACGCTGTCTGAAAAGAAGAAAATCTTACGCCTTGTTTCTTTCTCGTATTCCCTGACAACCTTTACAAGGTCCTTAATCGGCTCTATCGCACCCGTGACATTATTCACGCTCATGATAAAGACAGCCTTCGCGTCGGGTGTGAGGGCATTCTTTAAATCGAGTGGCGAGACAAAGCCTCCCTTTGCGGGAAGGGTAATTACATTCCATCCCATCCTCTTGAGGAACTTCCCCCAGCTCGATACAGCCTCGTGCTCAATGCGCGATATTATCACGCTGCCTTTGTCGAGCCACATTAGACTCTGAAAAAAGAGTGATATTGACTCAGTTGCGCCGCTTGTGAAGATAAGAGAGCGGCTCTCGACACCAAGCATTGTGGCAATACTCTCCCTCTTCTCCTCGAGAAGAGTTTTAGCTTTAACCCCCAGACGGTGATTCGAGGAAGGGTTACCCATATATTCTTTTGAAACTCTTTCGTACTCTTTAAGAGCCTGATCGGATATTTCAGTTGTAGCGGCATTATCGAAATAAAATTCCATAAGAGGATTTTCGTTTTTTTGCTCTGGAGTGTCTATAGCCGAAGCTATTGACCCTCACTCTCAATTAATTAAAATGTGCGTATGAAGAAGCTTTTTTCAACAAAATTATCAGAGGATAAACTAACTGCTCTCTATATGACAGACTCGAGTGATGACCTCAAAAAAAGGCTTGAGGAAATCGAGTCATATATAATCGTAGCAGATACAAATACCTTCTGTTATTCGCCTTTTCCCGAAAAGACAGTAGTCATCGAGAGCGGTGAGGAGTACAA
>CAVFNE010000206.1:0-3716 GCA_963623755.1 Muribaculaceae bacterium | reverse complement strand
GCAATCATGTGAGAGATATGAGAGATGTCTATATAGCAAAGGAAGGAAGTGAGAGGAGGCTCATAATAGATTACCTTGGCGGCATGACAGACAACTTCGCCCTCGACAGCGCCAACGAAATACTGAAACCCGAGCACCTTAACGAGGAAATCGACATAAGTCAGACGGGAAAATGGTTTGATGTGAAGAGAAAATAGCTATTTCATCAAACTTTCGATTTCGTTGATGAATTGGTCGAGTGTGTCGAATGCACGGTATACTGCGGCAAAACGTACATAGGCAACGGGGCTCATCCTATAGAGATGCCTCAGCGTCGTCTCTCCGATTTCTCCGCTTGTTATTTTATTGCGGTTGGCCAGTGCAATTGAATATACCTCATCCTCGATTTCTTTGAGTGTCAGTTCAATTTTCTCCGTTCCTATCGGAAGTTTTTCCGTGCATTGCCTGATTCCCCTCTCAATCTTTGCCAGTTCGAAGGTCTGGTGGCTTCCGTCCTTCTTTATGACAACAACAGGTTTACGCTCGATATTCTCGTAGCTTGTAAAACGGTAACCGCACTCAACGCAGACTCGTCGCCGTCTTATACTTGTTCCATCCTTGAGCGATCTGCTCTCGAGTACTTTATCATGGTCTTTTCCACATTTTGGGCAATTCATAGGACCAATTATAAAACTCATCTAATCTATTGATAAATGTTATTGTATAAGATTTTCTTGAAATTATTCTTAGTTTGTGTTTGAATTGTAACATATAGTTAATTATATAACAGGGGTTATATGGCAAGCTCAGTCGCATTCTATGTTAAGGAAATTATCAACCGTAGTCCCTTCATCTCCGAAATGCTTATTCAGGAGGTGATTTCATACTCCAACCTTGCGCTTTTCATCAAGCCTAAAGTTGAGGCTCTATATGGCTCGGAGGTTTCGAGTGCAAGTATTGTCATGGCAATACGCCGTTATACACAGGATTTGAAGAAGCTTAATCATATAGATAAGAGAACACAGAAGATTGATTATGAAATACAGATGAAGACCAACATCTATGACGTTAATATAAAGCGCTCGAGGTCTTTTATCGACAACATAAGCACAATCTACGGCCTGACAAACAATGAAAACGGTGACTTTATAAATATATCCATCGGGGAGTATGAAATAGTTGTCACCATTTCCGATAAGTACAAATCACAGCTTGATTCACTTCTTATGGGCGAAAAAATAATAAACAAGGAAGAAGATATGGTGGCGCTTACAATCTCTTTCAAGGGAAATAACTTTCTCGTGACTCCCGGTATAACATATCTTGCAACCCGTAAGCTTGCATGGGAGAACATCAACATCTACGAGATTGTTTCAACGCTGAATGTTCTTACATTCATCATCAAGAAGAAGGACTCACTCGAAGCATACGGAGTGTTGCAGGCATTCTTCGACGAAGAGCTTTAGTCTCAATTGTGTATAATTCCATCCACCTGAACTCTGGGAGGACAAATTGAGATAACTCGCTTTACCGTCTCTCTGTAGCCGCCATATGTAATTGTTTCGGCTCTCTTACGAGATAAGAACGACGGCGTGTAGGTGAAGGGAGTCATATCTGGAGTGTATAAATCCATTCCGAGACTGCGTATTATTGCATGTGCTGCGGCATAGTCCCATATGTAACACGGCTCGTTGATTGACGCTGTGATATTATCGAAAAGGACAGGGGAGAGAATCTGGAGTATCTGGGAACCGAATATCCTAACCTTTCCTGTGTAGCGTGAAAAATCAATCCATTTGACAAGTGTTGACGAGAGTGTCAACTGGTATATCTTTTCCTTCTTTTCGCCCTCATGTGCCACACACAATTCTTCTTTATTGATTAATGGTTTTTCTCCCGGTGTGAGGCGGAGAAGAAGGCCTTCTTTTGTGCCCCGTCCGAAGCGCGGTGCATATAGAATTGCCCCTACAGGAATTTTGTTTTTGTCGAGGATCCCGAGTGATATACAGAATGATGGAAGACCCTGGGAGTAGACGTCTGTGCCGTCGATAGGGTCAAGGACGAATGTATATTCACTTTCTCTACTCTCAGGAGTAATCTCCTCCTCCGAGATAATCGAGGCCGAGGGGAATGTTGATTTTATCAGTGAGACAACCTCATGCGATATAGTCATATCGACCTCGGTTACAGGGGAGAGGTCCTCCTTGAATGATACGTGGATTCTCGATTGCATATCGACAGCCCATTCTCCCATTTCAACTATTTTTTTCTCCAGTAAATCAAGTCCGTTTTTTATCCAGTTAATTGTGGTATCCATTAAATTCGTGTATATTTTCCTTTAATGCAGCAGATTGAAGATGTGGTATTAGATTATATCAGGAAAAGCACGGCTTACAAGGCTTACTTAGCTTCTCCCGATACAATTATTGATGTGGACAGCCTTATGTATTACCCGCTTTCTCTTTTTATCAAGCTTGTGGCTGAGAAGAGAAAGGGGAGAGTGTTTGTCATCACTTCTACAGAGGATGAAGCAAAGGAACTATATGAGAGCCTTGAGAGCAATATTACATCAATGCCTCTTATTCTTATTCCATCCGACGGCAGAAGACTCTACAGTGAATATATAGAGAAGAAGATTAGTTACCCGCGTAAAGTTCAGCAGGAGAGGATGATGGAGACTAGAAGAGCTCTCGTCATCGCGTCAATCAGGTCTTTCTCTTCTCCCTTTCTTTCTTCCTCGTCGCTTTCTTCTTTCTCATATACCCTTTCTGCGGGGGAAAATCTCGACATGGATTCTTTTGCATCTATTCTTGTCGAGAGTGGATATTACCGCTCTGATAATGCCCTCGAGGAAGGAACGTTCACACTGCGGGGAGAAGTGGTTGAGATATATCCTTTTGCATCAAGCGTCAAGTACAGGATATATCTTGACTGGGAGAAAATTGAACGCATTACTGCCTTCAAGGACGGCTTTGATTCCAAGGGCGAGTCAATGAGGACAATAAAGATACCCCTCACTCTCGACGGGAGTATCAAAAACCTTAAAACTGTAGATATACGTTCACTGTTGTCTGAGGATGACTATTTCTTTTTCACATCCCTGGAGAAAATCGAGTCCTCATTTAAAGCCCTTGAGAATGAGGCAAAGGAAAGGTATAAGGAAGCGTATAGAGTAAAGGCCGACACCCTCAAGAGTGATGAATATCTGCTCTCATTTCCTCAATTCTTCTCAACACTTGAAAAAGGTATTGTTAACCATGAAATAATGAAGAATACATACCATCACTTCTCTGTCGAGCCATCCCATTCATATTTCGGCAACGTAACATTTTTCAAGGATGAGGCTGAAGCGATGCTGAAGGGGGGATGGAAAATATATATTCTTGCCCCCAGCGAGATACAGAAATCCAGGCTCGAGAGTGTGTTCTCGTCGCTAAAACTCTCTATTTCAGTGTCTCAAATACCATCCGGCTTCATTCTTCAGGACGCGAAAACAGCAGTCATTCTCGACTCTGAGATATTCGGACGAAGAAAGAAGAGGGTTAAGACAGTCAGTGAGACTCTCTCATCTCCACTCGATACCTTCGTATCTTTAAAACCGGGTGATTATGTTGTCCATATAAACTACGGCATCGGACAGTTTGAAAAGATAGACAGAGTTAAAAGCGGGGAGACAGAGCGCGACTACATCAAAATTAAATATGATAAGGGTGAAGCTCTCTATGTCCCTATTGAAC
>CAVFNE010000205.1:3124-3807 GCA_963623755.1 Muribaculaceae bacterium | reverse complement strand
ACGGGCAAGAAGTTTAATTGCAACAAAGGTGCTTACTACCGCTTGCGTGGTTTATCCGATGAAATCTGCAAGGAACACGGACTGTATGTCATAGAAAATCCAAGCGGAAGAACGCCAAGAAACATTTACTTTGCCGAGAAGAATAAAGAGCCGACCAAGTTTAATCTTATGCGAGAAGCGATTGATTTTGCCATAACTTGCAGCGGCAATCACAACGATTTCAGAAAGATTATGCGAGAGCTTGGCTATGTGGTGGAGCTGAATCCGAACAGAACTTACTGGACAATACGCTCACTTAACAGCAAGAAAAATGTGAGGATGTTTCGCCTTGGAGAGGACTACACCAACCAGAGAATTATGGAACGAATGCGTGCTGAGGGCAACAATAGATTTCAAAGAGGATATGAATTCTGGGACGAGCGAAAGGCACTTAGAAGATATGAACCGAAGAAAATATATCTTAATGGCAGTATCAAAGACAGTCGAAAAATAACGGGACTGAAAGCATTTTATCTTCTTTTTGCTACTCTTCTCGGCTTGTATCCGAAGAGAAATCCACATAAGCCGCTATCGCCTGAAATGAAAGAAGCGTGGCTGAAGCTTGACCGATTCAGTGAGGAAATCCGCCTTGTGCATAAGGAAAATCTTAATGACTTAGGCGAAGTTAATGCCTTTATCACTTC
>CAVFNE010000205.1:0-3095 GCA_963623755.1 Muribaculaceae bacterium | reverse complement strand
GTGCAAATGAGTGAGGGGATAAATTCTTCAGTAAAAAATTTTTGAAGAAATTTCTCTCAAATCTATGGAAATGGGTGTGCATTTTGGCATCCTTGTGCAAATGAGTGAAAGCGAGGATATTTACGATGACAAAAAGAAAATCAGATTTCACTTTAACAACATTAGACGATTTATTTACCACTCAGGAAATGCGTGATGAAGCGAAGCTTGAAAAGGTTCAGAATATTCCCCTTGAAGACTTACAGCCTTTTGAAAATCATCCGTTTAAGGTGGCAGACGATGAGGAGATGAAGCAAATGATTGAGAGTATTGAACGAGTAGGAACAATCAGCCCGGCACTTGCAAGACCGCTTGATAACGGCAAATACGAACTGATTTCAGGTCACAGAAGAATGGCGGCTTGCAAAGCGATAGGACTTGAAACAATGCCTGTAATCGTTCGTGAAATGACAGATGATGAAGCGGTAATCACAATGGCAGACGCAAATTTACAGAGAGAAACCATACTCCCAAGTGAGAAAGCCTTTGCCTACAAGATGAAGCTTGAAGCATTAAAACATCAGGGAAGAACTACTTCCCGACAAGTTGTCGGAAAGAGTGAAAGTGCGGATATGGTTTCAAATACCGAAAGCGGCAGACAGGTGCAACGCTTCATAAGACTTACGGAGCTAATCCCACCGCTTCTTGAAATGGTAGACGAGAAGAAAATCGCATTTAACATTGGTGTGGAGCTTTCCTATCTTCAAAAAAATGAACAGAAAGATTTGCTTGAAACCATCGAGAGCGAGGATTGTACGCCCTCACTTTCTCAGGCACAGCGAATGAAAAAGCTAAGCCAGTCGGGAGAGCTTAGCATGGATATTATTTTCGGTATTATGACCGAGGAGAAGGCGAATCAGAAGGAGAAGCTACAGTTCAAGGTGGATGACCTTAAAACATATTTCCCTAAGAATTACACCCCGAAGCAGATGGAAGAAACTATTTTCAGATTACTTAATGAATATCACAGAAGATTAGAACGACAGAGAAAAAGCAGAGATGAAAGGTAAGGTGAATTTATATGAAGATTAAAAGTTCAGATATTCCGGTACAGGAAAGATACTGTATCACGATTGAAGAAGCCGCAGCATATACGCTAATCGGCGAGAACAGACTGCGTGAATATATTAAGCAGAATAAGCACGCTGAATATCTCATTTGGACAGGTTCAACAGTGCGTATCAAAAGACCGCAGTTTGAAAGATTCTTGGAGAAAGTCAATTATCTTTAAGAACAAATAAGAATCCGCAAGATTGAATGTGAACACGCAGTATGGTATTATTTATACACTGTATTGCGTGTTCGCCAAGAAAGGAGCGAACTATGAGCAGAAGCACGCAGAGAACAGATATACCGATTTATCAGAGGTATTCAATAACCGTTGACGAGGCGGCAGCCTATTTCATGATTGGAGAAAATCGCTTAAGGGAGCTTGTAAAAAGCGACAAGTATGCCGATTACCTTTTGTGGATAGGTTCGACAGTCAGAATCAAGCGAGAGCAGTTTGAAAAGTTTCTTGACAAAACGAACTTCCTTTAATTAAGCCCAAAGTTAGAGGAGGTGCGATATGGCGAAAGACAGACGAGACAACAAAAATCGAAACCTCTGGAAAGGCGAATATCAGCGAAAAGACGGTATGTATGAGTACCGATATATTGATTCAAAAGGTGTCAGCAGAAGCGTTTACAGCTGGAGATTAACTCAGGCGGACAAGCTCCACGGCGATAAGGACGAGGGTCCTTGCCTTAGAGAAATGGAGCAGAAAATCACCCGTGATATGCAAGATGAAATTGATACTTTCACCGCACAGCATATGACTCTAAATGAATTTTTCGATGCGTATATCGAGGAGAGAACCTTAAAGGATTCCACCAGAACCAATTACAAATATATGTACAAAAGGTATATGAGGAACGGAATCGGACTTAGGAAGTTATCGTCCTTTAAGTACAGCGACATCAAGAAATTCTATAACAGTCTTATCAGGGAACGGGGACTAAAGCCTAATACGCTTGAAACAATCCACACGATACTGCATCCGATTTTTACAACGGCAGTTCGTGACGGATATATCAGGAGCAATCCGGCAAGCGGAGCAATGGCGGAAATCAAGAAGAGCCACGACTGGGAGAAGCCGAAAAGACACGCACTCACCGCAGAGCAACAGGCGGCATTTGTAAATTATCTTTCTAAATCAGAAGAATACAAGCTTTGGAAACCGATATTTACAGTATTGCTTGGAACAGGCTGCAGAGTGGGAGAGATTATCGGCATCAGGTGGAAGGACTGCGATTTTGAGAACAATATCATTTCAATCAATCACAATCTGATTTACCGACAAGCCGATGACGGCAAGTGCGGATATACTATCACTACCCCAAAGACAAAAGCAGGTATCAGAGAGATACCAATGTTTGAGGAAGTAAGAGAGGCACTGCTTTCTGAATATGAAAGGCAGAAAACAGTCGGTTTTAATGAAATGGTGATTGACGGATATTCGGGATTTGTTTTCCGCAATCGTTTCGGCAGAGTATTCAATCCGAACAATCTGAACCGAGCGATTGAGCGTATCATCAGAGATTACAACGCTGAAGAAGAGGAGAAAGCAAAGGCGGAAGGGAGAATGCCCATAATCATTCCGCATTTTAGCGTTCACAACTTAAGACATACCTTTTGCACCCGTATGTGTGAGAACACATCGGATAAAAACACCCTAAAAATGATTCAGGAAATCATGGGACACAGTGACATCAGTACAACGCTTGATATTTACACAGAGCTTACCAGAGAAAAGAAAGTTGAAGCTTTTCACGAGCTTCAAGGCAAAATTAAGATTGGATAGCCGTATCAAAACGGACTACCAATTTACCAATTCCTCTACCAAAAATAACGAGGAATGAGCGAAAATCAAGAAAACTACGTGAGTGACGCAATTTCTTAAACGGCTGTTTTCAGTCTTATATGTTCTTACGCACTCGCGACTTACATAGAAAAAGCGGGCTCCCGACAATGAAGACATTAGAGAAATAAAACACTCAGAAACCCAGTGTTTTAGC
>CAVFNE010000204.1:0-3829 GCA_963623755.1 Muribaculaceae bacterium | reverse complement strand
TAATGTCTCGAGTGCAATCGCAGAACTCGAGAAACTTGAACTTGTAAGAATTGCCGACGGTGAATATAAGCTTGACCATGCCCTGACCAGAATACTGTAGGATGAAACATTATTCTCCTCTATATGAATAACATATTGAAATTTTATTTTGTAATTCTTAAATAGTGACTGTAGAATTAAACCATATTTTCAGGAGTAAAAAAAGATGAAGGAAGACCAAAGTTTCGTAGACCAAATCTCCCTTCATCAATACAAAAATGCCAATACAGTCTGACACCCACTACTTAAAATTTCAAGAGAGCGAGCTAAAAGAATCGAAAAAAAGAAAGGAACTGGGAAACCTTGTAAGGCCGAGGACGTGTCCCTCCTGTGGCAGGATGGAATGCATGATTCTCCATCAGTGGGTTTTACGTTTTCTCATCCTTGGCGGCAAAAAAATCGTAAATCTTCTAGTTCCTGTATATAAATGTAAGGAGTGCTGCCACTACATAAGGGTTTTACCCCAGCAGTGCCATATTTACCATCAATATTCAAACAAAATCATTTTTGTCGTTTTGAGTCTGTACTATGAAAAGGGGAAGTATGTCCGGCTCCGGTGGATAGATCCGTCTCTGATGAGGCGCTGGATAAAGAAGTTCGAAGAGAATGCACGCTCTTTCGCCAATCTCATTCTTAAGGGTTTTAAGGAGGCTCTCAAGAAGATTCCACGGTTTTCAATTTTATTCCGGAACAATGTCAAAATAATGGGGCCGAATGAAAATGCCGGTATTTATCGTAAAACCCAACGTTCATTCACCCTGGCGGTTTGCCTGAACAGCATTTAGTCTATTTCCAGCCTAAAAAGGCGAAGGAGAAGACTTATGGCAATGAGCAGACCAGAAGAAAAGGCACTATTCAGGTTCAACCTCATCTTTCCTTTGACGGATCGGAACCTTTCCGCAGGCGTCAGGGCGAGTATGATTAGGGAAATATGTGCCAAAGAGTACAAGATTCCGTATTCCACGAAGACTCATCTATGTGAGAATACGGTTTATGGCTGGTACCGCACCTACATGGAGTCCGGAACGATTGATTCCCTTGCACCAAAAGAAAGAAGCGACAAAGGAAAGAATCGCAAACTTACTCCGGAGGCACGCGAAGAGCTTTTAAAGAGGTATCGTGACAAGGAAGACTACGTGCCGACAAGCGTAATGGTGGAGAATGCAGAGAGAGACGGAGTCTTTACAAGTGCAGACACAGTAGGAATGGGACGTCTCTATCAGATATTCCGCGATGAAGATAATAATTCCCGCAACCCTCATGAGAAGGATAGAAGAGCATTCAGAGCTCCTGAGATAAATGATCAGTGGCAGAGCGACGCGATGCACGGTCGAGTGTGTCTTCTTAATGACGGCTCAGAGATAGTTCCGAAAATGTTTGCATGCATCGACAACCGCAGCCGTCTTGTGTGTTATTCAGCATGGTACAGAGCCGAGACCGCAGAGTGCTATATGGATTGTCTTTGGAACGCATTCCAGATTAGAGGATTACCCCGTACATGCTTTTATGACAACGGTTCGAGCTTTAGAGACGAAAGACTTAAATTAGGATGCGCATCTTTAGGCGTGCAATTGATTTATGCTAAACCATATTCACCAGCCAGCAAAGGTTGCATAGAGAGATTCAACAGAACTGTAAGGCAGCAGTTTCTAAGCAGGCTTCCATCCGAGCCGATTACGCTTGATGAGCTGAATGAAAGATACAGCAAGTGGGTGGATGACTACAACAGAAAACCACACTCGTCTCTCGACGGCAAGTCTCCTCTCCAGTGTTACCTATCGGAAGTTAAGGCAATAAGACAAGCTCCCGAGAATCTTCCACTCTACTTCAGGGCAAGTGAGACAAGAATCGTCAGACAGGACAGATCCATCAGCTACGATAATGTCCGCTACCAGGTACCCCTTGGGTACGCAGGCAAGAAAATCGAGCTCAGGTTCTTTGAAAGTGACCCCGAGAATACTATGGAAGCATTCTTCAACGGTAAGAGCATCGGCATGCTGAAGAAGGTCGATAGAGAAGCGAATTACAACATCCGCAGAAGAAAATAGAAGGAGGATATATATGTATAAGGATGAGAAACGAAATGAGCAGAATCTTAATGTGCCCATTATGCAGTTCTTCGAGATGAAGAAAGCTCCATTCCCTCAGACGTTAGGAGCAAAGGACATCTATGAGCTACCTCATGTAAAGGAAACATCGGAGATGGCCGAGTTTGCATTCCAGAATGGAATGTTCTATGCCGTCATCGGAGATGTAGGCTCAGGTAAGACAAGCGCACTGAGGTACGCCTGTTCAAGGCTTGAGAGCAAACGTGCCACTGTAATAAACATAGTCGGAGGTATGTGGAGTTTTGCAGAGTTTATGCGCCAGCTCCTGGCTTCTTTCGGCTGTGATGTCCGTAACTACCAGATGGGTGTAATGGTTAGAATGATTCAGGACAAGCTTCTGACTATACAGTCTGATGGAAGGAAATGCATCTTTCTTGTGGATGAAGCGCACCTTTTAAGAAATGATGTTTTCGCACAGTTGCACATCCTCGCGCAGAGGGAGGAGAGTAAGGGGCCGTTGTTTTCTCTTATGCTCTGTGGACAGGAGGAGCTTGCGGAGAAGCTGTCCTCCCCGACGGCGAGACCACTGATGAGTAGGATTGCTTCAGGTTATTACATCCCGCCATTAAGAAAAGAAGACTTCATTGCATACATAGATCATCATTTACTCCTTGCAGGACGTAAAGAACAGGTGTTCGATGATCTCGGGCTCGATGCTCTCTGGCAGGTAAGCAATGCGAACCTTAGGGAAATAGGAAGGAATGCACTTCTCGCAATGCAATATGCAGCTAATAACAGTCTCTATACGGTGACGGCAGAGTGTGTGAGAAAGTCACAGCGCCCGTTCTGGGGTAGCGTCGAGCACAATGCTGAAGCCGTAAGCACAATACCAGATTTTTCAGGAGGAAGACGTGGGTAAAAAGTATTTTTATGGAAACAAGAGAAGTGAGTCTCTTGTCTTCGATTACATTGATGGGTCTAGACCCCTCAACAAGATGATTGGAAATGCAGTACTTCTGTATTGTATGGCCGATGACAGCCTTGATAGAAGTTCATACAGGAGATTAACGACATCGGCAAGAGCACTCAGGGACCGTAATAAAACTCGAAGAAAAAGAAGAGATGTGTATTACAATGATGGGCAGCAGTCTCTTTTTGATCCTGAGTATATTGCTTACCTTATAGGAGACAACCATGAATGCTAGAGATAATGAAAAACTTGACAGGGCAACTGAGTTAGCTGCTGCTTCTATCTACAGTGTCGTTGCAGCATATGTCAGGGTGATTGAGACAATGATTGGTAATGAAATGAAAAAATACGAGCATCTTCCTAAATCGCTCAAATGCTCACCGACAGGTATTGAGTTGCAGGATAGCATACACAACCTTGAAGTTAAAAGCTGTGAGGCTGAATGCATTCTGTTCTCAAGGGTAGTGGAGCTCGCTGGGAAAGAAGATATTTACTGAATCTGCTTCGTAGACTCATCATGGTTAAACAGATACCCCTCACCACAATTCGTGAGGGGCTCTTCATTGAGTAAAGATGACAAAAAACTCTAGAGGAATAAGATTGTGCAAACCGACAGGGATTGGGCAAAAGCCAAATTTAATTTTTCAAAAACAGCACCAGATTATTTCTTCAGTACAGTACCAAAAGAATTTTTCAAACTACACAGCCGGAGCTTCTCCTCCCCCTATGTTCCTCCCGCCTCCAATAGTCTGTGCTTATAATGTCATCTTCA
>CAVFNE010000203.1:0-3856 GCA_963623755.1 Muribaculaceae bacterium | reverse complement strand
TTGTCGGAATTTGGATGTCTTAAAATCATTAAGTCAACAAAAATATACTATAGCCAAAACTTAATTAAGGAAGTACAGAGATAATTATATCTGTAAAGTCGGAATGCATGAATATATCTTTCCGCCTGTCGTTAGCTATCAAATTCTCGAGTCGGGATAAGTCGATTTTAAACGGCATGGTCCCCTTCTTGTAATGTGTTCTACCCCATATGGCACTGTCGGAGAGGAGCACCAGATATTCAGACGCCACAAGAGGAACAAGGTTGTGGCCGTGACGGGAGGCAATATCACTCCACATTTTGGCATCTTTATATGGAAGATGAAGAATCAAGAAGTCTTCGAAGTTGTTATATGAGAATGTGAAGTACGGCAGTCCGTCCTCTTCCCGCTTTCTGTAATCCTCTTTTTCCTTCTCTTCTCTTATGTAGATATCCTTGTCTACCAGAATCTCAATCCTCTCATTCTTGTATTTACGCCTTACTTCATTATAGGTGCGCCTAACCTCCCTGTACTGTCCGTTTACAGCCTTGACGGGATAGAATACACAGTCTACCTCCTCCTCCCTGAAAAAACGGTTAAGCTCATTTAGGTATACAACTTCACTCTTACCTTCGGCAATGACAATAATGACTCTCTTCATATATATGGAAACGGCACTCCCGAGAAATAGCCTGCGAGGTACTTCTCTCTTATTCTTCTCATTTTTGTAACGCCCTTATCTGAGAGGCGCTCTATCCGGCTTCCTTTCTTTCCTGTCTTCTCGAAAACGGCTATCTCATCAGGTCTTATGTAAGGCGCGTCAAGAAGGTCTGTATTATGAGACGAGCATATGAGCTGTGCGTTACTGCTGTTATATATGCGATCGGTAAAAATGGAGACAACAGTTCTGAGGACAGCAGAATGCAGCGAAACATCGATTTCGTCTGCAACAAGAATAGAGCCCGAAAAGAGAGCCGCAAGTACGACAGAAATAATGGCTATCAATCTCTGTGTGCCCTCGCTCTCTTTAGAGAGGGCAAGTGTCACCTCATCCCCGTTCTTTTTCCTGTACTTCGTACTCCATCCGTCATCTGTTGTTATATCATCAAATGACAAGTCAAGTTTCTTGATAACACTAACAACGCTTTCGAGCGCATCGTTCTGAGAAAGATGCCCAAAAAGGCAATATTTAGAAAAGCACTCTTCCACAGAATAAGCGAAGGGATCAAAGAAGAGTGTCTTTTGAGTCAATTCCTCTCTCAATGCTTTTCCCTCAGGTAAAACCGATGTAGAAAGTTCCGTTTCTTCTCCGCCCTCATTTTCAAATAGCACCTTCCCGTCTAGAAGTAGACTCTCATTCTTTATCCCTTCCTCATTATATAGAATGGAGTATGTGTAGTACTTTCCGTTTGATATCACGCTGATTGAGAAAAGAGTACCGCTCTCACAGGAGAATCTGTTGGGCTCATAATCCACACTCTTTATTCCGTTCTTCACAATCTTTATAAGGCTAGAAAAAGCAGAGATGAGCGTGCTCTTTCCTGAGCTGTTCGCCCCATAGATAACAAGTATTGGAACCACCCTCCTTCCACCGTCCTCGAGAAAATAGAGTGTATCATCTTCACGGTAATTTCTAGGCGCACGTTTTTTTGCGTAACTGAAATTGAGGGTTGTGTCGATTATGCTTCTGTAGTTCTTGACTCTAATTTCCTCTATCATCGCTTATCGCCTCCAGTAAAGCACGGCTTATGAAAAATTCTAACACCCCCGCACTCATTTTCAAGTATACAATTCACCTGATCTTTCTTTCCTTCAACGCCTTAGGAAAGACAATGAGGAAGAGAACAAAGGCAAACGTGATGGCGAGAAAATCTGCAACAGGCTCAGCCATAAAGACAGCTCTAACCTGATTGGAAGAAAAAATAAGAGGCATTATGTAGATAAGAGGAATCAAAAGAACAATCTTTCTCACGAAGGCAATTGTGACAGAGCTGAGTGCACTTGCGATTGAGACAAATGTCATCTGGGATGAAATCAACACTCCCATGAAGCCCAGCATCATTACATATATTCTGATATTTGGAATTGCATATGCTATCAAACCTTCGTCTGAAGTAAAAACGGATGCAAAGAATGATGGGAAGAGCTCAACGAGAGCCCATAGCGTTACCGAGTAGACAACAGAAACAGAGAGGAGTACTCTGTAGCATTTCTTAACCCTTTCGCTATTGCCTCTACCGTAGTTGAACGAAGTCAATGGCTGTGAACCCTGCGCTATTCCCTGTAAGGGAAGAAGTGCCATTTGCATGATTGAGGAGCATATAGTCATCGTACCCACTGCCATATCCTGTCCGTATTTCAGAAGAGATGAGTTGAAACATATGCTGATCAAGCTCTCCGTTGATTGCATTACAAAGGATGCTAGGCCCAGAGCAAATGACGGGAGGATGAGCTTATCAAGATGTGTAATATTACACTTCTTCAGGCGTATAGTAGAGTTTCCCTTAGATAGATAGATTATGCATATAACAGTGCTGACACATTGACTGATTATCGTAGCCCATGCCGCACCTTCGACTCCCATGTCAAAGACAAAGATGAAAACGGGATCGAGAATAATATTCAATATTGCACCCGCACTGACTACAATCATGCTCACTACTGTCTTTCCTTCTGCTGTAATGAATGCGTTAAGGCCGAGGGTGAGCTCTACAAAGATTGTCCCAAAGGCGTAGATTGTCATATAGGACGATGCGTAGTCGATTGTATTCCTGCTGGCCCCGAAGAGGAGAAGAAGAGGACGGTTGAAAGCAACAAGAAGCGCTGTCAACACAAGAGAAATTATAATCTGTAATAGAACACTCTCTCCCAGGAGTTTTTCACTTTTTTCCTTCTCACCCTTCCCCATGAAAATTGAGGATCTCGGTGCACTTCCTGTTGCAACAAAGCTTGAGAAGGCCGTGATGAACATAATCAAAGGTAGGCATACCCCCACACCCGTGAGAGCAAGACTTCCATCCCCATCCATATGTCCTATATAAACTCTATCAACTACGTTGTAGAGCATGTTGATTACCTGAGCCAACACTGTCGGCAGACTCAGCTTAAAAAGCGTCTTTCCAATAGGAGCAGAAGAGAGTGTATTTTCGTCTATCATATGTTACCAGAGAAAAAGTAATAAGAGAGAGGATGTGAGTCAACACTCAAAACCTCTTCCATCCTTACTCAAAGCCGAGGATGAAACTAATAATTGCATCTACAGTCTTTTCTCTCTGTTCAAGTGGTGTAATCGTGGCTTTTCCGTCACCTTTCTGCTCGCCGTAGAGGCCGTAGTAGGAGTGGTTGCCACCATCTATTATAACTTCCCGGGAATCAGAAGGAAGAAGGGATTTTGCTTTTTCGTAGCTCTCTTTGTTAAGTATTCCATCTTCCGTGCCATATATCGAGAGCGCCCTGAGACCACTGGACGTGAGGTCCTTATCAGAAAATGAAGCGAGAAATATAATCCCCTCAATTCTATCTCCCTCATCATAGGCAAAACATGATGCAGCTACCCCACCCATGGAATGGCCGGAGATATAAAAGGAGTCGTAATCATAGTATTCGATTATTTCCTCTGCCTTATCAATGGCAAAAAAAGCAAGGTTGAAAGGCATTTTCAGGAGAAATACATCAACTCCTTTCTCTGCTATCTCATACATAAGCGGGATATAAGATGTGTACTCAACCTTTGCGCCGGGATAGAAGATGAGCGCGTTTTCTTTTCCTTCCCCGTCAAAGAACAACCCATCGTCTATTTTTTTGATTCTCACACTTCCCTCGAGGTAATAGTAATCATCTACTTCACTTGACGCTGAATAGTAAGAGCCGACATATA
>CAVFNE010000202.1:0-4028 GCA_963623755.1 Muribaculaceae bacterium | reverse complement strand
AAGGCTATAGCGTAAATTGGTAACAAGCAGAGAAGGACTATGAAACCTATCCCGTTGTCTCCATAGCACACGAGGTTGCAACATCACTGATGACTGTGTAGTAACAACGAATATGGAGAAGTCAGCAGAGGGCGTTATGCCGACAAAAACATTATGCCGAGTTCTTTTCGTTATTTTATTGCAACATAAAAGAATTCAATCCTTACTTCTCGGCAACATGTGAGAGAACGGGCTTGCTCCTAAAACTATTATACCTGTTCCTGAAACGGATGACTCATTCAGTGTTTTGTTGACTTGCTCACCAGAAGTTATATCACACAAGGTTAAACTACAACATATTCGGGTTAGTTTGTCTAAGTTTTAGCTCTAGAAAATCAACAGGGCAACAAAAACACGGATTAACCGAAACGGATTTTAACCTTCCAATTGGAGGATGTAGCAGGATTTGAAGGAGTTTCCTCGAGAGCTTCTAGCGTTTATTATGCCGACAAGTTGTAGCCACACTTTGTTACTATGTAACAAAATCGGGCATGTAACTCGGGATAATAACTATCTCGGCATAATGACCTTTATCCCGAGCTCGGCATAAAGGGCGTAGTAGCGAAAGCAAAGGCCCGAACAATGATGAGTCGTCGACGAATGGAATGTTCCGTTCTGTAAGTCTGACAGTGGTACGGCGGATGCGTATCTTCGGCTAGGGTCACGCAAACTTAAGATATTGGAATGGAAGCGGAATAGGAGGAGACGAGAATGTCACGGACGGGGACTAATCTCCTGTGTAGATTACTATATGGAGAAAAACCACTGTGTGACATTATTTCAAAGTTGAACCGCGTAGTGCCGACCGGCATGCTAACAGTGTGAGAGGAGGATGTTAAAATTCTCCTATTCGATTCTTTTTGTGAGGATTGACAGCTTCGGACAATTGAATAATCATTGTTTTGTTTGGTTTTAAAAATGAGTAGCGTTAAGAGTAATGTTAAATTGAATGTTATCTACGATACGCTTTATCGTATCCTGACAACGATAACTCCGTTCATTACAGCCCCCTATGTGGCACGTGTCATCGGGGTTGAGGGAATAGGCATTCAAAGCTACACGCAATCTGTTCAAAGTTACTTCATTATGTTTGCTTCTCTCGGAACAGCTGTCTACGGCTCGAGGGAGATAGCCCGTAACAGAGACGATGAGTACATGTGCTCTAAGCTCTTCTGGGAGCTTGAAGTGATGTGTATAATCACTTCATCTATCTGCTTTCTGCTCTGGATTCCACTGGTTCTTACGAGTGTGGAATACGGGAAAATTTACCTTGTTCTTACTCTGGGTGTTATCGGGACGGCACTCGATATCTCCTGGTTTTATACAGGCCTTGAAAAATTCAGGAGCATCGTCACTCGTAATACGATTGTAAAAGTTGTCGAAATCGTCCTTCTTTTTGTGCTTGTTAAGTCTTCCGATGACCTTGTTATCTACATATCAATCAGCTCTGTAACCTCATTTCTCTGTTTCATCTCCTATTGGTGCGGACTAGGAAAGCTCGTTAAGAGGGTCCCAGTCAGGGACTTGAAGATCTTGAGGCATTTCAAGGGGACTCTTGTTTTCTTTCTGCCGTCAATTGCATCGTCCATCTATCTTCTTCTCGATAAGCCGCTTTTAAAGTGGATTACAGGCGACAACAGGGAAATCGGGTACTACCAGCAGGCGCAGAAGTTTATTGATGTACTCAAAAGCATTGTCTTCTCGTCAATCAACTCGGTAGTCGGGGTGAGAATGTCCGCGCTTTATGCAAAGAAGGAGATGGATGAGATAAAGAAGAAGTTCTCGATTTCTATGAACTACATCCTCTTCATGGGATTCGGCTCTGCATTCGGACTTTCGGCGGTAGCGGGGCGTCTTGTGGGACTCTTCTACGGTCCGGGATACGAAGAGGTAGTTCCCCTTATTTATCTTTTCAGTCCCATCGTTATAATCATCGGGGTGAGTAACTGCCTTGAAATGCAATACTTTACGCCCTGCGGTCGAAGGGCCGAATCTATAAGATACCTTGTAGTCGGAGCGGTGACTAACCTTATTTTGAATATTCTCCTTATCCCGCACTTCAAAGCTTCCGGCGCAACAGTTGCCACCATAATTGCAGAGCTTGTCATAACTGTGCAGTATGTTCATAACAGTAGGGGATTCATTTCCATCGGGGAAATCTTCCACATAGGATACAAAAAGTTGATTGCCGGTGTGATTATGTTTGCCTGTGTTTATCTTCTGGGAATGATTGAAATCAACGATATAGTACTGCTGGCAGCGCAGGTAATATCAGGCGTTACCGTCTATGTGCTGTTACTCCTTCTCTTTAAAGATGAGTGGCTGATAAGCTTTCTCTATGATATGATGGTTAAGTACCATATAATTAAGAAGAAGGAAGAGAATGAGTAAAACTCTTACACTTTCCATTGCTGCCTACAACGTCGAAAAGTTTTTAGAGAAGACGCTCTCTTCTCTTGTAGTTGAATCTGTTCTTGATGACCTGGAAGTAATAGTCGTCAATGACGGCTCGAAGGATAAAACAGCGGATATAGCAGAGCGCTATGCCGAAAAGTATCCCAGGACTTTCAAACTCATTGATAAGCCGAACGGCGGCTACGGCTCAACAATCAACAGCTCGCTTCCAATAGCAGAGGGGAAATACTATAAACTCCTCGACGGCGATGATTGGTTTATCTCCTCCAATCTGCCGTCCCTAATCGAAGCATTGAAAAAAACTGAAAGTGACATCATATATACGCCGTTCTTCTTTGTCAAAGAACCGGATATGGAAGAGAAGGAGGAGAAGTTCAGTTTTAAAGAAAATGTTGTACTCCCCTCGTCTGATATCTATGCCCTCAGTATGCATGCAACTGCGGTGAGAACAGCATTAATAAAGAACAGAATAAAGATTACGGAGCACTCCTTCTACACGGATTTTGAATTCTGCCTCAAATCGATTCTCCTCTCTTCAACCCTCACTTATTTCGATATCCCTGTCTACTGCTACCGTATAGGTCGGGGCGAACAGAGTGTCTCTATTAAAGGTTACCTCAAGCATGTTGACGAGCACGAGAGGATGGCAAAGTATTCACTTGAGACCACCTACGGTTCTGAAAAGCTCAAAAAAATACGCCCACAGATTGACGACATGGCACGGCGACATGTGAATATTCTCATCGTCAATGGTGATATGAAGCGTTATCTCAACTACATTAAATACCTGAAGCAGAATTTCCCTTCCATCAAAAGGTATCAAGAGCCCTATCAGAATTTAATTCAATATTTTCCTCATATCATATTTAAGCCCATTTCAAGTATCAAGAGGAAAAAGAACGGGATTTAGAATTGACATCCCGAGTAAGGCTCCAAGAGGACCGGCCGTTATCAGTTTAACAACCGACGTCTAATCGAGAGGCTGCAGAGAGCTCTAAAGGAGATTATTCTAACTACAAGAGCATAGTGCCGACCGGAATCTATGTGATGAGGAATTTAAATTCCTACTCGATTTTTGGCGATTTTTTTCAGCCTCCTTATGTAGTGTGTGGACATGTACAAAGGTCGAGCCGTCACAGTGTTATGCTTTCTTCTTGCTTTTTCGTGCAAAAATGTAATTTTTAAACTTGCTTTTTCGTGCAAAAATGCGATTCCTAAACTTGCTTTCTCGTGACAGATATTTTAATATTTATTTGTAGGATAGAATATTATGTTAAGAAGAAAGATATACGATGAGCTTGTGGAATGGAAAAGGAATAGCAACGGTAAAACGGCTATTATGATAAATGGTGCGCGAAGAGTTGGAAAAAGCTATATAGCACAGGAGTTTGCATCCAATGAATACAGGAGTTACATCCTTGTTGACTTCGTCAGAGCCCCGAAAGCAGTTAAAGATTTGTTTAAGAATGATACGTATGGAACTGTTAATTTAATACTTGTGCAAAACTACTCGTCCTCGTTACCTGCAAATTGATGCTCATCGGGTAGAATCGTATAGTTCCATTCCCCATGAA
>CAVFNE010000201.1:0-4046 GCA_963623755.1 Muribaculaceae bacterium | reverse complement strand
ATCTGGTCGATTGCACTGAGGGCAGTTTTATTCCACTTGAGCTCGACAACAAGAGCTGGGGTTTTATCTCTGTATTCAGGTCTCGGTATATAAACAAAGTCAACAAACCCCTTACCTGAGGGAAACTCACGGATGGGGTCGAAGTATGTGTCCATAGTTGCAAGGTAGGCTATTGTGATAATACCTGCAAGGGAATTCTCGTCATTGTACTTTATTGCAGAGGAATACCTGTCATGTATTTTCTCAATTCTCTCAGAAACAGCCTTTCCATCAAGAGCAATGGTGGCATCCATCAGACTCTCGGACTCTCCCATCCACTTGATAAACTTGCTCCATTTCTTCTTCTTTACGGCCCTTACCATAACCTCTCGTATCTCCTCGTTAGGGATGAAGGCTGTCTTTTCTTTCTCGTTATATGCAAGATACCCTAAGTGTATAAGATATGTCATAACATCATCTTTGGAGGAAAACGAGACTACATCATTCTGGAAGTCTCCTATGTCGACAGGAACTTCAACTCCTGAGACCAGCTTGATTATTGCTTCTTTAAGTCCGTCGTAGTTCATGTTTATCAATGGAACAACGCTTTCATAGCTGGCAGTGCTTGACCAATAACTTCTGCATTCTCCATCAAGAACAGCATTCACAACAGCCATAGGGTTATATACGTGCTCGCCCTTGAGAACATAGCCGTCATACCAGCGTTTTATTTCGTTAATGTCAGCTGAATACTCATTGCAGAGCTTTTCGACTTCATCTTCTGTGAAGCCTATGTACTTGTTCATAATTCCGGGATATATCATCGTGTATTCTTTGAAGTTATTAAGTGCCGACTGAGTCCTCTGCCTCTTTATTGGAAGAATACCTGTCATGTAGGCGAGGGCTATATACTTCGACGGCTCAGAGCCTTTAAAAAGTCCTCTTAGAAAGGATATATATTCTTCCTGCACTTTCTTGTTATTCGCATCATCTCTGATGAGAACATCCCATTCGTCGATTATGACAACAAATTGTTTTTTAGTTTCCTTGTTAATCCGTGCTAGGACCGCAGGCAGGGATTTGTCTTCATCCCTGACGACAAAAGGATAGTATTCTTTTAATTCTCCAATTACTTCCCTCTCGATATAAGATATTACTTTTTCCTCGCCTCCGGAGGGGTTTATACACCATTGAACATCAATGTGTATTACATCATATTTATTGAGGTACTTTTCCCAGTCGGGAGAAGACGATATCTCAAGGGTGGAGAACATATCTTTTGAATCTGCACCTTTTGAGTAGTATGCGACAAGCATATCTGCGGCCATCGACTTACCGAAGCGACGGGGACGACTGTTGCAGATATATTTTCGGGTAGTACAAAGTAATTTGTTCGTGCTATTTATCAAGTCGCTTTTGTCCACATAGATTTCAGAGTTCAGCACTTCTTTAAAAGCTGAATTATCAGGATTAACGAAACTTCCCATACCGTATACTCTCCTTTTCTGATTTTCTCATACCTGTGACAATGAGTTCTCTGCCTTTCTCTTTTACAAACCCTATCTTACATCAAGATAATAAAATTATGTAGTTTTTTCATCCCACAGTTGTGGATAAAGGCCACCTCTAATCTATCTCTTCTTTCCAATCTTTGGACATCTCATATTTAGCAAAACAACTTAAAAATGTAACTTGATGCCTACAGGATGCAGAAAACAACACAAAAGTGAGTTTCCTGCCCTTATAGACTATTCCAATTACCAGTTCTTTTCGTCTCCTTGACTTTCTTTCTTACGCTTTCGCTCGTTAACCATTTTAACAAACCACTCTACCATGTTCGGGTCCTGATGGGAGAAGAAAGAGGAATTGGCAGTATCGAGAGACTTGATTAATGTCACATCCTCGTCAGTGAGGGCGAAGTCGAAGACGTCGATGTTCTCTTTCATCCTCTCCTTATGGGTTGACTTCGGGATTACTACAATACCACGCTGGATGTTCCACCTCAGTATTACCTGGGCCGTAGTTTTTCCGTACTTAGCGCCGATTGCCTTGAGCGTGGGGTTATCAAACAGGCCTTTTCTGCCCTCTCCGAACGGCGCCCATGCCTCAAGCTGAATATTGTACTTGTCGGCCCATGGCTTGAGACCAAGCTGCTGGTTTAATGGATGAATTTCCATCTGGTTGACCATAGGAGGAATGGAGACAAAGGATGCAAACTCAACCATCCTGTCCACATAG
Organism: Muribaculaceae bacterium; assembly: GCA_963623755.1. GTDB lineage: Bacteria > Spirochaetota > Spirochaetia > Sphaerochaetales > Sphaerochaetaceae > Ornithospirochaeta. The sequence goes on along the minus strand of CAVFNE010000201.1, from coordinate 1,829 downwards.
TGATTCGATATCCCGATTGCCCTCAACTTACCTTCTTTATAGAGCTCCTCAAGTGCTCTCCATGCCCCGTATGTGTCGCCATAGGGCTGATGAAGAAGCATAAGGTCAATATAATCGGTGTGGAGCTTATCCATCGACTCCAATACTGATTTGCGACATTTTTCGTAAGTGAAGTTTTCTATCCAGACCTTACTTGTAAGGAATATCTCGTTCCTTTTTATTCCCGACTTCTCGAGAGCAGAGCCCACCTCCTCTTCATTGAAGTAACTTTGTGCCGTATCAATTAATCTGTAGCCTGACTCAAGTGCATCCAGTACACATCTCTCTGCCTCAGCTTTTGTCACCTGATAAACTCCATAGCCGAGAATCGGCATCTTTACGCCGTTACTAAGTGTTACGTATTCCATTCTGTCCTCCTCAGTAGTTCAATCCATCTACCCATTTTTTAACATCACTCTCGGATACGCTGCTTCTGAAGCGTTCCCCAGTGAGCCACCTTCCGCTTCCCGCTTCTTCTTCCAGAAGCTTCATGCTGCTGCCCAACCCTGAAGAGGACGATGTGCAGAAAGCAATCACAGTCTTACCGGTAAAATCATTATTCTTGATGAAGTTGTTCACCGGCCATGCAGCTATTCCCCACCATATGGGGTAGCCGATGAAAATTGTGTCATACTCATCCCAGTTATCGGGGGTCGTTTTAACCAATTCCACATTCCTCAGGCTCTCATTCTCATGTTCCCTCACAACCCGACTTGTGGAATTATTCCAGTTGAGGTCTGCACTTGTGTACTCTTCAACCGGCTCAATCTCAAAGAGCTCTCCTTTTGTCTCCGATGCTATATATTCTGCAACCCTCTCAGTACTGCCTGTTGCCGAATAGTAGACTACAAGAATCTTTCTGCCTGCACTTTGACCGGCCGAAGCAGTCTCATTAGCCCCGCTGCATGCAGCTGCAAAAAGAGTCAGCATCAGCGTCATGCTTGAAAACATAAATCTTTTCATTTTTTCTCCTTGACTCTCCTTAAAGGAGGGACAAAAATGAATGTACTAGCCGGTAGTTACTACCGGTCAATAGCCTTTTTAACTTTTTTGGAGAATTTTTTATGTACTCGATGAAAGAAGCGTGTGAGATGACAAATATGAGCTACGAGAACCTCAAGTTCTATTGCAACGAAGGCCTTGTCCCAAACGTCAAAAGGGACGAGAGGAATTACAGAGTATTCAGCGGGAATGATATCAAATGGATACAGAGTCTGGGGTGTCTCAAGCGCTGCGGGATGACAATAGCTGAGATGAAGGAGTATCTCGAGCTCTGCCTCGAGGGAGAGTCTTCCATCCCCGAAAGGAAGGTAATACTTGAGAATAAGAGGGAGGCACTACTTAAAGCGAAGAAGGAAATCGAGGACTCCCTGGCATTCATCGACTGGAAGGAAAACTTCTACAACGATGTACTCTCGGGAAAGACAAAATACTACAGCAACCTGATTTCGACATGACACTTTTATTTTTCTCCAGTCTTGTACTTGAATGCACTAGCATAACGAAAGAGTTTTATGCGTCTTGAGTTGTCCCTTCCACTTTCGGGCAGGCGGAGAGAAGGCATATCAGATTTGATTCTATTCTCTGCCGTCATAAAAACTCTCCATCATCCACCACCTCAAAAGGGCATATATTTCCTCGTTTACCACCTTATGTCTTCATAGCTGGAATAGGAATGTTAACAATGATTGACAATTGTCGTATTTTACATCCCATCTTCTTCAATGTAGTATTGTGAAAAGTCCTTGAATCTTGATTTTTACCCCTTCAGGTTCATGTCAAGTATCTCC
>CAVFNE010000200.1:0-4049 GCA_963623755.1 Muribaculaceae bacterium | reverse complement strand
CCGTAATACTTATCAATATGTTTCAGAATAATTTCACTCATGATTAATCAACCTCCAAGTCCGCCAGCCAGATCTGTTTTGAAAAGCTTGTTCGACAGCCAGTGCGTAAGGAACACAAGAGCGAACATTACGATGGCGATACAGTTGGATGGCTGGGTCCAACCTTCGGTGGAATACCAGTATGCCAGATAGGAGAGCGTCCCCTGCTTCGGGCTCATCAAAAGGACAATCAGATCCAGCTCCTTCATGATACTGATGAAGATCAGCATGAAGCCGCTCATAAAACCGTTCTTTGCAAGGGGAAATACGATTCTCGTAAACCTCTTGACAAACGATGCTCCGGCAAGCTGTCCTGCTTCCTCGAGATCGGTTCCTATCTGAAGCATACAGGCCGTACCGCTTCGGGAGGCAAACGGAAGATGTTTGACGACGCTTACAAGCACAAGAAGAACAAAAGAGCCGTAAAGCGGCGGTACAATTGTCACCGAACCTATCTTGATCCCTGTCGAGAACATCGAAAGATACATAGCTCCGAATGCTATGGAAGGAATAAGATACGGGATGAATGCGACCTGTTCGACAAAACGGCCGCTGCGGAGTTTACGTCCTCTCGCATTTATGTATCCGATAAGCTGTCCGATCAGACTTGCAATGATACTGGTAAAGAATACAAGCTTAAGAGTATTACCGAGATAACTCAGGAACTTACGGTCGATAAGTACGCCGTCAAGTCCTTCATATACGTCACTGCGTCCCTCTCCGATCCAGTAATGCAGAGTCAGGTTCTTCAGCGAATAGTCGCCGACTTTCATCATCAGCGTCTGATAGAACATCAATGCAACGGGAAAGATAACCATCAGAAGGACAAATGCGTAAAGAAGAATGAGGATGGGAGTCTTCGCCTTACCCAGCGGTATGGGGTTGCTTCTCGTTCCCTTTCCGCCCATTGTCACATAGCTCTTGCGCTGTCCGATTATCTTCTGGTTGATGAAGATAAAGATGGCACTGATGGCGATGAGCGTAAGACTTATTGCAAATCCCAGTCCGGCCTGCGCACTGTTGACCGTGCTGTGTATCATCGTACTTATGGTATAATAGTTGACCTTCAAGCCGAGCATGGAGGGAACACTGTATGTTCCGATAGCCTTGCTGAAAGTAAGGATAAGTGCCGAGAGAATTGCGGGAAGGACTAATGGAAGTGTGATTTTTCTCACTATCTGCCACTTGGTCGCTCCGATAAGCTCTCCCATCTCCTCGACTTCACTGTTGATGGACTTGAGTGCAGCTGAAACAAGAAGATAGGAATATGAGTAGTAGTGAAGAGATAGTACAAGGATAATGGGAACCGGGCCGTAGCTGAGCCAGTCGGGGACGTTGATGCCGAGATAAACAAGAAATCCTGGAGTTCCTCCGACCCTTGTGTTACGGAATATCGTATTCCATGAGAGAGCAATCGCCCAGGATGGAAGCATATACGGTACGATCAGCATAAGGTTGAAAAACTTCTTATGCGGAATGTCGCTTCGTACCATAAGCCAGGCGAAGGTGCTTCCGAGCAGAATGCACAGTATACTGGTGAATGTTGCAATAACAAGAGAATGAGCAAGAGGCACATAAAACATGTTCTTCGCAATCATGCTGTTGAATATGCGTTTCCAGTAGTATAAGGTGAACTGGCCCTGATGGCTTCCCTTGACTGCCTTGACATCGACCTTGGCAAGCGTGAAGGAGCTGACAATCATCTCAACCAGAGGAAAGAGAATCAGATATGACAGCAGTACAATTGCAATCATGGTCATGATATTATACGGCGTTGTGAATGCATTCCGTAACCGGTTCTTCAAACGCCTTGAAGAAAAATTCGCTTTTACTAGCATAATGATGAAAAGTTTATCGCCTTCACTGTGACATAGCCACAAATATTTTTTTTCTTTACGCTTCTCTTTCAAGCGAAAGTTCTGGCCCGTCCAATCTGAGCTTTTGATGAGGAATTCCCGCGGGAATGAGACAGCAGGATGAGTCTTTATGAGCGCTAAGGAACAAACGGCAAAAAAGACTTGATCGGTTATATAGAGCCCCGGCCTTCACTTTGTGAACACGGGCGGAGGAGCAGTCTTTGCTCTGATAATATCCCGCCAAACACAGAAAAGCGCTGGAACAACCCTCCTCGACCTCAGGGAACGACACTTTTCGTCGGTAGAAGGGAGAATCTCCTCACTACTATCGAAGTCCGGAGGAGGATCATTGAATCTCTCATTGTTTTCCGGTCACACCGGGGCCGTGTCAGGAGACCTCGGCTTCTCAGCCTCTTTTCAACGCATGCCCGGATTCAATACATGGAGATAAAGCTGACAGAAACCGAGAGTGTATTTGTCTCAGAGACATTGATGAGAACTCGAAGTGCATATTCAACTACCAGCAGTGCATCGACCTCGGGAAGAACGGCTATACAGAAAAAGGCCTTGCAGAGGTAAGAGAATTCTTCGGTATTTATGTCCTCCGGACCAACAGCGGCCTGCCTCCCAGGGAGGTGTTCTGCGCATATAAAGGCAGATGGGGCATTTAGACATTTTACAATTACATCAAGAATGCAGGTGATTTCAACAACCTTAAGGAAGAGGACTATGTTAAGCAGCAGGGTCTGGCCTTCATAATCCTGATTACCGGCCAGCTCTATGCAAGACTCAACAATGCTGTCAAGGCATTGGGCAACAACACCATCTCAACCCAGGATATTCTTAACATGGCAAGATGCCTCAAGATGGACAGAAAAGGTAACACATGGACTTGCCGGAATAAGAGAACAAAGGATCTGGAGATTCTCAAGAAACTGGGATTTGTACCTCTGAACGTATATAACGAGGGTGCTACAGATTAGTCATATCGGTAAAAGTCTGCATGATTGTGTCTAAACTCATTGTAAAACCTCTTCCGGCAGTACCATAAGAAACCTGTCTCCTAGATAATCAGTTACCGAATACCCAACCGAATACCCAACCGAATACCCAACCGATTACCCAACCGAATACCCGACAAATACGTTGGATAAATAACAATCAGAAAAAGGAAATACTTGAGCCTTCAGTTTCCGTATTGAATATATTATTTTATATCAAAAGCAATTACGCAGACATTCCAATTATCTGATTGTCATATTGCAACTCCTGAATACCCAACCGAATACCCAACCGAATACCCAACCGAATACCCAACCGATTACCCAACCGATTACCCAACTTGATTAAGGATTTAAACGACAAATGTCCCCCGTAGGGGACATATGGCGAAAATCTGACTTTCTTCAGATATCCCACTCTGTGACGAGACGTCCCTCTCCATCCTTGAAGGAGCCGCATGCAATGAGAATCAGGTCGACAAGCGGCCATATGCCGAGAGTCAGCCAGCCGAGGAAGACCATGGCGATGCCGGATCCTGTACGTCCGAGATAGAAGCGGTGGACGCCGACAACTCCGAAGAAGATACAGAGAAGAAGAGCACAGAGTCTGCTCCTGCTGCTGGCTTCGGGATTACGGGGACGGGAATATTCGGGAGGGGTCTGTCTGCACCCGCATTTCGGACAGATTTCAGCATTATCAAGAATTTGTTCTCCACAGTCTCTGCAGTATTTCACTATTTAACTCCTTTACATCCTTCCGGGACATCCCGGAGGTTGATTATCACCCAGCAGAAGTTTCATCTCCTGCTGTTTATATATAAGATGATTTTACCCTATTCGGTCGTGTGCGGAAAGCCCTGAATTAAAAGGAAAAAAGAAAGAGGCCCGCTCTTGCGTTTTTTTTCCCTCTCTGCTATCGTTTCGTCAAATGAAAAAGAAGACAGTGCGATTTTCATACATAATATTATAGATCCCATAAGATACCGGTATTTGTGACCGGTATTTTTTTTGCATAGGAGTTCGAAGCAATCAACAACCCACGGGACAAGTCCCGGGGTATGATCGAAAGCGAGCATACCCTTGTTGATTAGCCTCAGTGCATTAGCACTACGTTACGGGAGAATATATAGGTACCGATGGGTGTTGTCCTAGC
>CAVFNE010000199.1:0-4063 GCA_963623755.1 Muribaculaceae bacterium | reverse complement strand
CCGGCCTCAGGCTACTCTATGCTGTAAGGCCCGAGAACTGTCCACTCTTTAGTTATTTAGATGATTGCCTTTGACAGTCTTAGAAAATCTCATGCAAATTTTCTAACAAATGCCGTTTCTTTTCGTATTTAGTGATGAAATTTAACCCAATAAGGAAGTAAGAAAATGAATTTAAACGCAGAATTACTTGAAAAAGCAAAACTTGCAAAGAGCTCCGAAGAGCTTATGACGGTGGCAAAGGCAAACGGATTTGATTTAACGGGAGAAGAGGCAGAAAGATACTTTTCTTACCTTAATTCCAAATCAGGCGAACTTGGTGACGATGAATTGGGAGATGTATCCGGTGGCAGGAGATGCTTTACAACCTATTATGAAGGTCAGCCGGTTGTGACTACCTTTAACAGCTGTGGACACTATCGCTATCTCAACTATGAGACCGAGGGGGAGAAAGCCGGAGGTGGAAACTGCATTCAGTGCACGTATTATAAATGTAATGGGTGGATATGTTTATGTACATGCCCTCAAAGATACAATGACTGAGAAAGCTTCTTGAACTATTTAAGTAAAGCTGACACCCGGAGTGGCAAGATTATAGCCACCATGCCAGAAAAAAATTGGATTCCGGGCATATTTTTTCTCTTATATCCCGAGGTGTAAGTCCACTACTCATCAGCCTTTAGATATCAAAAAAAGGCCTCCTGATTCTTCGTAAAACTTGAAAAAGGAGGTAATGTTTTGACAACATTTGAAATATTAATGACTCTATTTAGTCTACTCATAATGCTTGATACTGTAGAGTGCATTAAAGCTCGGGTGACAGAGTCAATCCTACCAAGATACGTCTTTCTCCGTCTTAACCTTACCTGTCCCAGTGGCTCTATAGGATTTTGAGTCATATACGTAAGTTGTTCACGTCTTCGAATCTATGTGATATACAATGCTTGACAAAGCAATCCCCTACAGTTACAAACACAGCAATAAATACACTTACACGGCAATTATAGGTTTAAGTCCTGGCGATATCCCCAAGTCTTTTGATTCTAGCTATCAGCTTTTCAAAGTCCTTCTTCTCTAGGTTGGGATTGAGGAGCGTGAACTTAAGCATTACGCGCCCGTTAACGACAGTCTGCCCGATGACAATTCCTTCTTCCAGTAGTGCTCTTCTGACTTTTTTATTCTCTTCGTCTGTTTTATTAAGGGCAAAGACAACAGACGATAGCTCGGGTTCAACTGTTGAGATAAACGCTTTGTCGTCTTTTATCATTGAGTAGAAGAGAGAGGCATTATCTATAAGCTTCGTAACAAGCGCATCGTATCCATCGCGCCCTCTTGTCTGGAAGGCCATGAATACCTTCAAGGCATCAAAGCGTCGTGTTGTCTGCATACTCTTTCCAACTAAATTTATGTAGCCGTCCTCTTCGTCCTCCTCTCTGTTAAGATAATCAGCATGGAGGCCGAAGCATTCAAGGGCATTTTTGTTTTTTACAAGCACTGCAGAGCATGAAATGGGGAGGAGGAACATCTTATGAAAATCAATTGTAATCGAGTCACAAAGACTCAAGTCCCCGAGCCTGGAATAATATTTAGAGCTCATTACGGCTGCCGAACCGTATGCAGCATCTGCGTGAAGATACATGTTATAGCGGTCACAGAGCTTTCTCATTTCTTCAACGTTATCAATACTACCGAAGTCCGTAGTTCCAATTGTAGCTACAGCCAGAAACGGCATCAGCCCCGCCTTTGTGTCCTCCTCCAGCATTCTTTCAAGGCTAGGTATATCAATGCGGAAATGATCATCAACGGGAATTTTCCTCACAGCGTCATATCCCAGACCCAGAATATGTGCCGATTTTTCCATAGAAAAGTGTGAAATTTCAGATGTGTACAGCCGTAGCTTATTCCACTCTCCGGGAAGCCCCTTCTTTTTGACATCCCAATTGAGAATACGGTTGCAATATTGGTCCCTCTCTGCAATGATTGCACTCATATTGGACTGCGAGCCACCGGATGTGAAGACGCCTCCGGCATCGTCAGTGTAGCCGTAAAGCTTTACAAGCCCCTTTATTACGCTCTCCTCCACTTCCGTTGCCGCCGGTCCCTGATCCCAGCTGTCCATACTGTCGTTGAAAGAGGCAATGAGAATTTCGCTCATAATTGTCTCTAAAAGTGAGGGAGAGTGCAGGTGAGGCATGTAACTTGTCGACCATGTCCGTAAAAGATTGGGAAGAATTACCTCCTCCACCTTCTTAAGTGTTTCATCAAACCCCAATCCCTTTTCAGGAAGAAATCCAAGAGATTCGACTTTCTCTCTCAATTGATACGGATTGATTCCCGAGAATGCACCTTCGTCCTCAATTGATGAGAGAAAAGACTCCACTGTCTTTTTTACCATTGAGGAATACTGTTCTCTAGTAGAGGCGCTGTTATCATAGATGAAGGGAGTTTCAGACATAATCTTTCTGGACTTCTCTTACTACAGACTCGAATATTGATATCCCTTTTAAAAGGTCTTCATCTGGGATATTGAGTGCTGTCAGACATCTCATAACAGATCCGTTTCTTCCACCCTTCTCCATCACAAGTCCCTTCTCGAAGCACCTTCGCTGTACCTCGGCACAGATTTTCCCGCTTTCCAGAGGATGCCCCATAATGTCCTTTGAGCCTTTCGGGTCGACAAATTCGATTCCGAGCATCAATCCTTTTCCCCTTACGTCCCCGATAATCGGACACTCTTTCTGGAGAGAAAGCAATCTCTCTTTAAAGATACCGCCTTTTCTGACAACTTCACTCAGAAACTCAGGCTCTCTGATTTTCTCCATGACAACTTTTCCTGCAGCCATTGCAAGCTGATTTCCTCTGAATGTCCCTGCGTGTGTCCCCGGGCCCCATACATCAAGCTTCTTGTTATATATGACAACGCTCATGGGCTGTGTGCCGCCGATTGCTTTCGAGGACAGTATTACATCAGGAACAATGCCGGCATACTCGAAGGCAAAGACCTTACCGCTACGCCCCATACCGCACTGGATTTCATCACAGATGAGCGGGATATCGAGTTCGGCAGTGACACGCCTTACAGTCTGTAAGAAGCCGATTGGAGCAGGAACAACACCTCCCTCCCCCTGAATGGGTTCAATTATAACGCATGAAGGCTTACTGACTCCACTCTCGGGATCCTTTAATAGTCTCTCAAAGTATGCGCCGCATGCCTTTGCTCCTTCCTCTCCCCCCAGTCCCATCGGACAGCGGTAGGAATAGGGATATGGCATGAACTGCACCCCCGCCATTAAATTCGGAACCTGTGATTTGGCATAGCAGTTACCAGTTACAGCCATAGCTCCGTGGCCCATACCGTGATAGCCACCAGAGAAGGCAATGACAGAGCTGCGGCCTGTTGCTATCTTACACAGTTTTATCGCCGCGTCTGTAGCATCAGTTCCAGAAGGAGAACAGAACTGTATCTTTACGTCCTTTGCCATACCGAATGGAAGAATTGAGTGTATTGTCTCGACAAACTTATCCTTTACAGGTGTCGTGAGATCAAGAGTGTGAAGAGGAGCGCCGGAGGAGATAAGATCCACCATTGTCTTATTCACATCATCATCGTTGTGCCCAAGCGCAAGTGTACCCGCCCCGCACAGAAAGTCGATGTACTCATTTCCCTCAACATCCCACAATTTAACTCCCTTTGCCTTCTCCAGTGCGAAGGAAAACTTTCTTGGATAACTACGAGCAGAAGACTCGAATTCATTCTGCCTCTCAGTGAAGTACTTGTTTGTCTTTTTCTTATCCATTACCCAATTCCTTTATAAATCAAAATAATGTCTTATATACTAATAAGCGCGGTAAATGGTAACAGATAAAACCGGCATATGTAATAAAAAAATTAGATAAATTTGATTAATTTTTCCCAGTCCGGAAAACAATGTTTTCTTCGCTTTAATATAACACGTGTATATGTTTTACAACCAAAGAAATAGCTTCAACAAAAATTGAGCATATCCACTACTCATCATCATAGTGCTCGAGAAAGGAAACAAGCTCGTTTTTGTCCCTGTAGGCG
>CAVFNE010000198.1:0-4134 GCA_963623755.1 Muribaculaceae bacterium | reverse complement strand
GGATTATACAGATAAGGAAGATTCAATCAAGGCTTTCAGATACTTCAAGGAAATTGCGTACAACGTACATGACTACCACTACAATCTTACAGTCAAGGATGCATTCGGGCAGTCATTGGACACCTCCCCAGCGCTTCTCAAGAAGTATGCTGATGCCGGATATGACATCATGAATTTCCCTGATATAACACTTGTGGGTAACTACGGTGTTGCATATCCCACAGCAATAAACAATAGTGGCACCTATTATGACGGTGGGGATAAGCTTAATGAATACAAGAAAGCCATCCCGAGTATAGTAGAGGTCGGTGAACTTATGGGTGATGCAACCGGAGAAGGAAACAGCTGGGGTAAATTCCACTCGACAGACGGCAATACTGACACTGAATTTCCTGATAATGCTTATTACGGCTATACATTTACTTCTTTCACCGAGGAGGAAATCAAGAAGTTTTCCAATGAGGAGGATCAGAAAACAGCACTTGAATGGAATGTCGTATCATCCGCAATAGGGCTTAAGTCGTATTTCTACGGCGTTAATAAAGACGGTGCCTTCTACATCTATTTCTCGAACTTCGGGAATGTACTTTTTTTGACAGATATCTTTACTAAAGATGATGATAAGATGACAGAGGAGGAGACGGAAGCGTTGAAAACAAGTACTAATTACCTCCTGATTCGTACCTTTACCCAGAATTTAATGGAAAAGGTGGAAAGCGATACCATTAAAGATGGAACTTTGAAAGAGAAAATCACTAAGGATATTGAAGGAATAAAAGGTCTTCAGGATATGTACAATTCGCTTTTATCTGCAACGACGGAAAACAAAGCTTTCGGAAAGGAAGTTAAAGGTGTTGTAGTTGATCTCAGGTGTAACGGTGGCGGACAGTTTGACTTCTTGAATGCAATCTGGGGTGCTTTCTTCCCCTCTGCGATTCAGTATGGATATATCAGGTACAAAGGAGGGTACGCGAGAAATGAGTATACTCCATGGGTGACAATATCAATTGATGAAGACGATGTTAATGAGGACATCAAAGAAGTATATTCAAAACCTGTGGCCGTACTTGTTAACGGTTATTCTGTTTCGTGCTCGGAGCTTTCCTGTGTTATAGCGAAATTGCTTCCCGATTCAAAACTTATCGGACAGCAGACGTTCGGTGGCACATGCGGCCTAGCAGATCGAACTGTTTATAACGCCGGTCCATTTGAGAGTGCACACCTCTCTGTCTATACAACGACATTCCAGTTTGTCGACAATAATAAAGAGAGCTTTGAAACAGTCGGCTTCTCCCCAGATATTAAGACTGTCCTATCAAGTGAGAAAGACAATGCCTTTATTGAAGCTATAAAGTACGTAACAGCATCAAAATGATTTGTTAACGGGCCTTCGAAAGAGGGCTCGTTACTCATAGTCCTTCTTTCTGACAACGAAGTGATTTCTTCTGTAGTCGATAATTCCTTCATCCCTCAGCTTTCCCAATTCCACCGAGAGCCCGCTTCTCTCGACAGAGAGGTAATCGGCCAGGTCCTGCTGCGAGAATGGGATATCAAACTCGAGTGCATTACTCCGCTGTGCTTCCGATGAGAGATAGGAGAGGATTTTTGCCCTCGTCGTGCGCTGTGCCATATGCGTAATTTTATCTGAGAACTTCAAATTCTTTCTGCATGTTTCCGTTAAGAGGTTTCTGATAAGTGTTGTGTGGAATGAACAGGCGGAGGTGCACATACTCAATATTCCTGCCACCGGAAGATACATTACTGTTGTATCGCTATCTGAAACAACGCTTACATTAAGTGCATTTATTCCTGTTGTTGCATATGCCGTCCCGAAGGTCTCTCCCTCGTGAAGGGGTGTTACTATGTTCCTGTTTCCCCATATATCTTCCTGAATGATGAGTGCACTACCCGAGAGGATAAGGCCGATAGAACTCACGCTTTCACCACGCTGTAGAATAATGGTATCCTTTTTGTAGTTTTTCTCTCTCGCCTCGAGGCATTTCAGAATTGCTTTTATATCCTCGTAATTTATTTCAGAGAAAAGGGAGGATGATTTTATAACAGTTAAATATTCTTCCATCTTTATCCTTATGTTGAAAATTCAACAGACAACTTTATTTTCTTATACTAAACTTTTAAATAAATATAAAGAGAGGAGAATACCTTATGGATAATACAATGTTTTGTTTTCAATGTGAGCAGACAGCAGGATGTACAGGATGCACCAAGGCGGCGGGAGTCTGTGGTAAGACAGCAGAAGTGGCAAACTTACAGGATAAACTCACAGGATCTTTGATTGCTCTTGCGAGAGCGGCGTCAAACTCCCCGAGGGTGAGCGACAATACATACTCCCTTATTATCGAGGGGCTCTTCACAACCATAACTAATGTAAACTTCAATTCTGTTACTATATCGCATCTTACAGAGTGGGTTGAAGTCGAGAAGAACAGGCTTATTCCCGATTGCTCTGTATGCCCTCAACCCTGCGGCCACAACGACAACTATGATATGTCGAAGCTCTGGAGTGATAACGAGGATATAAGGAGCCTTAAGTCTCTCATTCTCTTCGGTATAAGAGGTATGGCTGCATACGCCCATCATGCAATGGTTCTCGGATACACAGACGAAGATGTAAACAAATTCTTTTTGAAGGCGCTCTCTGCTGTCGGAGAGGACTGGGGTATGGAGGAACTTCTTCCTCTTGTTATGGAAGTGGGGGAGAAGAACCTCAAGTGCATGGAACTTTTGGATAAGGCCAATACGACTACATATGGAAATCCAAGCCCTGTCACAGTGCCGCTCACTGTTGAGAAGGGACCGTTCATCGTCGTTTCCGGACATGACCTGAGGGACCTCGAGATGCTTCTCGAGCAGACTGAGGGGAAGGGGATAAATATCTACACTCACGGTGAGATGCTTCCTGCCCACGCTTACCCGCTACTCAAGAAATATTCTCATCTCAAGGGAAACTACGGCACAGCATGGCAGAACCAGCAGAGGGAATTTGACTCCATCCCAGCACCGGTTCTATTTACAACCAATTGTCTAATGCCACCGAAAAAAAGCTATAGTGACCGTGTGTTTACAACTTCTGTAGTATCCTATCCTGAAATTCAGCATATAGGGGACAATAAGGACTTCACACCTCTAATTGAAAAGGCTTTAGAGCTCGGCGGATACAGTGAGGACAAAGTCTTTAGCGGTATAAACGGCGGAACTACAGTCATGACAGGTTTTGCCCGTAATACAGTTCTTTCTGTTGCAGATAAGGTGGTGGACGCAGTAAAGAGCGGCAAAATCAGGCATTTCTTTCTCGTCGGAGGATGTGACGGCGCAAGACGCGGAAGAAACTACTACACGGAGTTTGTCAAAAAGACCCCGTCAGATACCGTTGTTCTTACTCTTGCGTGTGGTAAGTACCGCTTCAACGACCTCGACATAGGGACAATCGATGGACTTCCGAGACTGATGGATGTTGGACAGTGCAATGACGCTTACAGCGCAATCCAGATTGCCCTCGCTCTCAGTAATGCATTCGGATGCTCAGTAAACGAGCTTCCTCTCTCGATGGTACTTTCATGGTACGAGCAGAAGGCAGTATGTATTCTTTTGACTCTTCTTCACCTCGGGATTAAAAACATACATCTGGGCCCTACACTCCCTGCATTTATATCTCCGAACGTGTTGTCATATCTAGTTGAGAACTACGGCATTTCTCCAATCAGCACTCCTGACGAAGATATTGCAAAATTTTTGAAATAGAAATTGCCTTTGTTTAAAATCTTTCTTTTGTGTCCATAGTTTTGGGCACAATTCTTTTAAGATACCCCGGCGAATGAATGCAGTGAGGAGGATGTGTGGGGTTAAAGATTTCTTCTCTTCTTTTTCTCAAATTGTCATATCTTATCTTCTCCACATTGAATAATCCTCCCCAGTAAAATAGAATTGGTGAAACTTAAAGAGAGTTCAGGGGGGTGATTCATTTTTATGAAGAAACTTATAACGATTGTTTTGTGTATTCTTTTAACCCTTTCTTTAGCTGCCGCACCTGATAAAGTCAGATTGATTTCCATCGGAATCGACTATTTGAACACAGGTGAGGATGATATGGTCCTTGATGGAACAATCAATGAT
>CAVFNE010000197.1:0-4143 GCA_963623755.1 Muribaculaceae bacterium | reverse complement strand
CATTTCATTTGGCAGATAGGTCTTTTAGAGATTTCATAGCAACTAGATTTCATGACGAGCTGTTCGATGCTATCCAGGAATGCATCGAAGAAGATTATTACAATTTGGACCTCTATTCCAAAATCGTGGAGGACATAGAGCAAGCAGAGCTGGTTGATATAACTGTCAAGAGTGTACGTGTGGGCGACCTCCCTGGATTACGTATTCAGTTTGATGTGCTTATCGACGGAGAGATTGAGGTTAGGGAGACTAGGTTCGACTGCCTTGAGGATACCGTCAATAGATGGTTCATTGTTCGCTGCGAGGGCGACCTCGGAAAACAACTGAATGATTTTGAGGTCAAGAGTACGGAATGTGGGTACGAGAAGAACAGATTCCATGAAAGGCTGTCAGATTCACTTGTGCCTATCCTAAGCAAAGAGCAATTAGAAGAAGAGGCTGAGGATTTCCTTGTCAGAAACTTTAAAGAAGGGCTTACATCTCCCATTGGGGTAGCTGCTACCACACTTGCAGAGGCAATGGGACTGAACGTTGTGTATCGGCATCTTTCTTCTGATAATTCTGTTTTCGGCCAAATATGTTTTTCTGACTGTGAGCTGGAAGTGTACAGCAAGCTCTGTGGCTATGTAAAAGAACGATTTCCAGGTCGAACAATCCTTGTTGACCTAGATACCTATTTCCTCCGTAACGTCGGGACAGTAAATAATACTATCGTGCATGAATGTGTGCACTGGGATAGACACAGAAAAGCATTCATGCTCGAGAAGCTATATAATCGCAATGCAACGCAGATAAGATGCATGGTCGTTGGCGGAATCAAAGACGATTCTGTCCGTTCTGCTGCGGATTGGATGGAGTGGCAAGCTAATGCTTTGGCTCCGAGGATACAGATGCCTTTTAATCTTTTTAAGGCTGAGGCGCAAGCTGTAATCCTCCAATACAGACAAGATTATAATACCGATGATCTTATTAAAATCATTGAACCTGTCATCGATGAGCTTGCTGCACGTTTTGGTGTTTCCCGACAGGCAGCTAAAATAAGGATGATTGATATAGGGTATCAGGAAGCTGTAGGTGCTTTTGAATATGTAGACGGACATTATGTCGCCCCATATCGCTTTAAAGAGGACTCAATCAGTAAAAGCCAGACATATTGCATCAGTGTCGAAGATGCAATGTTTATTGATTTCAGCAGCCAAAGATTGCATTCACAGACAGCAAGAGGGGCATACATATATGTAGAGTCACATCTCTGCCTGAATTCTCCCAAATATGTGGAAATGATACCTGACGGTTCAGTTGCCATGACAGAATATGGTCGTTTGCATGTCGATGAATGCTGTCTTGCATTTGATATAAAAATCAAACCTGGCAATAAGTATGCAGAGGCATTCTATAAGGAATGTGTTCTCTTCAAATATACAGACTGTGGCATTGAGTATGGAGTAACTTTCAGCGAGGAGCTGAATGGTAACCTCCTAAAACAGGCAGATGCCATGCTGAAAGAAAACAAAGAGATACAGAGTATTCTTCAGGAGATTGCTTTTTTGTCTTTCAATGACTCGTTTAAAGCTGTGATGGAATGGGTGGATATAAGCGAGCAAGATTTGGCAGAGAAAGCACTCTTGCACGTCAAAACAATCCAGAGGATGCGAACCAATAGAGATTATCCAAAGTCAATAGAGCCTGTCGTTGCAGTATGCATAGCGATGCACCTTCCCCCAGAAGTAAGTAACGTATTAATAGATAAATCTGGTTTTAGACTTCGTGTAGCAGATAACGAGTCACACTTGATGTATAACATGTTTATCACGAAATGCTATAATTTCACGGTGGATTATTGTAATTCTTTACTGAGAGCAAAGAACCTATCTTTAATTGCTGACTATGATAATAAATTATAGCGGCATGGCCTTTGATATGTTGATCTAAAAAAATCTTGAAAATTTTACACGCCCATCAGACACAACGTGTCCGATGAATTTAACCCCTTCAGTAACCATGCGGCTTATATGCTGTGTGTAAGTACTGAAGGGGTTCTTTTTTACTCAAAAATTTAATGAAAAATTGCGAAAAAGCGTAAATCTGCAGGAAATTCAATCGGACAAAACGTGGGCTTCTAAACTGCTTTTTAATAACTACAATTACTTACATTAACGATAAATAACGTTAATGAATGAGTGCCTAGCGCTCATATTCTCAATTGCTCGAGATGGCCATCAGGGCGATGGATGCATAAAGAACTTCCGAATGCTGCATAGCAGCAAGCGGAATGAAGATGCACCCACCGTTAATTCTGTACGCCTGTTATCTTGAGTATAGAAGTCTGTGGCCATCTTCGTGACCAGGCTCTTTTGCATTTCCACCGCTCTGAGGCTCCGAGTGGAAGGAAAATGCAATGAAGAGCAAAGACTCGAAGAATCGGAAGAGTGGGTACAACCCCAATCGCAAAAACTACTTCACAGCTGATGGCAAGTATTACTGCTACATGAAGTGGGATGATGAACTGAAAAGAGAAGTTCCGGCAAAGTATGAAGCAGGAAAAGAAATCCCATTGGAAGTCACTTTTATTCTAGATGAGTTAGATTATCTAGAAGACCTAAACGACCGCTACGAGAACGAACTCAAGGATCCTTTGTTTGAAAGAAAGGTAGACGCCTATAAAGATAACCCCGATGCTGAAGAATCCATTAATCCGTGGGACACAATCTCCGATAAATGCAACAGCCCAGAAGACATTCTCTTCGCAGAGCCAGTGCCTGAGAATCCACAGATAAAAGAAATCCATCGTATCGTAGAAGAAGATTGCACAGAGAAACAGAAAGACCTTTTCTATTCTCACTTCAGAATGAATATTCAGCTAGAAGAGCTTAGGAAGGAAGAAGCTGAGCAGACTGGCAGGGAAGTGTCCAAGCAAGCATTCACAAATCGAAAGAACAAGATAATCGACAAGGTCGCAACATTCTTGGGGACAGAGCGCATGAAGTGCTGTGCCGTGCCATGCCTTCTAAAAAATGAGCTGTCAGCAACAAAGCATATCCAGTGTCCTCTTTGGCCTCAAAAGCTGGGGGTTGACTTTTCCGGTATGTAATAGAGGAGACGAACATGAAAAAACTCCAGACCGAACACACGTACCTCAAGTTGTCCCTTCTATATAAAAAAGGAAAAAACGCATGAAAAATGAAGAATTTTCACCCTCAAACCGAAAATCACCTCTGTTCACTGTCCCTTTAGATATTAGAGAGCCGAAATTTTGCATGGGGCAGAGGGAGAGAAAACAGATTTTTTCTGGGGACAGCCGAACAAACGTCTCTGTTTTTGTCACCTGTATATGTATAGGAGGGAGAAAAGATTTTAAGGGCATTGAGTTGAATGCAGAAATGTTATCCGCCTTCAACTGAGTGCCTGGCACTCAAATAAAGAGCTTCTGGCTTTGTGACGACAGAGCCGCGTCTGAGAAGCTCATCAACCAATAGTCTGTAAACGGCTTCAGACGGCACGCACAGCAATTTTCAAAATCCGGACATGTCCGGGTCGAATTGCTGTAGCCTTCTGCCCACAATTTTACCTCGCCACTGTCCGGGAAGGACAGCGTAATGGCAAGTAAAGACGAACAAAAGTCAGTATCAGAAAAGAACTGCCACATCCCGATGGAAGTCACGAGCGACTCCATCAAGGAACTCGACATCGACCCGGAGAAGGTCGAGTGGGCGAGGATCGGAAACAGAAAGGTCAGAGTGATTATGGTTCCTTCGACCAAGGAACAGTACGATGCGTACATGCGTCCTGAGTGGAACGAGGACAAATACCAGCAGCGCCACGGGAAGAGGATGTCGTCGCTTGACTCTCTCCTTTCAGATTATGGTCTTGAGCCTGTTGACAGCTCAAGTTCCGTCGAGGGCGAAGTCATGAAGAGGGAGTTTCTTCGCCTCCTTAGAGCGTTCCTTTCCAAGCTTGAGGAAATCGACCGCACAATTGTTCTGATGCACTTTGACCACAAGAGTGAAAGAGAAATTGCTCCTATAGTCGGCATGAGTCAGCGTGGCGTCGGGAAGCGCAAGAAGAGACTTCTCGAGGAACTTCAAGATGTTCTCAAGGATTTCAAAAATACTTCATTTTTTTAGTTCTCAAATCCTTCTTAAG
>CAVFNE010000196.1:0-4189 GCA_963623755.1 Muribaculaceae bacterium | reverse complement strand
GTTAGGACGGGAGATTCTCAGTCTCTAAATAGCAGTTCGATTCTGCTAGGGACTATATTTGGGCAACGTTATTCGTTGCCTTTTTTCTTGTCGGAGGAAAGTATATATGATTACAGCTTCCAATGTTTCACTTTCTTATGGAACACAGGTATTATTCAAAGAAGTCAACCTTAAGTTCACACCTGGAAACTGCTACGGTATTATTGGTGCTAATGGCGCCGGTAAATCTACATTTTTGAAGATATTGAGTGGTGAAATCGAACCGGATACAGGAGAGATTATAGTAACTCCAGGCGAGAGACTAGCAACGTTAAAGCAGGATCACTTCCAGTATAATGATTTCAGAGTAATCGATACCGTGATCATGGGCTTCAAGCATTTGTATGATGTAATGCAGGAGAGGGACGCAATATATGCCAAGGAGGATTTCACCGAAGAGGATGGAATCAGAGCGGCAGAACTCGAGGGAGAGTTCAGTGAGCTCGGTGGCTGGGAGGCTGAAGCAAATGCATCTCAAATGCTCGACGGGCTGGGAATTCCTGTGCCACTACATGAAAAGAAGATGAGCGAAATCGAAGATAACCTCAAGGTCAGGGTGCTTCTTGCGCAGTCACTCTTCGGTAATCCGGATATTCTCCTTCTCGATGAGCCTACAAACCACCTTGATCTTGAATCAATACACTGGCTTGAAGACTATCTAGAAGATTTCAACAACACAGTCATCGTAGTCTCCCACGACAGACACTTTTTGAATACTGTTTGTACCCACATCTGTGATATTGACTTCGGCCGTATCCAGCTCTATGTCGGAAACTACGACTTCTGGTATATGTCGTCCCAGCTTGCCCTAAAGCAGATGAAGGACGAGAAGAAGAGAAGGGAGGAAAAAATTGCCGAACTCAAGGAATTTATACAGCGCTTCTCATCCAATGTTGCAAAAGCTAAGCAGGCAACAAGCCGCAAGAAACTTATCGACAAGCTTACTATTGACGATATCAAGCCTTCGTCCAGAAGATTTCCCTATGTAGCATTCAAGCCTAACAGGGAAATAGGAAAGAATGTTCTTGAAATCAAGAACCTTTCGAAGACAATCGACGGCGAAAAGGTCCTGGATAACCTTTCACTTACTATAAACCCGGGGGAGAAGGTTGCATTTGTAGGCCCGAACCACTATGCAAAGACTGTCCTCTTCCAGATTATTAGCGGAGAGATGGAGGCTGATGAAGGATCCTATACATGGGGTGTAACAACATCTCTTTCATATTTTCCGAAAGATAACTCACGTATGTTCGGGGAAGGTATTACAATGACTGAATATCTCCAACAGTTCAGTAAGGAAGATGATGACAACTATGTCAGGTCATTCCTGGGGCGTATGCTTTTCACAGGGGACGAGGCACTTAAGGACTGTGGTGTACTTTCAGGAGGAGAGAGAGTCAGGGTAGTACTTGCAAAGATGATGCTTGAAGGTGCTAACTGCATGATTTTCGACGAACCTACATCACACCTCGACCTTGAGTCCATCCAGGCTCTTAATAATGGCCTTATTGATTTCAAAGGCGTCCTCCTTTTTAATTCTCACGACCATCAGTTTGTTTCAAGCCTTGCTAACCGTATAATTGAATTCACTCCTAGGGGAATCATCGACAAGATTGAGAACTTTGATGATTATCTTGTTGACGAAGACGTCAAGGCTAAGCGTGATAAAGCTTATGAAGGAAGAAAAGAGGTGGTTGTAATCTAATGGTAGTCTGCGTAGATATAGGAAACACTAACATTGTAGTTGCTGCAGAAAAGGATGGGGTTTTTACAAAACCTTTCAGGATTTTTACAGATACAAAGAAGACGGGAGATGAATATTATGTGATATTTCTTTCTCTCTTCCATGAATCTGGTATTGAGAAGAGTGATGTTGATAAGATAATCATCAGCTCCGTTGTTCCTTTCTTGACGCGGAGTATCGAAAAAATAATGCATCGTCTTTTCGGCATAAACCCCATAATGGTGAGTCACTCTGTTGAAACAGGACTGGAAAAGAATACAATTCCCCAGGAGTTGGGAACTGATTTATTGTGTAACCTATCATATGCACACTCACATAACGCATCTGAAAGTGTCATGGTTGTCGATTTCGGTACAGCATTGACATTCTCGACAGTCAACAGTAAAGGGGAAATTCTCGGTGTCGCCATTGCTCCGGGACTTGTTACTGCTGTCAATTCACTCTTCGGTGCCACGGCACAGCTACCGCAGGTTGAGCTCAAGTTGCCGGAAACAGTTCTCGGCCGCGACAGCATGACAAGTATCCGAGCCGGTATTATGGAAGGCTACGCAGGTCTTGTTGAAAGAATGATTGAAAAGACAGAGAAGGAGACGGGGGAGACTCTCTTTGTCATGGCGACAGGAGGACTCAGTGCTACGATATCTAAGATAATTCCCCGTATAAACGAGCTTGATTCAATGATTACCCTTAAAGGCCTTGGGCTTATTGCATCGCTCAATTGAAGTCTTCGTTGATATAGCCGTTTGAGTAGATTTCTATTTCTTCATCGGCCCCAGTAAGTATTGTGATGAGGGTGGAGTCATCTCCGATTGGAAGTGAGAGTGAGACGATGGAGTCTACTGTCTTTTCGATATTCTCCTCTTTCACCGCCTCTCCCTTCGGACCTCCGAGTGTAATGGAAACAGTTCTCATCCTGTCGAGTTCATTTATGTATGTCAGCTCTTCGTCAGAAAGGGGTGTTGAGCTTTCGCTGAGGGTGAGCATGCTTACCTTCGATGCATTAGCATCCTGCTCAAGATAAAGATTGAAGAGTTCCTTTGTAATCTTATCTGCTATTACCTCAACCAATTGTCCGTTTTCATAATGGAGTGAAAGATTTCTTATTTCTCTCCCCCAGAGCACAATGGGACGGGTTATGTTTATCCAGCCCGAGATACTTTTCGCGTCAATGAGACGGAAAATGTCCCCCGCAAAGATGTAGGGTGAGAAGAATCTATTTGTAAGTGTTGACGAGTATGTTGAGTAGAACTTCGATAGGGGAAGAAAAGAAAAGGTTATATCCGTCCCGTTATCGCATGAGATATTACACTTTTCAATCTCAAGCGCATTGAGAACCTTTGTCTTATACAATAGATTTTCGTGCCTGACATCGTTTGCTCTCAGATAGTCATCATCCTCAAGAGACAAAATGGATGATAAAATCTCCATCGATTTCTTTTCGCTCGAGAGGGAAAGTGTCTTTTCGTCCCACAAAGGAGACGGAAGATAGGATGTGACAAACGGAAGCGAGGGTTCGGGATTATCCAACGGGTCACTTAAAAGTCCGTAGGTCTGCAACTCTCTTGCTTCAAAGCATCCGTTTTCTTTGAGTTCATCCTTCCTCTTGTAGTATGTAAGGTGCAGAAAGAGAGTAGGCTTCTTATTAAGGGGGAAGGGGGAGAGGATATCAAACTCGTCTATAACCCTTCCATCCTTCAAAAGTTGTATATAGCTTCCGTGACCCGTTATTTCCTTTGCCTTTGTGGCAATAAGCCGTGCAAAAGCATAGTCTTCCTCTTCGGTGTTGATTGATAAGACATCACCCTCTTTAATTCTGAGGGCTGAGTGCAGGATTACATCTGCATACCGCGAGTAAAAGGAAGCTTTATCCATTACTTTTTCAGCCTTTCGTTTCTTTTTGTTCCATGAACCTTGACGTAGTCGAGTGTCTTCTGGAACTCATTCAAAAACTCTCCTAAATCTTCCTGATAAACAATGACAGACTGTCTTAAAAACTTTCCTTCGACATCAGTCGGCCTTGACTCGACTATGTTGAGATACAAATCACCGTAAACGTTTTCCTTGACATTGAAAAAATAAGTTCTGTCGTTTTTGACCAGCTTAGTTGAAAAGACTTCTCCGCGCTCTCCCATCTCTAGGGCCCTCCGTAAATATTTTGATAGTGTGATGATAATACTTCGCCTTATCATCATCAAGATACACAGCTTTTGGTAAATTATTAAAAATTATGAGCATATAAGAAAATTGAGCAGGAATATTTAATGTATCAATAAAAATTATCAAATTTTACTTTGTTTTTCAAAAGAATTGTTGCATAGTGGGCTAACATGTGAGAAATTATTAATACATCAACTAATTAAAGAGGTAAAAAATGAAATACGGACGTACATTCAACTTTTCAGCCGG
>CAVFNE010000195.1:0-4242 GCA_963623755.1 Muribaculaceae bacterium | reverse complement strand
CCCTCTCTATTGCCATATGCTCCGTCACGTCATATAAGAGGACACTCACTCCGTTGTAGTCGCCGTCGGAAAGAAAGAGGTGCTCGCTTTCGACCCTGTAGGCAAGGTCTTTTATGTATATTACGCTGTTTTCTCCGCTTCTCTCCATCGTTCGCGTGATAATCTCTTCAAGCTGCGGATTCGAGAGACTTTCAATTGTCTTTCCCGTCGGGTCTTCATCGAGAGCGAGGATTGAGACAGCGGATTTATTTATGTAGGATATTGTCTTATCCACCTCTATGAGAATCATACCCTCCACAAGGGAATGAGAGATGGCGCGGAATCTTGCTTTCTCCTCCTCGATGAGTCTCTCCTGCTCTATAATGCTCTCCTTCTGCTCTGCAATCTTATTCAATAGTGGCAGGATTTCCTTGTATTTGTTCTCGTTTACGCTTCCCGAGTCCTCGACATTTATCTGGTTTAAAGGGTCTACGATGATATAAGAAATAAGACGCGCAAGAAAAGTTGATATAAGGACCGATACAAGTATTATATACAAAAGCTCGAGTCTCATATCGCCGATGGTATCGCCGAATGTACGCAGCGTAGTGGAGGCTACAAGTATATTCCCGTCTTTCGTATATATTGCGGCGAGAACGAGGTTACCGAATAGAAAGGGCACGCTTGTACTCTTTATCGTCTCTTTTTTGCTCATTACATCCAGAAGAAACTTCTCGATTGCGCTCTTATCTGTTACAAGGTACCACGAGCTCTCATACTCGGTGTTTATTACTTCACCCTCTGAAGAGAGAAGTGTGATATTGTAGTCTTCAGTTATAAAGGAGTCGATGAACCCAGGGCCGTCTTCTGCATAGATGTAGGCAATAACTTCCAATAGCTCCCTGACCTTTGTCTCCTGCCTTTTTCCTATTACCGTAGTAGTTGCCTGGATAGTAAGGATGACGGAGAAGAATGCAACAAGAAGAAGTGAAATGAGAACATAAAGGATAATGCGGCGGGTCATCTTCAGTGTTGGTCGCGGGCTCTGTAGCCGATGCCTCTCACTGTCTCGATGTATCGTCCTGCGGGGCCTATTTTTGTTCTGAGTGTGGCAACGTGTACATCTACAGTTCTTGTCTCACCGACATTGTCTATTCCCCATATTGTCTTCATCAGGTCACGCCTGGAGAAGGCCTTTCCGTTCTCCTTCAAGAGTAGTGAGAGAAGTTCATATTCTTTTCCTGTAAGTTTGACGTTTTTTCCATTGACAGTAACAGAGTGTGATGCTGTGTCGAGTGTCAGAGGCCCGAGGAAATAAACCTTCTTCTCTTTTCTCGGTTCGCAGCGCCTCAATACCGCTTTGACACGGCTTATCATCTCCATCATGCCGAAGGGTTTGGAGAGGTAGTCGTCGGCACCGCTGTCGAGACCGAGTACCTTATCATATTCAGTTCCGCGTGCTGTCGCGATTATGACGGGAATGGAGTCTGTTTCGGGATTGGCTTTGAGCTCTTTGAGAACACTCAATCCATCCTCCTGGGGGAGATTCAAGTCGAGCATGATAAGCTGCGGCTTACGCTGTGTGAGCTTTTCCCATAGTGTTTTACCACTGTCAACCCCCTCAGCTTCATAGCCTGATGCCATAAGGGTGTAGACCATCATATTCCTTATCGCCGCTTCGTCTTCAACACAATAAATCATCGCCTGTCTCCTATATCAGTTTATAACCACCCCTCATTTACTTCAAGCGTCAATATTTTATGCAATATGAGCGACATTGATTAACAATACCCATGCCAGACCGTAGTATGCAATGACGGCTGCAAGGTCGTTCATTGTCGTGATGAGCGGGCCCGAGGCTACAGCGGGGTCTATATGAACCTTCTTGAAGATTATCGGGATGATAGTCCCCATAAGAGTTGACACTGTCATAGCCAGTATGAGTGCCAAGCCTGTGCACGAGGAGACGGAGAAAGCATACATTACATCGTGGATCTTAAAGAGGTATATGAAGATTCCGATGACAACGGAGCAGATGATTCCCATTATCGCACCGTTGAAAAATCCGACTCTCGTCTCCTTCCATACCAGTTTCCACAGCTCCTTGAAAGACAGGTTATCGCTTGTAAGTACACGGATTGTGACTGCGAGTGACTGTGTGCCGCTGTTACCTGCCATATCGAGTACGAGGGACTGAAAGGATATGAGAATGGCAATCTGCGAGGCAATCTGCGTGAAGAAACTGACAACTGCAGATACCCCGATTCCCAAAAAGAGAAGGATTGTCAGCCACGGCAGTCTCTTTCTCACTGATGATATTACGCTCTCGTCGACATCCTCTTCGTCGTTGAGAGAGGCAAACTTTGCATAGTCGTCTCTCATCGAGTCGTCGATGAGCTCCATCATATCTTGGCTGGTGATGACGCCGATAAGTTTATTGGATGAGTCAAGTACTGGAATGGAGTCCTCGGCGTAGTCCTTGAGCTTATTGACGCATTCGTCTATATTCTCGTGGGCATAGACGTATGGGTAGCTCGTGGAGACTATGTCCTCCACTGTCTGGGCCTCGCGTGCCCTGATTAAATCCTTGAGGTCGACTGCCCCGTAGTAGAGTCCGCTTGAGGAGACAACATATATCGTCTGGATATTGTCATTCTCCGCAGCCTGGTCGATAAGCTCCTTCATAGCTTCCTTTATCGAGAGGCCGTTTTTGACTTCAACGAAGTTCGTTGTCATCTTCGATCCGATTTCGTCCTCGTCGAAGGATGCAATGAGCGCAATATTCTCCTTTGTCTCGTCGTCCAGGAACTCCACAAGGGTATTTCTCTCTCCCTTGGGGATACTTTTGAGGTACTCGGTGGCCTTATCTGACTCCATCGAGCCAAGAACTGCAATTTTTTTCTTGACACTCAATTCGTTCAAGAACGGTGCTGGGTCTTCGATATACTCCAGTATGTTAGCCAATCCCTCTGCGTCCAGTATCCTATATACCTTGTTTCTCTCTTCAAGCGATAAATCCTCGAATGCCGCCGCGATATCGTTATCGTGGTAGTCGGAGAGTTTTTCCTTGAGTGCAAGGGGCGATATGTTACTTTTTATAAGCCCGATTAATTCGTTTACATAATCAGGGTGCTGTGTCAGCTGTGTTTCGTTTTCCATGTGCTCCTCCTTTCTGGATGCAGAGAAGAAAACCTATCCGATTACCGCCGCAAAAGACGGCTTACTACCAGGAGGCATTTCTTTTTCTGTGCTGTTAGCTTTGTGTTTGCCACTTATGCCGTCTTCCATTATTTCCTCCTGTAATTAGATGAATTAATTGAAACACATAAAAAGAAAGTGTTCTACCCGTTGAATAAAAAAAGTAAATTAAAAAAAGAGGGAATTCGAGGAAAAAGGATAATTGACTGTGCTCTATAATTTTGACTAATAAAATTTAGATTTGTCAGAGGATGTGGAGCATGGCATACATCAACAGGGCTTTTTCAAGTGTTCTTAAACAACGCGTTGAGACAAGTAAATGTACTTTACTTACCTGCGCAAGGCAGGTAGTCAACTTTGATAAAACATGAATTTCCTACATACAACCGTGTTACTTTTGATGACAGTATCACCCGTTTACAAGTGCAAGAGGAACCCGAGCTTTTTTTCTGAATAACCCGTGTCCTTTGTTTATTGATGAGGTGCAGAAGGAAGGTTCTATTCTTGAGAAAATTAAACAGAAAGTTGATGAATGGGAAAAAAGGGGCAGTTCATCCTTTCCGCATCGAGTAAGCTTGAGTTGATGAAGGGAATCAGCGAGACGCTTGCCGTCAGAGTCTCCATATGTGAACTAACGGGACTCTCTCTCAGAGAAATATTCAATATCGGGTTCAATAAGCATTTTGTTCCGACTGATGAATATGTTGAAGAGAGATGGAGAGATTAAGAAATATGAGAATATATGGGATATCATTCACAAAGGATCTTATCCTGAGTTGTATGATATTCCCCGTGACTGGCAGGATTTTTACTCTTCCTTATGTATCAACATACATCGATAGAGATATCAACAGTTTGATTGATTCCGACAGTATTACCTTCTCAAAGTTTATGATTGCAGTTGCGGCAAGAAGTGGAGAAATCTGCAACTATAGTAATATTGCCTCTCAGGTAGGAGTCAGTGAGCCTACAGTAAAAGTATGGCTTTCAATTCTTGAAAGAACAGTGATTATTCTGAGTTTTGCAACAACTTTTAGCATGTAAACAGTTAATTTTTGACAATAT
>CAVFNE010000194.1:0-4245 GCA_963623755.1 Muribaculaceae bacterium | reverse complement strand
GTGATAGGGCTGTCATCAGCCTCTGCCTCTTTACTGCCGGAAGCAAAAAGAGGAACAAACAATGCCAGTACGAGCATTATCATGATAATCGTTTTTTTCATTCAATCCTCCAAATGAATTAAAATCATTTCATATTATTTCACAGTAATTCACTTTCATGTTAATAAATTTGGCCATATATAAAAATTTCATATTGTCATTAATTTTATTTATGAAAAATGCGGTAAAAAGAAACAGCACCACAGTTTTGTGATGGTTTTTTCTTCAAGAAAAACGACAAAACTTTTTTATTAGTTCTTCTCTTCCTTCATAAAATTCATGATATTAACGTGCCTGATGCCGTTCCTCTTCTAGAGAAGGGTGTCACTCGTCATAACGTAGCGGGGGTAATTATCGCCTCTTATCTTTTCAAGGGGTCTGTACTCCCAGTTCTCCGTCTCTGAACTCCCGAGAATAGAGTATGCAACTTGGATGTAGGCGTAGTCATTCTGACTGCTGCATAATAAAGTCACACTCCTCCTTTCCATATCTCCCGGTATAGACAAAATAACCGTGAGTAAGCGCATAATTATGAACAATGTTTTCCAGCATAGGACAGATTGTTGATTCTTCCGTCGGTTCTGGACGCATAATAGAATGAAAAATCAGCTAAATAATACTTTTTACCGCCCATTATCGCCCTTCTTGATTTTATATCAAAGCGATTGACTTTAAAGATTCCTGAAAAACACACCATTTGGCAATGTTAACGGGTATACTTTTAATAAAAATTAGCAAATTACCCCTCTTAAATACATTTAACGGTGGTCCTTTCGACAATATTAACTAAACTACCCCCTTAAAACGACAAAAACGGTGGCATTTTCAACAACGCCACCCATACAAAGACATATCATCAGCCTGATTCTCAACTGTCAGCTCTTTCGAGAACTATTATTCCCCCGCTTGGAACAGATGCGCACTTCTCGGCGCTCTCACTTCCCCATTTGAAGGTATCCCCGTCAAGAATAATATTCCACTTACCATCAGGAAGGGTACCGAGGAAAGTCTCTTTGAGAGGATTGACAATTACAACTCCTACTACCTTTCCATCAATGGCATAGTGTGCGCAGATTGTATTGTTATCCCAGACAACAGCATTTACATCAGCACGCCTCAACCATGAGTAGGTTTTTCTCATCTTTATAAGCTCACGATACCAGAAGAACATCCTGCCCTGTGGATTGTCACTCTTGATACTTTCCCAATCTATGTTGTTAATTTCATCTGAGGACTTATAGCTGTTGCCGTCACCCTTCTTACTCCTGAGAATCTCCTCTCCCGAGAGCATAAACGGAATACCCCGGCTTATCATAATAACAGCAGCGCCGAGCTTATTCATCAGAAAGAGTTCTTCCTCGTTTTTATCGGGGGAGGAAAGCTTGAGTTTATCCCAGAGGGTGTTATTGTCATGAGCCGACATGTAGTTGATAACCATATTGTCATTGACAGACCAGAAGGATGCGGGAGACGCCGAGCCGCCTGAGATGCCGAAAGCAACTTTATCTGCACTCTCTTTCGACACATTGCCGTTTATATAGCCTTTTGCAAGGTTTGAAAATGCACTTCCCTTCAGGCCGTCGCGACTAACATCGTTGAATACGGCAACGCTGCCGACTCCGCATTCTCTCTGGATTCTCTTTATATTGCTCTGGGAGGCAAGAAGCCACGGGTCGTAGGATACACATCCACCACTCCAGCCCTCGCCGTAGATAATGCACTTCGGGTTTATTTCATGCAGTGCTTTCTCTATTTCAGATATAGTCTCCAAATCATGGATTGCCATCAAATCAAATCTAAAGCCGTCGATATGGTATTCTTTCGCCCAATAGAGAATGCTGTCTACCATGAAGCGTCGGTACATCAGTCTGTTGGATGCTGTTTCGTTACCGCATCCGCTGCCGTTTGACGGCTCACCGTTATTGTTGTAGCGGTAGTAGTAATAAGGAACAATTTTATTAAATGAGGACTCCGTAAGGCAGTAGGTATGGTTATATACAACATCCATAACAACCCCGATTCCAGCCTTATGTAAAGCTTGGACCAAAGCCTTGAGTTCCTTTATCCTCACCTCACCATTGTACGGGTCTGTTGAATAGCTTCCCTCAGGGGCATTATAGTTCTCCGGATCATATCCCCAATTAAAAAGTCCCTCTTTTGTCTCGTCGACTGTTGCGTAGTCGAAAAAGGGAAGAATCTGAACATGGCTCACCCCAAGCGAGACAAGATAATCTATCCCGACAGGAAAGCCCGATGAGTTTTTGAGGCCCTTTTCTGTGAATGCGAGAAACTTACCTTTATACTTACTCTCCTTTATCTTATTGGAAAAATCCCTTACGTGTGTCTCCCATATAACAGCATCTGAATAGGAAGAGATGTTATCAACAAAGGTGTCTTTGTCGAAGTCGACGGGATTAGTGAGTGAAAGGTCTACTACCATTCCCCTCTTACCGTTGATTCCAACGGCCTTTGCATATGGGTCAACAGCTTCGTTTTCGCCGAATGCCGTAGTAACGGTGTATGTATAGTATGTGCCGTGTCCGCACTCTGTGCAGACCATCCATACGCCCTTCTCAAGTTTATGCATATCGAGCACTTTATATGCATTCTTGTAACTGCCATTGTCATATAGATTGAGAGTAACCCTCTCTGCTGTCGGCGCCCATACTTTGAAAGTGGTATTCACTCCGTCGGTTACTGCACCCAGGTCTCTACCGCTGTAGGTATAATTGGAAACAAAGTATTCACTGTCATATATATTTCCGTCCCCGCAGAATGCTGCATAGTCGTACTGTTCTATCCCCCTCTCCAGCCTTGACGCGTTATCTAAATCCATATAATCCACTACCTTTTGTCTATTCGAGTTTAAGCCCCGATACGGCCCCGAGTTTCAGATTATACTCTAGAGAAGAAAAATCCTCCATAAGGCAGAAACAAAAGATTTTGCGTCATTATTTGTGTTTTACGCAAAAAAGCCAGAGAGCTACGCTCCAACGTTTATAAACCCCTTACTTTTGAGGCTTTGCAAAACTCCGAAAACAAGTTTTGATTTGAATAATATGCAAGATGAACAGGCAGAGAAATAGTAGCCAGAGAGCTACTATCAAAAAAGCATTTTCTGCTTATCATTAGTTTTAGTTTGGGTTATTCGCTATTCCTGGTTGGTAGTTTTCATTTTCTTGACATTCCGTTTAAGCGTGTTAGCTAGAGTAAGGGGCTAACAGCTTTGGTCTCTTTGTCGAAATAAGACACATGAAAAAGTCCCCGGCACCCCGGAGACATAAGTCGGAAATTTCCTAATCACTACTTGTTGATTCTTGTTTTATAGCCAAGTGTACCAGAAAGCCGGGCGAAGGCCAAAACTATTTCCCGCAACGCAGTCAGCAGTAATATCCGGAATACTTCCATTCGCATTAACATAATAAACACCACTATTTCCAGCTGTACGCAACCACCAAGCTGTAGCAACAAAAGCAGCTTCTTCAGAATCATAATATTTTGCAACTTTGGTAACATTATCTTTCCCAAAGTACTTCGTAACTTCTTCCTTTGAAAGAATGTAGAGATAGTCAAAATTATCAGTGTCAGTGATATTTGTAAATTCAATTGACTCGTCTTTTACTTTTATCTTCTTCATGTATTTAGTTGAGAGCCCGTAAGTATTCAGAAAATCAGAGGCGTCTATTGAGGGGCTTTTAAAGTATTTGCGAATTTCAGAACTGTGAAAACTAGTATTCTTATTAAGGTTATATGACATCTTTCTCAATACATTCTCACTTATGAGAAGTGCACACTTATTTTCTGTATCAACATCAAGGGCTATCCATGTAATTGCAGTTCCATCCTTCTTTCCGATTTCGATGACATCACCCTTTGCGGAAATAGGATCCCCCAGAGTTAGATTTTTCTGCCAGACTGCAACAAGCGTTATATCACCAGCAGTATCTTTTCCAATTGTGTAAGACTTTAGAGCCTTGTAGTCTTTCTCTCCATCAAGTACCCACCCTTTGAAGAAGTAGCCGTCTTTAGTCGGTGCATTAGAGATTACTACTTCTTTGTTCTTCGAAGAATCGGCATATCTTGTGTATGTTTCAGGATTACCTGTTGCCTCAACAGCACCGTCCAGATTTGCATATGCAATATTATATGTTGTATCGTTCCAGACAGCCTCGAGTGTAATATCCTCTGCCGTTTCAGCTGAAATTG
>CAVFNE010000193.1:0-4354 GCA_963623755.1 Muribaculaceae bacterium | reverse complement strand
CGCCTCCGAGATGTTCTTGTAGTAAATCACCTTTCTTCCGCCTACCGTATAAGTTCTGTATTTGACGATCTCGGTTTTCTTATTCTTCTTGTAAAAAAAATACTCGGAATTCAGTTCTGCTTCCTTCCTCTCAATGCTACGAGGGATTTTCACCCCTTATCCTCTTTTCCGGCCCGCTTTATTCATTGCATCCCGGGATCAATGTCCAGTCTCAGCACCTCCATAGCTTTTTTCTCTGTAAATAACTTCTGAATAAACATCCTCCCTCCGTCTGACATCTGACGAAGGCTCTCATAATCATCGTAAAGATTGCAGATTAGCTGAGCCATCTTTTGAGTATCATCTTCCACAACCATGTTTCCCTCACTCAGGCTCAACCCTTCGGCCCCGATAGCGGTGGTAACCATTGGAATCTGGTAGTAGGCAGCCTCTACGATCTTCCCCTTCACACCGGCCCCTACCCTGAGCGGTGCTACTGCCATCCGGCAACTCCTGTATAATTCATGAAGCTTCTCATCAGAAATAGACCCCTCGATAATAATATTTTCATCTGCAAGTTTCTTTACTTCATCCGGAACAGGTCCTCCCACCACATGCCATTTCATATGAGGATATTTATCCAGGATTAAAGGAAAGACTTCCTTTTCAAACCAAAGAACTCCGTCCAGATTAGGTGGATGTCCGAATCCTCCCACAAAGATCAAATCATTTCTTTCGTGAAAGTTTTTGTTGATATCATACGGGATATCATCATAGATATAGAGAGGTATATTCCGAACCGGCTTGTCCGGATATTGTTGCTTCAGAACTTTCTCTTCATAACTTCCCACCACATGACAGACATCCGCCTTGTCAAAAAGTTCGGTCTCAATCTTCTTCCAATACTCAGAAGACTTCAATTTACTCTCATTTCCTGTCAGCAGATACTCTCTGTACTCCCTGATATGATGTAAATCATGGGCAAAATAAATAACTTCAGCGTGCCCGTACTCTTTAACGAGGTCAATATATTTGATTGAGATATGGGGTCTCTGCAGATAGACATAATCAAAATAGTGTAAGTTTTCCTTTAACCACCCCTGCCAGTTCTGTGCATAGTAGTTGCCGTACAACACCTCGATACCACACTGGTTGAGATTGGTGGTATAAGGCTCATGCCTGTAGAAGTTATCTCCGATAAAGGTAACCTTAAACCCCATTTTCACAAACATCAGGAGATACATATAGCTGCATTTCCCACCCGCATCCTTATCAAAATGAGGAACATAATGGTCCACTACGAGAATGTGCTTCTTTTTCCGGCTCCGGTCCTTTGCAAGAAAAAGGTTCTCCCCATTCGGGAAGTTTTCCTTTTCCAGTGTCTCTTTCCATTTGTCATAGAATTTTCTGCGGTTAAGAGAAATAAACGCATTATGCCTGGATGTTTTATCACTTCCGTTGGAGATACCTTCATAATGCACCACTATAGACAACGGTTGATACATAACCCTGTATCCATGTTTACGCACCTCGAAAGAGAGGTCGGTATCTTCATAATAAGCGGGTGCATAGCGCTCATCAAAGCCGCCGATTTCTTTCCAAAGGGACGTCCGGATCATGATTGAAGCCCCAGAAATATAATCGGCTTCATGAAGATAATTGAATTGAGGCTCATTCGGATTCTGACCTCGTCCGAAATTCCACGCAGAGCCGTCTGCCCAGAGAATTCCACCCGCCTCCTGGAGATGACCGTCGGGGTAAAGAAATTTCGAGCCCACCAGGCCGACAGTTGAATCCTTCTCCATAACCGAAATCAAAGAACTCAGCCACCCCTGCTGCACTTGGGTATCATTATTAAGAAAGACAATATAGTCGCCTCTGGCAGCCTGGGCAGCATGATTGCAATTAAGCAGAAAACCCTGGTTTTCTTTATTCTTTACAATATGTATACCACTGCAGATTTCGCCGAGCCTCATTGTCAAGTCATCTGAACAATCGTCTGCAATTATAACCTCATAAGAAACATCTGCGCTGTATTTCAAAACTGACTCAAGACAATGCCATGTATAATCAAAATTGTTATATACCGGAATCAAAATACTAACCTGAGGGTCTTCATTCGGCACAAATGAAAGGTGGCCGTAATCTTCAAATTTCAGGGTTTTTCCAATTTTGAGATCAGTATCGAGCAGGCTGTTATCGACAGGAATTTCACGCGATTTTTCACACTCAACCAAAAACTGGAAACGTCTTAAAGCACTTTCTGCTCCTTCTGTTCTTAAAACAATGCGGGCTTTATGGAGTCGTTCTGGGGTGGTTATTCTCACCATCAAGCGGGGATTGAGGAGGCCTTTCTTCATCACCCTCATAACGAATCCCCTTTTACTGCCGACCGGAAACAGCCGTATCAGGACTCTCTTTACAGTCTCTTTAATACTCTTTCTCATATCTTTCACCAGCACAAAGCCGGTTGCAAATCTGTATAATCCATCGCTTCATAAAATTCACTCCACGCTCCAAGTGTGCGTCATTGTAAATAGGCCACATTCCTGCTTCGCCGGAGTAACCACATCAAAAAGTATCAAACTGTATACGGCATCAAACTCTATCGAATCTCTGGATTGAATCCACAAATCCAGATAATATTTCCCTTCCAGAAGCTCGTTCTGAAAGGCAAAGACCACAGTCCCGGCATCCCCCTCTGCCGTTTGTCCACTCTGGTTTGTATCTATCCATGTCCCGTAGCAGTATGTTCCATTCTCATGGGTAATTCCCATTACGAAGACAGGATTACCAGATTTTTTCACCACCTTATATTTGAGGACAAGCTTACACTTTTCACCTGTTTTTATAGAAGAAGTTTCTTCTCCTTTTTCATTAAAAAGTCTTACATTTGTATATATAATGCTGCCGTTGCCCTCTCTGTGTGCTCCGGGATGACAATATCGGGATAAAGATTTAAGGGTTGCATTACGCTCCAGTCTCCATAGTTCTCTCTCCCGTCTCTTATCCATCTCTGTTTTTCTCTCTTCTGTGGCATTGCTTTTCACTTCCTCTCGCAGATTGAAGAGCTTCTGATCTATCTCGTTTTCCATATTCCCCAGACGACGCTCTTCTATTGCCGAAAGATACTCCTCAGCGACAACCTTCGGCCTTCCGTCATCCTGAATTATTCCGTTATCGAGCCAGATAAGACGGTCACAGATTTTCAAGAGCTGATCCATGGAGTGCGATACAATGACAATTGTTGTCCCATTAGCCTTGATTTCATTCAATTTTTCAAAGCACTTTTTCTGGAATACAGAATCACCGACAGCGAGAATTTCATCAATCAGCAGAATATCTGCATCCACATTGATTGCAACAGCAAAGGCAAGCCGCATGTACATTCCGGAGGAATATGTACGTACAGGACAGTCGATGTATTCTTTCAATTCTGAAAACCGGATGATATCATCAAGTCTCAAATCCACTTCTTTACGTGAAAGGCCGAAGATGGATGCATTTATATAAATGTTCTCTCGTCCTGTCATATCGGGATGAAAGCCTGCCCCCAGTTCTATCAATGCAGATACGCGTCCCTTTGTGTTGATCTGCCCTTCATCAGGAAAGAGAATTCTCGTAAGCAGTTTCAGCGTCGTGCTCTTACCGCATCCGTTTTCGCCGATAATGCCGACTGCCTCGCCCTGTTTTACCTGGAATGAGATTCCTTTCAAAACCATAATGTCTTCGTGCTTTCTTCTCGAAGGTTTGAGAAAGAGCTCTTTGAAGGAGAAGGCCTTATCATAATAAGAGCGGAACTTCTTCTTTACATCCTTAGTGTCAATTACGACATTTCCATCTATCTTTTCTGTTTTCCCCAATCCATGATTTTTATCTTTCACAAGGTCCACTACATCTCCTCCGCAAAACTCCGGGAAAGTTTCTCAAATGTGATAATTCCGACAATAAGTGATATAAGGGTAGCTGAAGCTGCAGTAATCCAATAATCCATGGTAGGAGTTATATGATAGTACAGCACTTGATGATAGATCTCGATAATTGCTGTCATCGGATTCATCTTGATATACAGGAGGTATTTTTGAGGCACATAGTCCATGTTGTACATAATCGGTGTTGCATAAATCCACGCCATCAAGACTAGCCCGATAATCTGCTCCATATCCCGGAAATAAACAGTAACGGCAGAAAGGAAGAATACAATTCCCAGCACAAAGAAATATTGAATAATCATGATTATAGGAAGATACAGAATGACATGTACATCGACTCCAAATCCAGAAGCAAAGATGACAAGAAATACGATGAGGAAGTTCAGAAGTAACAGTTCAGCCCTGGGGGGTATGAGGCATGACGTCCAGGCCATTCTCAGCTA
>CAVFNE010000192.1:0-4363 GCA_963623755.1 Muribaculaceae bacterium | reverse complement strand
GCTGTTAATGACCCCTCATTTTGCTCTTTAGTGGAACTTTCTCAGGAAGTTAACAGTTGTCTACAAGATACTTTTTGATTGTAAAATCTTCCGGCATAGCATCAAGTGCTTTGTCTACTGCCATTTTTGTTCCCGATTCTTCCATTTTTCCCCTCCTGATTTCAGCCACAAGCTCGAGTATTTTTAAAAACTTTAGCAAGCGTTGTTGTGTTTCTATAGAGGTAATATCGAAGGAAAAGGAAGTAAGAGCAAGGCTTTTTCTCAATTTGTTGGTCATTAACAGCGTAATTCAAAGGGTTTTAGAAAATTTTCTGTATATTTTCGGGACAACGTGATTTTTGTGATAGAGGCTCGGCTTTAATCGGCCATCTCTTTCCTTCGCGCTCGGTTATATCTTTCTTTTCTTTATTCTTATTGATATTGATGCATGACCCGAGTATACCGAGGTCTCCGAAGAGGAGTAACCCCTGTCGAACGAAGCAAATTCCAGAAAGTGTGATGAGGCCGATGTGAGCTTTTATTTTCCTGTTCTTTTTGTTAAATATCCACCACATGCATGGCACTTTCTAGGCTCAATGAGAGCATTGGTTTCTTTCATAGTGAAATTACACCTTGGAAAATTGGAACATCCTATGAAAGAAGATTTGTCTATTGTTATCATACACAGAGTCCCAGTTTTGCATCTAGAACAGAGATTACTTACCTGACATGAAACAGAAGATGGAAAACACCATAGATGATTAAGAGAAAAGTGTCGGTTCAACCAGGGAGGATGCTACCTCGTGATTTGTGATATAAAGCATGACATGGGGATTCTCCGACTTGTTTTCTTTCTCTTCTGTATTTTTATTGATATTGATATATGAACCGAGTATATCAAGGTCACCGAAGAGGAGTTTCTTTCTGTCGAACGAAGCAAATTTCAGATAGCATGATGAGGACGATGTGAGCTTTATGCCGGCATTAATGAGATTATCAAACTCATCAGATGTATTTGAAGATTTTGTTCGTATCTCTACTGTAATATTGTGCTTTACTGCCTCAACGAGTTCTTTAATGATGCTCATAGCCCCGAACCCTGCTTTCAGGTAAGGAGAACTGATGACTATCTCTTCTCTGCTCTCTCTTATAAGAGCTTTCAGTATGGGGAATATATCGTCTTGTGAGTACAAGGACTGAATAGTGTGTTGGATAGGTACATCTTCTCCTTCCTCTTTGATGATATAGCCGAGCTCTTTATAGGTTTTGAGACGTTTGTTATACATTGCTACAAAAGGCTGGATGAAGATATCTACATAGTCATAGAGCAAAACATCGCTTTTTCCATCATATTCACGTGAAATACGTCCGACGTATTGGCTGACAATACCTTTCCAGCTGACAGGTGCTGCAACTATGAGAGTATCGAGGTAGGGAATATCGACTCCTTCTCCAAGAAATGAGCCTGTCGAGATAATGACATCTCTATTATCTTTATCTTTTATTTTGTTGAGGGCATCTTTTTTCTCGGCTGTAGCCATGGAGCCGTGGACAGATATTGATGGAATGCCCTTTGATTTCAGTTCTTTCTTTATCTCTTCTATGTGATCTACGAGGCGTGTCAGCACCAATATTCTTCTTTTTCGTGCGTAGAGCTTTTCGATATCTCCGCTTATGAGCTTGTTGCGTTCTGTGTCGAATGCAATATCCTTCTGAGAGAGTGTGTTATTGAATACGAAAGAGAAACTCTGGCTTGATACGCTTTGGGTGAAGCGGGGGACAAAATATTGGACTAATCCACGTTTATATTGAAGCTTGTCAGCTCCGTACTTGTAGATAACAGGGCCACATTGGGCGTAAATCATTTTTTCAAGTTTATCTTTTCTCTCGACAGTGGCGGAGAGGCCGTAAAGATAGCGTGGACGGACTGCGTGCATTACCTTGATGAAAGAGTCTGCTGCGAGATGATGACACTCGTCGACGATGACAAGGCCGTAGCATCTGATGAAGTCCGGCATTCTCTTTGATATTGTCTGTATCATGGCTATATCGACATAGGAGGTGAGAGAGTCTGAAGAACTACTAAATATTCCTATTCCGCTTTCGTTGATACGCTTACCTTCTCTTTCTATAGGAGGATTATTGACGCTGAGAAAGCTGTTAAGTCCTTCCTTCCACTGTTCCAGGAGGGTTTTACTCTGGACAAGGATGAGCGTCTTTTCCTTCCTTTCGGCAATAAGTTTTGCTGCGATTACAGTCTTTCCGAATGATGTTGCGGCCTGAAGTATTCCCATATCATTGTGTACGAGGGCGTCGAATGCACCTTTCTGCTCATCTCTGAGAGTTCCGTTGAAGACGGCATCAAGTTGTGTTTCAGAAGAACGTTTATCATATAGCTCATAGTGTATGCCGGAGGAGGAAAGATACTTCTCCAGTCCTTTCCTGAGGCCCCGTGGCAACTGTAAAACCTCGCTTGACTCTATGAATGTTTCAACATACAAGCTTATTCCGTCAGGGACGTAGCCGTTATTTCTCTTTCCGGCCATGAAGTATTCTGGGTTGAGAAAACATGCAAGTCTCTTCAGGGCATTTTCCAGCTTTGCACCGAGCGCTGCTTTTGGAATGCTTAAACCTGCAGAGAGGAAAATTGGAAGTACATCCACAATAGAATCTTTTTGAGATATTACGGGTAGCCTGTTACGCCATAAGATGTCCCCGTCATTATCGGAAAAAGGGGAGAGTTCAATAGAGGATGAAAATGAGGATTTGGACGAGGTGAGATAAAGTTCAACATCCCTTCTTGTGTATTGTGGAATTGATGACAAGAAAGGAATTTGCTTCGGATATTTTACAAAATCATTATTCACGAATACTGTTCCCGGATTTTCCTTTCGGATTGCGGCGGAACATACTATTGGCATGAGGATGAGATTTCCGAAGCCGTTATTAGCGACTGAGTCCTGTGTCGGGAAAATTTTATCGTATGATTTAAGGCTGACAACTTTTGACCGCTCGCATGCTTTGTCGATAAAGGAAAAGGCCATCTCTCTTGCCTTATTCGCAGGAATTTCTTCAGAAAAGAAGAGCCACAAGTGAGCGCCGTTACCACTGAAAGAGCGCTCTATAGCCATCTGGAAGCCGTCTCTCCTCGCCACATCCGCTATTTCAAGTGCATCATGCTTCCATGTATTCTCGTCCAAGTCTATTGCAAGAAAGCGGCACATATTGCCGGGAAGAACTGCATAAATTCCGACAGCTCCGATTCCTTTTTTATTCGTATTGTGGATATTGCTTTCGCTGTAGATCTCGAGTGTCAGCTCTGTCAGGTCTCTGATGGTGCAGTCTTTACAGCCTATCTTTTTATCTTTCGTATCGCTCTTGTGTAAGCATCCAGGCTTATAGAAGTTGTTGCATGCCGTATAGTAAGCTATGCCTGTTTTGTCTTTATTGAGTTTTCGTACAGCGAATGCATCTCTTCTACCATGGAAAAGATTGAACATGAATTCTATTTGTTCTCTCGAAGTGTTTGCTTCCGATATGAGCGGACTCTTCAGCTGTATTTCCAACTTCGGAGAGTTGTATTTCTCCAGCTGTTCCTTGATAGAGTCTTGTTTTTTCTCTTTCTCCTCCAGTTGTTTTGAAAGAGTGAGTATTTCTTCTTTCAAAGAGAGAATGTCATTTTGTGTTTCATTGAGCAATGCCGAAAGGGTTGCTTCATCCTCCCTGTCGAGGGCGCTTTCGATATGTAATTCATCATGAAAAACAAATGGCTCGTTTGGATTACTCATAGGGAGATTATAACATAATGATATTAGTTCAAAACAAATATGTGAGCTCAGTTTTGAATCAACGCTGTTCTCAATATGCTCACCTTGTTGTTATCTTTGGATAACACCTCGTAATAAATGTTGATGAGAGAGATAAACTTTCTTTGTTACAAGAGGAGAATGCTCCTGAATAAGTGCATCAATAAAAGAAAAATAGGGCTTCTTTCATCTCCTATTCTTCTCTGTTTTCGCAGGCTTACGTCCCTACAATATTGTATTTTGTTATCAATTCCAATCCGCCGAATAGATAACAAGATAATCAAGAGCAGTAGCGAGCTTCATACTTTCTGAATTCATCAATGCTCATATTTGCTTCTTTTGCAGCAACATCCTCAGAAAGTAACCCTTTTTGAGTCAGAGATATAAGTTGAAGAATTTGTCCCTCTTCTCTTCCTTCTTCTCTCGCTTCTCTTGCTTCTTCTCTTGCTTCTTCTCTAAAGAGTTCCATTGTTTCAGCTTCATTGTATTCTGTTATACACATAATCTCCACCTCTGCCCTGTTGGCCATAAGAAACGGCTTTATTACGTAATCGTCACTCATGTCATCAAGGGCTTTA
>CAVFNE010000191.1:0-4374 GCA_963623755.1 Muribaculaceae bacterium | reverse complement strand
GAGAAAAGAAGGCACATAAAAGTTAGTTTTCGTGTAATAATTCTGGAGATTCAGGATTATGATATCTCTTTCTCGCCCCGAAAGTGTTGAGATTGCCTTATCCAAAAGCTCAAGTGTGTCGTCAAGGTCCTCATCGCTGTAGCTCTCCCTATCTCCAAGCCTGAACTCATCGAGAGGCACGAAGCTGACCTTATTCTTTCTATAAAAGTCATAAAGAGTGCTCTGCGTAACCTTGAAGATGTAGGACGCGGCCCCTTTTCTTTCCAAATCAAAATCATCAGACTTTGAATAAAGTTTCAGAAACACATCACTCGTGATATCCTCGGCATCCGCACGGTTATTCAAGCGCGCTGAAAGATAACCGAAAACCTTATCGTGATAAAGTTTGTACAGATTCTCGAAATCCTTATTTTTTGTCATCTGCCTTTTTCCACCAGCCCTTATTAATTATGCATTCGCCCGCCGCCGAAACATCCATTTCCTCGTCAGCTAATTCTACTCCATTAGAAGTATAACGGGAATGCACATCGGCAATTTTTTCCTCAAGACCGGTGTTTGGATTAAACTTCTGATATTCAAACAATGTTGCCAATTTCCTCATTGCGTTTCTCCTATTCACCAAGTATATACGTTACACTTCTCGGTTATGTTATAAAAAACATTTCCTTTTTATGTTGACTCGTTGCGTCAACAACAGTTGCAGGAAGTTTACATCATTAAAATAGGATATGTCCAATAATCTTACGGCGTTTTGTCTAATTTCCGGTAAAAAAGTTAAATAAAATAACATTAAGACGGCAGATGAGGAGAAAATAATTCGAAAACAACTTAACTATAGTCTTCTCTTCCTCTAAACTGATGCCATGCTTAAAGCCGAAATCGAAGATGAAGAATTACTCAATCATATAAATGAACTTGCCGCCGACAGGAGGGAGGTTTTCCTTCTAGGCGACAGCCTCAGGCTCAGTGCTGTCAGTGCAACACGTCTTATCAATGAAATGAGGGCGAATCATAAAACAGGGCTTGTTGAAACATACATCCTCGCCCAGGGTTATATTGCAGGAGCACTGCTCTCGAGTGAAGTCAAGGGAAACGATAGAATACAACTCTCCATTGAGTGCGGCGGCCCAGTAAAAGGAATGTCTATTGAGGCATGGGCATGCGGAGCTGTCAGAGGATACCTATTAAATAATCCCATCCCACTCGATAAGCCTCTCACATCCCTCGACACATCCCCCCTCTTTGGGCCGGGATTTCTGACTATCACAAAAA
Organism: Muribaculaceae bacterium; assembly: GCA_963623755.1. Lineage (GTDB taxonomy): Bacteria > Spirochaetota > Spirochaetia > Sphaerochaetales > Sphaerochaetaceae > Ornithospirochaeta. The sequence continues at coordinate 3,102 of CAVFNE010000191.1, read as the reverse complement.
TCCTCGAGGGCTCGAAGACTCCATTCTCCGGGCAGATTATGATGGAGTACGGACACCTGGCTCAGGATTTATCACTCTACTACACAAAAAGTGAGCAAACGCCGTCAATCTTCGTCCTCTCCATCGATTTCGATAAAAAGGGAAGAGTATGGGGAGCAGGTGGCGTAATGCTTCAGGCACTCCCGGAGTGCGATGAGAGCCTTCTAAGAAAATTAGAAGAACTCGCCCCGACACTCAACAACATGGGTGCATTAATCGGTAAGGGGATGAGCGTCAGAGACTGGGTCGAGGGTACATTCTCCTCATTCTCCACTTCATACCTGGGCCACACTCCAATCGGCTTTTCGTGCCCGTGTAGCGAGAAGAACTTCCGCTCGTACCTGAAGTCTCTCCCCGAAAAGGAGAAGAAGGAGATACTCAAAGGAGAGTTTCCACTAGTCTTACAGTGCTATAATTGCGGCACTGAATATAAATTCTCAAAAGAGCAATTGTCCCAGCTCTTTGCGGAGGGAAAGTAATGATATTTTTTGCAACAAGTGCAGCAAATCAGGGGGATTTAATCGCCCAGGAAGCCAAAGATTGCGGCGTCGAGCGCGTCAAGGTAACACCAAGCGGCGTCGAGATGGAGGGTTCTCTTGAGTTCGGCTACCGTTTTGTCTTCAACACCCGTATTTCATCCAGGCTCTTATGGGGCCTCTATGTAGACGACGATGTCAGAACTGATGATGAACTGGAAGAAGCAACACAATCGCTTCCATGGGAAGAGTACATAACACCGGAGAAGACACTCAAGGTAACATGTACCACCCAGGATTGTCTTTATATAAAGAACAGCCACTATGCCGCTTTAAAGGTGAAAGACGGAATAGTTGAAAGAATAAGAGAGAAGTTCGAGAGAGAAAGACCAAATATTGAGATACTCAATCCTGATTTGACTGTCCATGTCCACATCGAGGGCTATACAGTCAAATGGTATATAGATTTCTCGGGTGAGAATCTCTCGATGCGCGGCTATCGCGGCGAGCAGACTGAGGCACTTTTGAAAGAGCACCTTGCATCAGCACTTATCTCTCGTAGCGAATGGAAGAAAAGCGTAGACAACAGGGATCCACTTCCATTCTACGATCCGTTCTGCGGCTCGGGAACAATTGCAGTGGAAGCAGCGTTGATGGCAACAGATACCGCCCCGGGACTCCTGAGAAAGACACCGTACCAGTTTGAAAAACTTCCCTCCTTCGACAGTGACCTCTTTGAGAAGATAGTCGATGAGGCAGAAGAGAAGAGAGCAAAGGCGATTAAAGAAAGGGATATAAAAATCTATGCCAGCGACATATCGCGCACGGCTGTCGAGATTTCGAAAGCAGCGGCCCTTAAAGCCGGTGTTTATGACTATATAACCTTCTCCGTCCAGGACTTTACAAAGATAAGTCAATCTCCATGCGATAAGGGCTGTATAGTAACAGATCCCCCCTACGGCGAAAGAATGGCTGTGGAGGATATCGAAGGACTCTACAGGAGAATCGGCGAAACACTCCAGACTACATTTAAAGGCTGGAAAGCGACAATTCTCACGGGTAACAGCGACCTCTTGAGCAACATCGACATGAAGCCCGAGAGAACAAACAAACTCTTCAACGGAGGCATCGAGTGTCAGGCTGCACACTACACTGTCTTCACAGACGAAGAGAGAGCCGAGCTTATAAGAAAGTCACAGGAGAAAAGAAAACAACGCTTGGAAGCTCCCCTCAGTGAAGGCGCTACATTCGTCTACAACAGACTCTTAAAGAACATAAAGGAAATAAAACCTCTTATGGAGAAGGAAGGTGTTGAATGCTACCGTGTATACGACGCAGATATGCCTGAGTACGCAGCTTCAATCGACTTCTACATGGGTAAGTGGATTGTTGTAAGTGAATACAAAGCTCCCAAGGAAATTCCCGAGGAAGACGCAAAAAGACGACTTGATGAACTTATTCTTGCTACCGAAAGGGCTACAGGAATTGATGTGGAAAATATCTACGTCAAAGAGCGTAGCCGTCAGAAGGGAACAGATCAGTACAAAAAGCTTGCAAGCAACAATCGCATGATGCTCGCACGAGAAAACGGCGTCAAGTTCCTACTCAATTTCACCGACTACCTCGACACAGGAATCTTTTTAGATCACAGGCCGGTGAGAAAGCTTATACAGGATATGAGCTCTAACAAAAGATTTTTGAATCTCTTCTGCTACACAGGAACTGCTACCCTCAATGCAATAAAGGGAGGAGCACTCAGCACTGTCAGCGTCGACACATCTGCCACATACCTGAAATGGCTTGAAGAGAACCTTGCTCTCAACGGCTTTTCGACAACGATAGGCAACTACCTCTATCAGGAAGACGTAATGGATTACTTATGGAATACATATGATCGTTACGACCTTATCTTCTGCGACCCACCGACATTCTCGAACAGCAAAAGTAGAAGAGATACCTTTGATGTACAGCGCGACCACGCCAAGCTTATAAGAGCTGCAGCAATGCATCTTGCGCCAGGTGGCACTCTCATATTCTCCAACAACCTCAGGAAATTCAGACTCGATGACGAGATTCTATCAGACTTTGTCGTCCAGGACATAACAAAGGAGTCTATCGGAGATGACTTCAAGCGTGACGAGAATATCCATCACTGCTTCTTAATCAAGAACAAGGTTAAGATAAAAATCAGGAGAAGATAAAACGCGGGGTGTTGTGTAAAAGAGCACCCTTTCATTACTAAAGAAGTGCATCCTCGGGAATACCGTAGGATGCGGGAAATAAAAATAAAAATGTATATATCTTTGTTAGCTGCCACAGCAGATAACACCGATACACAAAAAACATCCGAAAGAGGAAGTACCAATTACCCTTCCTCTTTCATAAGCTCAAATTAATAAAGTTGCATTCTTTTTAGATATATCAGGTCGATATCTGTATCGTTGACTTTTGCATCTGTAAATTTTGAATATTTTGTATCATAGCTTGCAGTTATATCTTTAAATTCCTTGCCCTGCAAACTCAATGATGATGTTGCTGAATTTACAGCTCTAACAGTGAATTGAGAATAATCTCCTGCTGTATATGT
>CAVFNE010000190.1:0-4436 GCA_963623755.1 Muribaculaceae bacterium | reverse complement strand
GGCTTATGTGCCTCCGCGCGCCAAAGGCGAAAACCACCTCAGAAGATTTTGACCCCGAAAATGCAGCTCCGAGAAGGTCCATATGATATAGCCGAGGGTAATGAAGATTTTTCTCTTTCCCGTTTTGTCGGAAAGAGAACCCATTATAAGTGTTGTCAATGTCGCAACTACTGCCGATGATGAGACAAGCGCTCTTAACAGCCGATACATCACGGCGATTGTGTTATACATAAATAGAGAGTCCACGCAATCTGAGTCGAGAGTCCTCTTTAGACTATGCCAAGCCAACTTTTCCGTCTCGTGCGTTGATTATAACTACTTTAGTTAAGAATTCAGTAATGGAAATATTTCTTAACTCTTCGGTTTTTTCATGGATTATCAAAAGACTGATCCTCATTCATTGTCAAAGATATCATGATGGGGTTATCCCACCGTGAGGGTAATGATTAAAATACGGCATAGCACTGAGCGGGATAGAGTATTTAAGAAGCTTTTCAGAGTTTATAGGTCGGAAATTCTCTATGCATCAGCTGTTTCTGCGACCTTATAAATTGACTTATAAGTTGGATTTGAAGTAGATTAGATGAGTCGAGTTTCGACATAAAAGAAAATTCTAACTGGAGGGTCTTAATCATGGGAAGAAATTTTACTCCTAGATTTAAGCAGTGCAGAAGACTTGGGGTTAATGTATGTGGACACCCTAAGGCAATGAAGAGAGCTGGAAGTCCGGCTTTCGCAAAGAGAAAAAAGCCTACTGACTACAGCAAGCAGCTGTGTGAGAAGCAGAAGCTCAAGGCTTATTACGGCATTTTGGAGAAGCAACTCCACCGTTATTATGAGAAGGCTCTTACTTCTTCAATGATGACTGGTGATGCTCTCGTCATCTCTCTTGAGAGAAGACTTGACAATGCCGTATACAGAATCGGTTTTGCTAACTCAATCAGACTTGCCCGCCAGCTTGTCAGCCACGGCCACATTCTCGTAAACGGAAAGAAGGTCGATATTCCTTCTTACCAGCTTCAGGTCGGGGATGTAGTATCACTTAAGGAGAAGTCAAGAAAGAACGCACAGTTCGAAGCTTGCTTCAAAGGGCCGAAGTCCTTCAAGGGTGAATACTTCACCATTGATCAGGATAACTGGACAGGAAAGCTGTCACGTCTTCCTGAGAGAAAGGAAATCCCAATCGAAGTCAATGACCAGCTTGTCGTAGAGTTCTACTCAAAGTAAGCCTAAGTCTGATAGACGAGTTTTCGCATCCGGCCACATTTCGGGTGATAGGTGGAAAGAAACGGCCACATTCCGAATTGCCCTCTTTCCTTGGCATTTTCCGGCGGCTACCCTCAAAAACGGAAAATGTGAAAGCTCTTCTGGAGCTCCCCTTTATCTGGGGGGCTTTTTTCAGCCCTATTTCCAGCTTACAGAGAATGAGAGAGGATTGTTTAAAAGAAGGAAATCAATTACCCGGAAGGTGTAAGAAGCGCTTTTCCCCCCACTCTTTTCAGCTCCATCAACCTTTGTAATAGTGCCGGGAGTTGTTATTTTGATTGTGACTGTACTCTTCTCTAGGGCTTCGCGGCTCTCCTCCCCGAGGAGGAATGTAATCATTTCGATGTACTCATCCTCACTCATGCCGTTGGAGTATTCTGGGCCGTATACCTCGAAGTTGGTGTCATTGAGGAATGGTATCACCTCTTTAATTTCGCTGTAGTTCTCCATACTCAGATTGAACGAGAAAGACGATGATGAGATTTTCAATATTGAATTATTCTCTCCATTATTCAAGTCCTTCATGAGTTTTGCCAGCGATACGTAGTCGAATGTGAGGATATATCTTTTCCCGTCTCCATCCGATGTGACGGTGACATTACCCGAGCTTGATGAGTCATTGACAGCCGAGGCAAAACCTGATATTGCCGTGTCCATTATCTCGCTTCCGCTTCCGCTTTCGGAAAGAGATGATAAATCCTCGAGAACCGATAGAAAGAACGGGTCGACAGTTATATCTGTTGTCGATATCCCCGAGTAGCCACTAGTGGCTGTTATATCCTCTGTAACGACACATGATGAGAGAAGAAGAACAATTATAGATATGAGAAAAACCGATTTTTTCATATCTGAATTTTAAGTCACTATCCTTCTTTGGTGAAGTTCTATTTTCAAACTACATGATAAAAACAATCGTTGCCTCCACTAGACTTATTTTTCTTATAGTGGTAATAGAATAAGGCCACACTCGGGGGATATGATGAAAAAAATATTATTATTACTTATATTATTTGCCCTTACAGCATCCTCACTCTCTGCTTCTTGGGACGGAACATACCAATGGATTAACAACACAAGCAAATCGAACTGGGGAAAGGTGAAGGACCTTACACTTCGTGTTGAGAGTGTTGATGAAGATTACATATATAATATGTATCTTATCCTTGATGATGGCGAGTACAGGGTGTTTCCTCTTGTAGAGCCTTCTTCTCCTACGTATTCGGCGTGGCATGACTATGACGAGAACTCAAGCGAGGCGGAAGCCTTCAAAAAGAATAATAAGAGGATGAACACAACAATTGTTCCGCCCGGAAAATGGAAGATGGGGGAGATTAAAGCCAGTGAGGACTACATCTATACAACTGTAATTGCATCTGCATTCAACATTGAAATTACAGTTATGGTCGAGTATGAATTCTCTCTTGACGAAAACGGTAACAAGCAATTAACTTTCTCAATGGACGCCGACCAGGATATAGCAAAGGGAAAGTTCTTCCAGAATCCGGAGAAGGGAAGCGACGGTAAGTTCATACTTACATGTATAGATTAGTAAGGAGGGTGCATTTTGATTGCAGACCCCAATAAGAAGACGCTCATTATCGTAGAGTCACCTACAAAGGCAAAGACAATAAAGAAATATCTGCCTGAAAGTTGCACTGTGATGGCCTCACTGGGGCATATCGTTGATCTCAATCCCAGTCCAGATGCGAAGGACAAGGGAGTATACGGCATCGATGTAGATAACGGTTTCAAGCTTGACTACAGGGTAGTCGAGGGCAAGGAGAAGCTCATCGGAGAGCTCAAAAGCGAACTCAGGAAAGCCGAGCAGCTTGTGCTTGCAAGTGATGAGGACCGTGAGGGGGAGAGCATTGCATGGCATTTATATAACACTCTTAAACCCACTGTCCCCGTCTACAGAATGGTATTCCATGAAATAACAAAGAAGGCCATAACTGAAGCATTCTCATCCTGCCGTGAAATAGATATGAATCTCGTCTATGCCCAGGAAGCACGCCGTGTTGTCGACCGCCTTCAGGGATACGGTATTTCCCCGATTTTATCACGTAAACTGGGAGGAAAGTACTCTGCGGGGCGTGTGCAGTCTCCGGCATTGAAGCTTATTGTGGAGAAGGAAAATCAGCGCCGCCGTTTCAAATATTCCGATTATGCATCTGTTAGTGCACACTCGGAGACTTCTCCTTCATTCACTGCAACTCTTGTTACAATAGCAGATGAAGCTGTTGCCTCTGCCAAGAGCTTTAAAGCGGAAACTGGAGAGCCCAAGAACGGAGCGAAGGTCCTGAGCCTCGAAGAGGGCAGAAAAATTGCAGAAGAAATTGAAGGAAATGAAGCAGTAGTAAAGACAGTCGTGCAGACAAAGAAGACAGAAAAGCCACCGATGCCGTTTACAACTTCAACTCTTCAGATGGACGGCACACGTAAGCTGAATAAGAGCGCCAAGGAAATAATGGCCATTGCACAGCGCTTATATGAAAACGGCTACATTACATATATGCGTACAGACAGCCCCACACTCAGCGGGGAATGCATGCATGCAGCTGCAGAATATATAAAACAGATTTACGGCGATGCTCTTCTGGAGGTCAGACAATACAAGGCCAAAACACTCGGGGCACAGGAAGCACATGAGGCAATAAGACCTGCCGGCGATAGATTCCGCACTCCCGATGAGACTGGTCTTAAAGGGGATGAGCTCAAACTCTATACCCTCATATGGAAGAGGACTCTTGCTTCCCAGATGAAGGAAACTGTAAAAGCTGTAACATCTGTCAAGCTTTTCTGTGGCGAATACGGTTTCTCGGCAAGCGGGTCGGAGATAATCTTTGACGGCTACAGACGGGTTTATATGGCTTCATCAGACACAGTCGAAGAAAAGGAGGAAACACTTCCTCATCTTAACGAAGGCGATAAGATAAAGCTTGTTAATGCATTGGCTAAGGGCAACACTACTCAACCGCCGCACCGCTACACTGAAGCTTCTCTTGTACAGAAACTCGAGAGCGAGGAAATCGGGAGGCCGTCTACATACGCAACTATAATATCTACATTGATAGACCGAGGCTATGTTGTGAGGCAGAACACCACGCTTATTCCGACATTCACAGGATTCTTTGTCGAGGCATTTCTGGAGAAGAGTTTTCCGCGTTACA
>CAVFNE010000189.1:0-4467 GCA_963623755.1 Muribaculaceae bacterium | reverse complement strand
TGAACCTCCGCCTACTACTTTTGTGTGCTGAATTTATCGACCAAATCTACAGATTATTTCCCTGGGAGAAGTATGGTTCCTTTTTTACCGTCAGACGTAAACCATTCCAGAGTATCGAGATTAAGGACAGTAACAGCGCCGGCTTCCTTCAAGCCGTATCTTCTGCCGTCGTCAACGAACGACCCCGTATCAATCAGGATGAAGTTCAGATCTCTGTCATAGACAGGTTCTACTGGAAGGTTATATCCAATTACAGGGGTGTGCCCGATAATAAGAGTCTTTTCAGTTATGTTTGAGGATATCTCCTCTTTCATCTCATAAGCCATCTCTCCTCTTATCTCTTTGGAGTAATATATCATCTCCCTGTCCCAGAAGGACTCATCATAGTCTTTCCTGATCCTTCCGCTTTCAATGAGGGCTCCCATACCTACAGAATAATCTCCCTCTGGAAAGAAGTTCTTTCTTGGTGAACAGAAGGTATGCTGTATCAGGAACCTGTCTCTCTCGATACGGTACGGCATTCCTTCATACCAGGAGAGAATCTTTCCCCTTTCGTCGGAAGTCAAAGACTTGAAACTCTTGATGGTTTCCTCTCCGCCATTGTTGAGCCAGCACCTGAAAACAGATTTATCCATCTTCGCCTTTTCCCATACTACGAAAATATCATCATCTGCATAATGACAGGAAAGGGAATCGTTTTCCTTCTCCTTCTCCCACTCCTCTTCTGTCGTATAGAAGAAACCGGCCTTCAGAAACTGATAGAGCCAGATGTCGTGATTGCCGAAAACCGCCCTAAAGTGGTCTTTCAGACTCATAAGATATTCTATCACCTTCCTCGAATCAGGTCCCCTGTCGGAGAAGTCCCCAACAGAAAAGAGATAGTCTTTCTCTCCATCAAATCCCGCCGCACTGAGAGAGCGGGTCATCTTTTCATACTTGCCGTGAATGTCGCCGATAACATAGTTCATTGTTAACTCCTTTTCCTTCTTCCCTCCTGGTGGGATTAATCTGCAATCGACCACCACTGGAGAATTCCGAATGCAGCAAATACTACATTCAGGAAAAACAATTTGTCAAGAAAATTCTGTGTTTTATTCCTTATGTCACAGAAAGTTATTCATTTTTGGGACAATGCTTGACAACAGCACATCTTATGTCATACAGCCTGAGAGAATTACTCCGGCTCCCGAAAACTGTAAGATAATCTATCAGGCAAATAAAACGGGATGACATGAATCCGGACATTTTGACACCATTCTTTTTCATCCCAGCTATAACCTCTCTATCTCACTTTGCATTCTAGAACCGCACTCTGAAAATGCTTTCGGCTTGTTCTCTCCTCATCTAGAGGGGTTAATCAACAGCGGACTATGAACTAAAGCCGATATAACAAAGACTCATTAATGGTGTGGCTGAGAATGCAGGGAAAACGTTTTTAATCTATCAATTGAAGAACCCCGAATCCTTTAGTTTTCCGGTAAAGCCTTTGACGTAGTTCCCGTCGGCAAGCGGCCACTGGAATAGCATGCGGTATAAAATCTGTAAGGTCAGGGTGTTGTCGATTGACTCAACTCCATTTTCAACAAGATTATCTTCCCTTGCGGATGATGAATAGGTCATAAGTGAACTTACTACATCGGATAAGACAGGGTCCTCAAGAGCTTTTGACAGTCTATTTTCAAATTCCTCATCTTCTACAAAATCCATATCATCCTTCATTTCGAGAAGGAGATTCCCGAGGTGACATAAATGTTGGTTGGATGGCATGAATGTGATTGACTTATCGCCGGTAGATGCAAGAAGAACAATAGCGCGTGCCGTGTAATCAACCGGAGAGAGGTCAAATTCCTCATCCGCTCTGCTGTAGGGAAGACATCCCAGAGCCAGATATGCTCTCAGCATTTTCATAAAGCCGTTCGAAGAGTAGTTAATCTGGAAAATGCCGTCCTTGAAGCGCGGGGAGAGATTTCCAACCCTCATAACCTTAGCCTTTAGGCCTTTCTCTAGAAAAGCACTGTAAATAGCCCTCTCGGCCAAGAACTTTGACTTCACATATTGGTTGTTCGAGACAATCTGCCCACCATAGAGGAAATGCTCAGTAAAGTGGAATCTTTCATCTGAAGATGAAGAGAAACCGGCCGTACTCTCTGTCGAGACATGCACTAAAAGCGCCTCGTTATCGAGCGCCCATTTGATGATATTCTCGACAGACTTTACATTCACCCTCTCTATCTCATCATCATGAGAGAAGTGCTTTACAGAGGCAAGTGCGTTGAATACCGTAATTCCTTTTTTTCTATAGTCATCGAGAGAGTGCTCGTCCATCACATCCTTTTCAAGGATTATTATCCTCTTTCCAATAAGAGGAACAAGCCCATCCATTTGATAGTATCTAAGGAGTCTGATAAGCCTCTCATCAGCCTTTTCTCCGTCCTTTTCTCTGACGACGACCCATATAGTACGTTTTTCGTCCAGTGAAAGTTCTTCAAGGAGGTGGATTCCAAGATACCCTGTAGCACCAAGAAGAAGAACATCTCCAATTTCCCTTCTTCCACCGTCTTTAAATGCCTCAAGTGTGTTCCCTTCGAGAAGTGTATTGATTGAAGAGTAATCGTATCCTTCATCGTCAATAGCATTGATGTTTTTTTTCTTATCCTTCTCGTCTTCTACTTTCTCCTCGTCCGGAGAAAAAATAGAAGCAAGACGACGCGCAGTGGAATACTCGAATACATCCTTATATGCTATCTTCAACCCCTTCTTGCCGGCCTCGACAACAACCTTCATGGCACTTATCGAAGAGCCTCCGAGCTCAAAGAAGTCGTCATCACGTCCCACCTTATCCAATCCCAAAACGGAACAGAATATAGAACAGAATTCTTCTTCAGCATTGGTTTCTGGAGCAGAGTACTCACTCTGTGTAAACTCCACTTTCGGAAGAGCACGTTTATCGAGTTTCTGATTCACCGTAAGAGGTATCTTCTCTATCTGCATTGTCACTGACGGCACCATATACGGTGGAAGTTTCGTTTTAATGAATGCGTTGAGCTTATTAATGTCGACTTTTGAGTCACTTACAATATAAGAGGCAACATATTTTCCACCCGACGGGGAATCAAATGCACATACCACGGCATTCTTTATGCCTTCAAACTCTCTTATTACCTTCTCAATTTCCGTAAGCTCTATTCTGAATCCCCTCACCTTTACCTGAGCATCCCTTCTCCCCACATAATCTACACTGCCGTCAGGTAGCCACCTCACTATATCGCCGGTACGGTAGAGGACACAATAGTCGCTTTCATTCGAGAAAGGATTGGGAACAAAGATCTTTTGTGTGAGATCCTCCCGTCCCAGGTATCCTCTTGCAACCTGCAGTCCTGCAATACAGAGCTCTCCCACACCTCCCGGAGGCAGGAGATGCATCTCTTCATCGACAACGTAGAGTTTTGTGTTCTCCAGCGGCTTTCCGATTGGAAGGAGCCTCTTGTCATCCTTTACAAGATAGTTTGTTACAGCGACTGTACACTCCGTAGGACCGTAAATGTTGTAGAACTCAAGACCTTCAGGCGGATTAAAAGGCGTCAGCTTCTCGCCACCGACGGAAAGATACTTCAAACTCTTTGCACTCATCATAAGTGCGTATTCACGCCCGACCTGTGTCGTCATGAACGTATGAGTTATTGCATTTACCGAGAAATACTCGTTGATGAGAGGAAGGTCCATCCTTATCTCATCCGGTATTATGTAAAGAGTGGCCCCGCACATAAAGGTCGGGTAAATATCCATCATGTTGGCATCAAAGCCGAATGAAGCATATGACGCTACGCGGCTGGAAGAAGATAATTTCGTCGTCCTTATATATGCATAAGAGTAGTTCAGGATATTGCGGTGCATCAAAACCGCACCCTTGGGTTTTCCTGTCGTTCCGGATGTGTAGAGGAGTATGAAATCATCATCGAAAGATGGAAGAGGTGGAACGACAGAGGAAGGTAGATTCTCTATCTCATCTAGAAAGAGAACCTCCCCACTGTAACCTAAAATGAGTGAGATGAGATTTCTATCTGCTATCATAAAGCGAGCCTTCGAGTCTTCCACCATAAAGGATAGTCTCTCCTCAGGGTAGCTCGGGTCGAGGGGCTGGTAAGCAGCACCACTCTTAAGAACACCAAGTGCAGCCACTACCATCCAATGCGAACGCTTTGCAAGAATCGGCACAACATTACCTTTTCCAATTCCATTCAAAGAGAGGTATGATGCGATATTATCTGATAGCTTATCAAGCTGAGAGTAGCTGAGTCTGATGTCTTTGAATATTAGAGCCGTCTTTTTAGGGTGTTTCTCCACACTCTTCTTGAAGAGTGATACAACAGTCTGTGTTCTGTCGTATTTCTTCTCTGTCTTGTTAAAGTAATCTGTAGTTCCCTTTAACTTTTTCTATTAACTTTGAATTCTGAAGGCGGGTTACCC
>CAVFNE010000188.1:0-4535 GCA_963623755.1 Muribaculaceae bacterium | reverse complement strand
TATATGAAAAAGACCGCAACAAGAACGAGGAATAGAGCCCCAATTATAATGAGAGCATTTCTGAGCCTTTTATTTTTCATCTTTTCCCTTACTTACAGGATGGAGTTATAAGCCTTTTCTCTCTTCCATCCGTCAACATGATATAGTGCCTTTTAAAGTCAATAAAGATTTTATCTCTCTTATCTATAACTATGTATTCAAATCAAATTCAAAAAGATACGCTCCTGTAATACAGATATTTGTCTACCTGCAGTTTTAAAGTAGCCCTTTTTCCCTTAAAAATGAAAGAAGAAGCTCCTCATCGCCTTTTATTGAGGTATACGGCGAAAAATCGATTTCCTTAAAGGTCTTTGTTCCGCTGGGGGTAAAGCACACTGAGGTGCACTTAGGGCAAGCCCCTTTCGAACAGTAACGCACTCTCCCATCCTTTTTTGTGCTCTTCTTGTAGAGTAGATTACCTTGAGGGCAGTAAACGCCACTACGGTCAGAAGAGACTACAAAAAAACCTTTTTTTGCAAGAAGCATCCTTTCATCATCTGGAAGATGGAGGATAAGTTTGTCGAATTCCTTTTTAATCACGGCTGAATATGTCTCTTGTATAAACCTTATCTTTTACATCATCAAGCTCATCGCTGAAGCGGTTTGCTATAATGCAATCGCTTTTCTCTTTGAAAGCAATGAGGTCATTGACGACAAGAGAGCCGAAAAACGTTGTGCCGTCCTCGAGTGTCGGTTCATAGATTATGCACTTTGCGCCTTTAGCCTTGATTCTCTTCATTATCCCCTGTATGGAGCTCTGACGGAAGTTATCACTGTTACTCTTCATCGTAAGGCGGTAGACACCGATTGTAATATCCTTCTCTTTTTCTGATGAATATAAAGATCCGAGAGAATAGTCGTAGTAACCTGCCATTTTAAGGACTCTGTCGGCAACAAAGTCTTTACGCGTGCGGTTTGATTGTACAATGGCCCCGATTAGGTTTTCCGGTACATCATGATAGTTAGCCAAAAGCTGTTTTGTGTCTTTCGGGAGGCAGTAACCACCGTAGCCGAAGGACGGGTTATTATAGAAGTTCCCGATTCTCGGGTCTGCACATACACCTTCAATTATATCCTTTGTCGAAATGCCCTTCGTCTCGGCATAGGTGTCAAGCTCGTTGAAGAATGCAACCCTGAGCGCAAGATATGTGTTGGCAAAGAGCTTCACGGCCTCAGCTTCCGTTGTGCCCATGAAAAGTTTTGTTATGTCCTTTTTCTCGGCGCCGTCTTCAAGTAGAGATGAAAAGAGCTCAGCCTTCTCTTCGTTCTCCTCATTTCCTTTCTCATAGCCCACAATGATACGTGAGGGATAGAGATTATCATATAGTGCTTTACTTTCCCTTAAAAACTCGGGGGAGAAGATGATTCTGTTGTCACAGTACTTCTCTCTTACGCTTTTGGTGTAGCCAACGGGAACTGTGCTCTTGATTACAAGATAAGCCTCTGTATTTATTTTCCTCACAGTTTCGATGACGTTCTCGACAGAAGATGTATCGAAGTAGTTTTTCCTCTCATCATAATTCGTAGGTGCTGATACAACAACAAAATCTGCCCCAGTGTAAGCGTCAAAAGCATCCATAGTTGCCCGGAGGTTCAGATTTTTCTCCCTCATGTACTTTTCTATATACTCATCCTGAATAGGTGAAATGCGATTATTAATCAAATCAACTTTCTCCTTTACAATATCGAGTGCAACAACCTCATTCTTCTGACTCAGAAGTACGGCTATCGAGAGGCCGACATAACCAATACCGGCAACAGCTATTTTCATTTTTTATCCCCCATATAAAAGTTCTTGTACCACAAGGCAAATCGTCTCAAGCCTTCACTGAGCGTCGTCTCAGGCCTGAAGCCAAAATCCCTCTCGAAGGGTGTCACATCGGCATATGTAACAGCTACATCACCCGGCTGCATCGGAAGAAAGTGTATATGCTTCTCTATATCGTAGTCTTCAGGGAGGACAGCAGCCGAGATAAGCTCCTCTTTAAGGATTTTCACGAACTCCATCAAATCTTCGGGATGGTTGTTTCCAATGTTGTAAACCTTGAAAGGAGGAAGAGGAAGGCCATCGGGACCAGTAATCTTCTCGGGAGGCTTCTTCATGACCCTTACAATGCCTTCTACTATGTCGTCAACATATGTGAAGTCACGTTTACAGTTACCGTAATTGAATATGTTGATATCCTTTCCTTGTCTGAGCTTGTCTGTAAAGGAGAAGTATGCCATGTCGGGCCGTCCTGCTTCACCGTAGACGGTGAAGAACCTCAGCCCTGTGGAAGGTATGTTATACAGCTTTGAGTAGGCATGAGCCATAAGCTCGTTGCTCTTCTTGGTTGCAGCATAAAGCGAAACTGGAGTATCTGTCTTGTCATCAGTGGAATAGGGAATCTTACTGTTGAGACCGTAGACAGAAGAAGAGGAAGCATATACAAGATGTTTTAAAGTTTCTCCCTCGTGACGTGATGCTTCAAGGATATTATAAAACCCTATGATATTGCTCTCTATATAGACATCTGGGTTTTCAATTGAATACCTCACCCCTGCCTGTGCGGCAAGGTTGACGACAACATCGGGTTTTTCGTTTTCGAAAAGTTCCTTCACAAAAGAGGCGTCGGCAATATCAGCCTTATGGAAGGTATAATTACCTTTTGTGCATTTCTCTATTTCCCCGAGTCTGTATTTTTTGAGAGAAACGTCATAATAGGAGTTGAGATTATCGACCCCTATGACTGTGTTCTCTTCGTCCCCCACTAGTCTCTTTACAAGATTTGCTCCGATAAAACCTGCAGAGCCTGTAACAATTATCTTCATAAATCCCCTTCGATATCGTCATTATAATGGTAAGAGTAAATCTTGTAACTACCCTATCCCTTTTTTCCGAGGCTCTGGATAGTCTTAATCAATTCAAGGTCTTCATTGGATACTTTAAGGTTTGACGAGACCTTCCCTTTGTTTTCTGCCTTATCTATAGCGACAGAAATAATATCTCCCTCTTCGATTGGATGTGTACATACGTAGTTGATAAAAGCGGCAAATTGAGTGTGACGGGAGGAAAAATCGCCCCATGCCTTCTGGATTTTAAATAGATCAAGTGGATTCATAGCACCTCACGAAATAAGAGGGAAAGCATAAGCCCTCCCTCCGAGTATAGTTCTTTTCTCTTTTTTATTTAATCTTGTTCCCTGTAAGTTCCTGTCTGAATGATGTAGCGTTGCCGTCACCCTCCTCAGGCTTATAAAGCATAGGAACTGCAGCATAGAGAGCAGCACATACAACAAGGTCATGCTTCCATGTTACTTCATTAGGAGCGTGAGCCTGACTTTCTGCACCCGGACCGAATCCTACACAGGGAATTCCATATCTTCCCTGGATAGATACGCCATTAGTGGAGAATGTCCACTTATCACAAAGAGGTCTGCCTTCCCTTGTTGCCTTAGCCTTGTCGTCGGCCCAGATTCTCTCGTCGCCCCAGAGAGCCTTATGTGCCTCAACAAGTGCCTTGACGTGTGGAGCACTCTCCTTGTTGATCCATGTCGGGAAGAAACACTCTGTCTCATAGACGTGTCCTGTCCAAGCCGGACGATCGTACATATACATGGAGACCTTAACGTCCTTAGCATATTTCTTACATGCTGGAAGATCTTCGATTTCCTTGAGACAAGACTTATATGTCTCACCTGCTGTCATTCTTCTGTCGATTGAAATCGAGCAGCTGTCAGCTACAGCACAGCGTGAGGGGGATGTATAGAAAATCTGGCTTGTTGTACATGTACCACGGCCGAGGAAGCGTGCATCTTCATAGTGCTCGGGGTTCCACTTCGGATCCAGCATCTTCTCCAGTCCTGCAATATTCGGGTCATCCTTCTTGTTTTCGTTGAGCTCTCTGACGTTGAGAATGACTTCAGCCATCTTATGAATAGCGTTGTCGCCTCTCTCAGGAGCTGAACCATGGCAGGAGATACCTCTCATGTCGACTCTGATTTCCATTCTACCTCTGTGTCCGCGGTAGATACCACCATCTGTCGGCTCTGTGGAGATAACAAATGCAATCTTCTTTGCCGCATCTTCCGGTCCGTCGAAATATTCGTTTACGATACTCTGCCAGCACATACCATCACAGTCTTCTTCCTGGACAGAGCCGACTACCATGATTTTATATCCCTCTGGAATAAGCCCCAGTTCCTTCATAATCTTTGTGCCGTATGTTGCAGATGCCATGCCGCCTTCCTGGTCCGAGCCACCGCGACCGTAAATCTGAGTCTCGTTCTCCCAACCCTTATATGGGTCGTCAGTCCAGTTCTTGATGTTTCCGATACCTACAGTGTCGATATGACTGTCGATGGCGATGATTTTATCTCCATTCCCCATCCAGCCGATGACGTTACCCAGCTTATCGATTTCAACCTTATCGTATCCGAGCTTCTCCATCTCTTCTTTGATGCGGTATACAACACCTTTCTCTTCTGAGCTCTCAGACGGGATAGCGATCATATCTC
>CAVFNE010000187.1:0-4596 GCA_963623755.1 Muribaculaceae bacterium | reverse complement strand
TCATTCTTCAACCTACCGATTGAGAACGAGTATCAATACATCGAGGCTGGAAGAGTTGCAGTAGCTGACTACGAAACACTCGGCTTCAAGGATGCAGAGGACCTCCTTTCTTCCTACGAAGACGGCATGATTGACGCTGTATACTATGACGGCGAAATTTACGGCCTCCCGCTCGAGCTCACAAACTGGTCAATCTTCATTAATAAGAAGGTCTTCAGAGATGCAGGTTTGGACCCTGAGAAAGATTATCCAAAGACATGGGAAGATATGGTTGAAATCAGCTCGAAGATTGTCCTGAGAGATGGTGATATCATAACACGCCGCGGCTTCGACTTCAGATATTCCTATGAGCTCACATACTTCGTTCCGATGGTCGAGCAGCTCGGTGGCTCTCTCAGTGGTACAGATGGCTGTGTCAACAAAGAAGCATGGGTAAAGGCACTTACTTTCATGCAGAACTGGGGTCCAAGCGGTGAGAACTTGGGTAACCCGACTCTGACAGCAGCAAGAAAGCTCTTCAACAAGGACAATGGTGATATTGCAATGGCTAACACAGGTCTCTATCAGGAAGCTAGAATCCTTTCCGATAACCCTGACTTCTACAACAGCGGTGAGTGGATGGTTGTCCCGTATCCTACATTCGAGAATGCAGTGAAGGACGTTGCAGGATGCTATTACGGCCACTTCTACATGGTTAATGCCGACAAGTCGGAATGCGAGCAGCAGATGGCTTGGGAACTCATCAAGTACTTCCTCCTGACAGAGGGACATGCTGAAGAGTACCTGACACAGGTGGGACTCATCCAGCCTACAAAGGCTCTCATGGAAGGCGAGACATATGCATCAATGCCGTATTCAGATGTCTTCAAGAATGACTTTGCACGCTCCCACATCGTTTACTACGAAAAGGGCGCAGCTGAGATTCAGAGTGCAATCAACAGTGCTATCAAGCAGGTTATGCTCCAGGGCGTAGATCCGGCTACAGCTTACGATGCACTTCAGAAGACAGTTCTCGAAATACTTCAAGACTGAGAAATCTGACAAATTACATGCGGGTCGGCTTCCGGCCCGCTTTATGGAATTTTATAAATGAAAAGAACAACACGATATAGCATTGAAAGAAAGCAGGCGAGATGGGGTTTTCTCTTCACAGTTCCCTGCCTAGTATTCTTTGCTGTTTTCAGCTTTTATCCGATTATAAGTGCTTTTATAACAAGCCTGACCAACCGTGATGCCATCAAGCGCACATGGGACTATGTGGGATTTGAGAACTACAAGTACCTGTTTACCCAGTCAAACGGTGGCTTTTCTCTTCTCAACTCCCTCAAGGCAACAGGAATCTTCACTGTCGGCACATTCATCCCGATGGTCGTTGTTTCCCTCATCCTTGCCGTTTTGATTATGCAATTACGTAAGCCCAGCCATTCAAAGATGATTGAGCTTGCCTACTATACACCGGCTGTACTCTCATCAGTAGTTGCAGCCACAATCTGGATGATTCTCTTCCAGCCCACAGGACTTTTTAACCAGATGTCCAACTGGATTATGCACACCTCCGGCAAAGACTACCAGTGGCTGACGAGCGACAACATGCTCAGGACTTCTACTATCATTGTCTACTTCTGGAAGTATATAGGATATTTCACAATCCTATTTATCACAGGATTAGCAAGTATTCCTCCGACACTCTATGAGGCTGCCATAGTCGACGGCTCATCGAGGTGGCATACTTTCTGGCGCATAACTCTTCCTCTTTTAAAGCCTACAATCATGCTTGTATCCATCATGGCAATGCTGCAATGCCTCAAGACCTTCAGTACACAATACATGTTTGTACAGGGAGGAACAGCAAGAGAGCCTATAGATGTAATAACAATGAATATCTACTACACTGGCGTTGTCAACCGCAGGCTCGGGCGCTCGAGTGCTATGTCGATTATCCTCTTTGTTATAATGCTTGTCTTTACGGCACTTCAGTTCGCTGTCCAGAAGAGCGGTGACGATACAGAGTATTGAGGAGGATGGTATGAACAATAATAAATTTGTCGGAAAGATATCAATTGGTGAGATTATGACATATGTCGTTCTGATTATCGTGCTTATATTCACCCTTATGCCGCTTGCCTTCATGATTACTGCCTCCTTTATGGACGCAAAGCAGATTATGGCTATGCCGTACTCCTGGATTCCCAGCAGGAAGTACTTCACAACGGAGTCCCGTACATTCTTTACGAACTTCCAGAAGGCGATATTGGGTAACCATGGAGAGAAGATATTCTTCCGTAATCTCTTCAACTCACTGATTGTTGCAATAACATGTTCCGCCACAACAGTTCTACTTTCGTCGCTATGCGGCTACGGACTTGCCAAATTCAACTTCCGCGGTAAGACTGCCGTATTCATGGCAATCATGAGTACGATGATGATTCCCTTCGAGGCAATCATGATTCCTCTCTATCTTGTTGCATCGAAGTTCAAGATGATAAATACTATCCACGGTCTTATAATTCCGTTCCTTGTAAGTGCTTTCGGCGTCTTCCAGATGAGGCAGTACCTCATAACATTCCCCGGCGAATACCTTGATGCGGCCCGTGTTGATGGTCTGGGTGAATTCAAGATCTATTCACGCATAGTTCTTCCCAATTCAACACCTGTCATCGCAACACTCGGTATTCTCTCGTTCCGTAACCAATGGGATAACCTCCTCTGGCCGCTCTTGTGCTCCCAGGCTGAGAAGATGAAGACGATTCCTCTATACATATCGAAGTTTGCAGAGGAGAAGCAGACAGACGAGGGGGCATTGATGGCATGTGCTCTTCTGGCATCCATCCCGATGTTTATTCTCTTCTTCACACTCAGTAAGTACTTCCTCGGCGGTGCTGCAGTATATGAATCACGTAAGGGTTGAAGACAGGACAAGAACAGAATATGGAGGTGGAGAGTGCAGTCTCTCTGTACTCCATTTATCTGAGGGAGTAAAACTTCATTGCATTTATCATGCCCTGCTATGCCGTTTTTATGGTGGTGCGTACATAGCGTGGTGGAAGAATTATCAACAACACCTCTGAGCTGGACCAATAACCATATGCTTCAAAGTCTCCTATGATGGCCTTTCACTACTAAGTTATTACCTTCAGATGAGAGAAAAGAATAGGCATCCCCGAAATGAGGATGCCTGAAGTTATGAGAATTAGTTAGAATCTTCTTATAGGGCGAACATAATAAGGATTGTTACGAACAGCACTGCCACTATCTCCAGTGGTTAAATTAAAATAATAAGACTTGGATCCATCCTCCTCTGAACTCGACCAATAGACGCCCTGAAAACTATATTTATCCTTTATGGTGTTATACATTTCTTTCAATTCATTAAGGCTGGGCAGGAACCAATCCTTATATATCTTTCCATCTACTGTAACACTATATTTTTGACACTCATAGGCAGCATACGGAAATGCATTATTGTTACCCATATTTGCTGTTCCATTTCCTTTATCCATCTTTTCAACTAAAGAAATTGTGTTGCTATAACCGGTACCTATTGCTTTATTATCTCCACTTACTACTTGCGTGTTGTCATTAGTATAGCCAAAATATTGACTAGCCAAATCACTTGGTGCAGCCTCCAGGTATCTCCAACCATCCGAATAAGAACTTTTGTCATAGAATACCAATCCGCCTGCGGGGCCGGTATCACCAACTATGTAGTAGTCTCTCCACTGTGCATAGAGCGTGATATTATCAGTAACTGCAGAGTTAAAGCTGTATTCCGTATTCCCTGTTTCATCAGTAGTCCATTTATCAAAAACCCAGTCTGACTTCTTGGGGTTTGCAGGTTTTGTAACCTTCTCACCATGTTTAACATCTGCTGTAGCAACAGCACTTCCTCCCATGGAGGCGAATGTTACTTTATAAACTTTAACACTCCATTGTGCATAGAGCGTGATGTTTTCTGTAACAGGACTCTCAAAGGTGTACTCCGTATTTCCTTCTTCGTCAGTTGTCCATTTTGAGAACTCAAAGCCGTCCTTCGTCGGGTCTGCAGGTTTAGTTACCTTTTCACCTTCTTTAACCAGTTCTGCAGCAACACTACTTCCTCCGTTGGAGGCGAATGTAACTGTGTAGGCTTTAGCCCACTGTGCATATAGTGTGATATCACCCTCTACCACACTATCAAAGTCATATTCCTTTGTTCCATCTTCGTCAGTGGTCCATTTTGCTAGCACATAGCCGTCCTTCGTCGGGTCTGTGGGCTTAGTAACCTTTTCTCCATACTGAACCTCTACCTCAGAAACACTACTTCCTCCATTGGAGGCGAATGTTACTGTGCAAACTTTATTGAGTTTATCATCACATGAGACAATGAGCACTGCAGCAAGTAATACCATCATCAGAACTATAAGTGTTTTCTTCATCAAATTATCCTTTGCAAGACAAATAAAGTCTTACGAAGTGTTGATTTTACCCCCCCCCAGACCGTCCTAAAATAGATTTTAAATTTTCACTAGACGCTAGATTTGGTGCAATATAATCATTCTTGGCACTACATATAGCGTGACAATCTTTTTGATTTTTCATTTTAGGACAGGCTCCCCC
>CAVFNE010000186.1:3183-4598 GCA_963623755.1 Muribaculaceae bacterium | reverse complement strand
GCCATATACGCGGTGATAACCGGAAATGTTAGCGCAATAAACAGAATCCATATTTCTCCTTGTTCTCATCGTCTTCGAGGAGAATCTTACATCTGGTTCGGATTGTCTCAGACATAGACTTACGCTTTATTGATTTTGCAATGTCACGTTCTATATCGGTAAGGCTTATATGGTAAAGTCGTGGTCTTCCCATTTATTGGTCTCCTGTTAACCTGATGGAACAGTCTTTAGCTTTCAGACTGCTTACGTAAACGAGCGATATCTTCTCCGAGAGCATTAACCGCTTCTTCGAGACTGCGATAAATCTTATCTATGTCGGATAGTCTGGAAGATATATCTTCCATCGTTTTCGTCATAGCTAAAGAGTCACTACTCTTTATTGCTGGCTCTAATGTCTTTATCGTTGCCGGTGTTTCCTCTTTTCTGGGTCTCCCGCGCCCTCCATTAGGAATGACTGATCCCGTCTCGGGATCGAACTGCCCAATGCACTTCTTCTTCTGTACCTTTTTCTTATGTGATTCGTCCCAGATATACGTCGTGTCATAAGCATACCAGATGCCTGTGTGTTTGTTGTAAGAGCGAGTGATGGACATAGTGCCTCCTAAATATGCCAATTCATTATTCTCATTTTGGCATATTTGGGATAAAAGGCAATATCTATTTTAGTATATTTAGTAGATTATCCAAAATGTCAGTGAGACGCTACACTAGATAGCTCTCTGATTAGAGGTGTTACCCTGAACAAGTCACCTGTCTCTTTGAAGAATTCGCTTATTACTGATTTTCTTGATACATGAAATATTTCTTTTATCTTATTACGTATGCAAGAAAACTTGTCCTTTAATTTTTCAATACTGTCGGAAAATTCAATAGTATTGTCCCACAGCCTAATTCAAATCAAACTTGATTGAATTAAAGCATATATTATTGTATTCTAATCAAAAATGATTAGATTACTAAATATCATATCTTATTCCCATCATTTTTGATTAGGAGGAGCTATGCACTACATATGGAATAATGACGATTGGCCGAACTTCAGCTTTGACGAAAAAAAGGTGGATAAAAAGTACATCGAGTATGTCTATCAGAAGGGATTGACCGACCAGATTTTCAATATGCTTACTCCGGAGAGTCAGAGAGAGTGCTATTCGAATACAATATCGAGTGAGATAGTATCGAGTAATGAGATAGAAGGAATATCTATATCATATGAGTCTGTCTATTCGTCTGTTCTCAGAGCTTTGAATATCGAGAACACAAAGCCCAGCAAAGACAGGAATGCCGAAGCCCTGGCATCCCTTGCCATCTCCATACAATCAGACCCCACCCCCATCACGGATGAGAAAATCTTATCCTGGCACAAGAGGATATTCGAGAATTCATCGAAGCAGACGAAAGGAATAGATATCGGA
>CAVFNE010000186.1:0-3116 GCA_963623755.1 Muribaculaceae bacterium | reverse complement strand
GATAAAGGATGCTACAGAGAAAAGCCTGTCTATGTCATGAAGTTCTCAGGTAAGCTTAATGAAGAAGTCCTGTACGAAGCTGTTCCTTATCAGAAGGTTGAAGACGAAATAAAGACACTCATCAAGTGGCTTAACACTCCTACACCTTTCCCTGCCGTAGTACGAAGTGCCATCGCCTCACTCTGGTTCTTGTCGATTCACCCCTTCAGTGATGGGAATGGAAGGATATCACGTCTTTTATCTGATTCAATACTGAGAGAGGAAGGTGTCTTGAGATATATGAGTACATCATCTGAGATACTTGAGAGAAAGAAGGAGTACTACACCAAGCTCTATGAAGCCCAGCATTCCACATCAATGGATATAACATCATATACCCTATGGTTCATCGACGTGGTTATCGACGGCATGAAGAAGACAGAAGATACATGCGAAGCAAAAATAAAGCTTACATCCTTTATGGCTTCCCTTGATCCTGCAGAATACAACTCCCGTGAGCTATCTATGCTCTATAGGCTTGCTTCCGGCTCCTTTATTGGTAAACTCACAGGAGCAAAATGGTGTAAGTTGACAAAGTGCCAGTCCGCAACTGCCACCCGTGATTTAGCTCACCTCTGTGATAAGAAAATACTCATCAAGTCTGAAGAGAGTGGGCGCTCATCATGGTATGCGCTGAACCCGGGGATTATGGACAAATCGCACTAAAACAGATGAAGATTTTGACACAAGAAGCGGGCAGCAGTGCTACTTTCCAGTGTAATACTCCAGTGAGAGGAGAAGAGCCATCTTGAAGCGTCCGTCAGCCTTGACGCTGTGCTTTCCGCCCTTTGCAAAATGGAAGTTCTCTCCTTCCTTTATAGTGTAATCTTTTCCCTCGTAGCCGATCGTGGCTTTTCTTTCAAGAGCGAATACTATTGCGTCTCCGGGGGCTGCATGCTCGCCGAGGGCTGTGCCTTCGTCGAAAGCCATGACGACTGCTTTCGTCTTCGAATTCGAAAGCACGTCGATGTTGACGATACTCTCCTTTCTGTATGGGATCAGTTCCCTGATGGCGAACACCTCTCCTTCCTTCACTTTTTCATTGATCATTGTTTCACTCCCGAGCTAGTACAAATGGGATCGGTAAAAAACGCCAAATATCGGAAAAATAATTCGCCAAACGTCGGAAAAATAATTCGCCAAACGTCGGAAAAATGTATATAATTCATGACTGAGCTGTTTAATACTATTCTGATATAAGGGTTGGAGAGAATGAGAGAAACTGGAGAATACAGAAAACGTATAGCTGACGACATCCTGCGTCGAAAACTGGAAGGGAAAGGAGCTGTTCTGATAGATGGTCCCAAGTGGTGCGGGAAGACAACCACGGCGGAACAGATTGCCGCCAGTGTTCTTTATATGGATGATCCGGAAAAGAAGGAACAGAACATTGCCATGTCGGCGTTAGCTCCAAAGCGACTGCTTACAGGGGAAACTCCGAGGCTTATTGATGAATGGCATCTGGGCCCGAAACTCTGGGATGCCATCCGTTTTGAAGTTGATCACAGAAGAGAATCAGGGCAGTTCATACTTACCGGATCTTCTGTTCCTGTTGACAGCAGGGAGATTGCTCATTCCGGCACCGGGCGTTTCACCTGGCTGACCATGCGCCCCATGAGTCTATTCGAATCCGGAGATTCTTCAGGAGATGTAAGCCTCAGTGCCCTGTTCGATGGAAATGATGAAATCGACGGCGTTTCCAGTATCAGTCTGGATCGTCTGTCCTTCCTTGTCTGTCGTGGCGGATGGCCTGGTACATTGAAGATGAGGGACGAAATTGCTCTGGACCAGGCTTTTGATTATTACAGAGGAGTCGTTAACAGCGATATCAACAGGGCGGACGGAGTTCAGAAGAATCCCGAACGGGTGAAAAAGCTGATGCGTTCCTATGCAAGGAACCAGGGGGCACAGGTGGCAGACAGCATGCTTGCCCGGGATGTTGCTGCAAACGAAGGAGGTTCCATCCATGAGGAAACAGTAGCATCTTATCTGAATGCACTCCGTGGAATATTCGTCGTCGAAGATATGCCTGCATGGAATCCCAACCTCAGAAGTAAGACGGCAATACGTGCTTCTAACACCAGGTACTTTGTCGATTCTTCTATTGCCGTCGCTGCACTCGAGTTAGGGCCGGATGATCTTGTCGGCGATCTCAGGACTTTCGGTTTTCTCTTCGAAACTCTCTGTGTCCGGGATCTTCGTGTCTATGCCGATTCGCTGAACGGCTCGGTCTATCATTACAGAGACAAGGATGGACTGGAGTGCGACGCCGTTGTTCATTTGAGAAACGGCAGGTACGGCCTCATTGAAATCAAGCTTGGAGGCGACATGCTTATCGAGGAAGGAGCAAAGAGTCTGAAGAAGATGGAGGCGAAGATCGACACCGGCAAGATGAAAGCTCCTTCATTTCTGATGGTGCTGACAGGTGTCGGAGATTATGCATACCGGCGTCATGACGGTGTGCTGGTTGTTCCTGTCGGCTCTCTGAGAAACTGAAGCGGATCTCCTTACCGGCGTCATGAGAGGCCCGGGCTGAATATAATACTCTCAAGACCGCCGAATGGCTGATGTTCCTTCCTTTTCTCCCGGCCGGATGCGCCGGCATTCTGTCATGTTGAAATCAGGTTGCTGTAATACTTGGTCTTTCCCGAGAGCACATCGTCGTAGAAATTCTGCTTCCAGTCTATGAAAGCAATGCTGTTCTCTATTTCTCTTATCGACTCGACCAGAGTTTCTCTCTTCTTCTCAAGTATGATCTTTCTTTCGGGGATGGAAGACTCTCCCTCGAGACAGAGCCTGAGGTATTCCTTCATTTCGTTGATAGTCATTCCGCAGCGTTTGAGGCACCCCAGACTCTGTATCCACTTGATGTCGTTGTCACTGAACACACGGTAGTTGTTTCTGTCCCTTTTAACGTTGGGGACAAGGCCTTCGTTGCAGTAGAACTTCAGATTTTCGTAACTCATATTCGTCCTCTCGCAGGCTTCTTTCATCGAATACATAAAAATCTCCAAAAAGTGCTGAAAAGCTATTGCCCGGTAGTAGCTACCGGCTGTTAGATTCATTCTGCCATCCCC
>CAVFNE010000185.1:0-4663 GCA_963623755.1 Muribaculaceae bacterium | reverse complement strand
GCCTATTACTATCAGGGTAAAAAAGAAGAAAATCAAGAGAAAAAATGACAGAATCCTGACAAACTGATGTAAGCAATTTTAATTAAGATTAATGTATATAAAGGAATATTCGATAAAGTTAGATAGAGTTACGTACTATCGAAGAATCGGCCATAAGTCGATTTATCTTTTCTTCAGCATACTCCATAACGCGCTCGATATCGAAATTATCATACGAACGACGGAAATTTTCTCTTTTATTGAGTATGCACTCCCACGAGAGCCCGGAGTGGAAGGTCTCAAGAATAAAAAGTTCATAGAGTTTTTGTTCGTTGTCTGGGAAGACTCCCCACTCATCATCATGATAGGCCACATAGAGTGGATTCTTTAAATTGCACCATCTGCAGCGTTTTTTCTCACTTTCACAATTACTCATCCATCTTATGTTATTGCTGATATAAATCCAATGCAACAAGAACAAAGATTTGCCGCATTCTCTACTCCCGCCCATTCTGATTTCCAGTCAACCATCCTCAAGGTGGAAGAATCTATTAAATCAACTATCCTATCTGAAACCCATTCTGCAAGGTGTTTATTATGCGTCACGGCAATAAGCCCAATATTGCGATTCGCCACATCATTAAGTATAACCTGCCATATCTGAGCCTGGGTTAATAACATCAAACATAGCGCTGATTTCGTCACATATGAGGTATTGAGGTTCCGTCATCAATGCTCTCAGAATAGAAAACGTTCCAGTTTCTCGCCCGAGAGCTCACGGAGGAAGCGACTGAGCCACGCTTTTTCAATACCTAAAGTGTCAAGTAAATCTTCTCCGATTGCCCGCATTCCTCAAGGCCCCGCTTCATTCTCCACCTTGGTTTTTCATTCTTCCACCTTTCTGATCTTTGGATCAACAACTCCATATAACAGGTTTGCAATTAAATTGCCGGAAGAAACAAATAGATTAGAAAAGAGCGTTATGCCTAATAAAAACGGCACATCACCCTCAAGAGCGGCTGCAGAAACAGTACTTCCAAGTCTGTGGTAGCTGAAGACATTCTCCGCCATATCATAGCAATAGAATATTTTATTTACTTTTTTATCCAGACTGTTGAGAGATGAAATGATTCTTGTTCCATAAAACTTGCCAATAAACCATATAGCTTATTGGCAATTTATAAAACCGGAAATCACATTGAGCTACAGAGGCTCTGCTAATTACTTCTGCTCTGCTCTCTCTTTGTGTGCTTTAATCTCAGCTTTCTCCTCTGCAGTCTTGGGAGAGAACACAATCTTGACTGCACGCTTGAGCTGGTAAGGAAGGATAGCCTTGAACTTATCTTCAGCTTTGACCATTGTTGTGCACTCAGGGTGGTCACGGTGGAGTGTAATGGCGTCGAACTCACACTTTGTTGTACATACACCACATCCGATACACTTATTAGGGTCGACAATTGTGGCACCACATCCGAGGCAGCGTGATGTTTCTATCTTCACCTGCTCCTCGGTAAGTGCAACGTGGTTGTCCTTGAAAGAAGAGGGATTTATCTTTTCATCAACACCTTCCTTCTGCCGTGAGGAGTTATCATAACTCTCGACTAGGATGTCATCTTTGTTGAGTTCTATGAATTCCCACTTATTGCGTCCGATTGTCATATGTGCGTTCTGCACATAGCGGTGTAAGGACTCAGATGCCCAATGGCCACAGGCAATAGCGTCGATAGCAAATTTCGGTCCCGTCATGACATCGCCTCCGATGAATAAATCCGGTGCTCCTTCCACCTGATATGTAAGTCCGTCTGCCTGGATTGCAGGTCCCTTGAACTTCACATTCTCTCCCTTGAGTAAATCTCCCCATTCAGACTGCTGTCCAATAGCAAAGATTACACGGTCACACGCGAGAGTGATTGTCTCATTTTCATCGTACTTCGGAGCAAACTTCTTCCTCCCGTCAACGGTGTCGAATACTGAGGTGCACTTCTTGAAGACAATACCGCTTACCTTACCGTCCTTGACGAGAACTTCTTTCGGGCCCCATCCGCACTTGATTGTGACGCCGTCTTCTTCAGCTTCCTTAATTTCCTCCACTGACGCCGGCATCTCCTTCTCAGACTCTAAACAGAGCTGTATAACACTTTCAGCTCCGTTTCTTGCGCTGACACGGGATGCATCCATAGAGACGTTTCCACCTCCGACAACAACGACCTTTCCTTTAAACTCTTTTCCTCCGCAGTTAGCCTGTTTCAGGTAATCGATAGCTGTGAATGTTTCTCCGGCGTTCTCTCCCGGGATTCCGGGCCTGCGTCCGACGGTGCATCCGATAGCAATGTAGAATGCCTTGTAGCCCTGAGCACGGAGGTCGGAGAGCGTCACATCCTTACCCACTTCCACACCACTCTTGATTTCGACACCCATTTCTCTGATTACGTCAATCTCGGCCTCGATGACATCTTTTTCAAGCTTATAGGACGGAATACCATACCTCAGCATACCTCCTGCCATCTCGTTCTTTTCAAAGACAGTCGGTTTATATCCTCTCTCTGCAAGGTAATATGCACACGATAGACCTGCCGGACCGGCACCGATTATGGCAATCTTCTCATTCCAGCCGTTCTTGTGGATACTGCCGGCAACAACAATCGGCGGAATATATCTTGTTTCAGCATGTAAATCCTGCTCGGCGATGAACCTCTTAACAGAATCGATGGCAATCGGCTCGTCAATTGTGCCACGGGTACATGCCTCCTCACAGCGTCTGTTACATACGCGGCCACATACAGCAGGGAACGGGTTCTGTTTCTTGATAAGAGCAAGTGCCTCTGTGTACTTACCCTGGGCCGCCTTCTTAAGATATCCCTGTACTGCAATGTGCGCAGGACAAGCTGTCTTACATGGTGCAGTACCAGTTTTGTGAGTATTTATACGGTTATTGTCTCTGTAATCAAAGTCATAGTATTCTTTTCCCCACTTAACCTTGTCCGGAAGAATCTGTCTGGGATACTTAACCTCAGTTCCGTCTTTCTTACAGAGCTTCTGCCCCAGTCTTGTTGCACCTGCCGGGCAATACTCAACACAGCGTCCGCATGCCACACATTTGTCTTTATCTACATGTGCTACATATGCCGAGCGGGACATATTAGGCGTATTGAAGAGCTGAGAGGTTCGGAGTGCATTACAGATGTTTACGTTACAGTTGCATATGCCGAAAATCTTATTCTCGCCGTCGATGTTTGTTATCTGATGGACAAAGCCGTTTTCCTCAGCCTTCTTTAAAATGGCAAGAGCTTCCTCTTTTGTGATGTCGTGTCCCTTTCCTGTTTCACGACAGTAGTCAGCAAAGTCACCGACTCCTATACACCATTCAGCATCGTCGTCTGCAACACCTTCCCCGATTACCTTACGGGATGCACGGCATGAGCAGCGCCCGACACCTATGTGTCCTTCGTATTTACTCAGCCAATAGGAGAGCTTTTCGAGGTCGACTGCCTCGCTCTTCATATTGATTGCCTTCTCGACAGGGATTACATGCATCCCCACCCCTGCGCCTCCCGGAGGAACCATCTGGGTTATTCCTTCAAGAGGTATATATGTCATACGCTCGAAGAATGCTGCTAAATCAGGGTGCTTCTCCAGTCTCGGGTTTTTATTCAAATCCCCCGGAACCTCATCCATGTTGAAGAGTTCTGCAGATCCCGGTACAAACATCGGCAGTACATAGCGCCTTTGAGACTGCGGTGCAGTACGGCCGTTATGGTCATAGTGGTAGCCGTAATCGTACTCCAAAAGGCCTATATAAGACATCTCGTCAAGTAACTTCTGGAAGCCTTCCTTTCCTTTTTCAGCAACCTTCTCCTTGTTCATTTCACAGAGCTGGTCGAACGTATAATGCTCACGCTTTATCATTGTGAGACCAACCTCAGCCATTTCTTCGGTTATTATTTCCGCCAATCCCCAATACTCTGGGTCCTCCACCTTAACTCCCCCGATCATATGAGCGGCAACATCTGTGATGCGCTTACCCAGAGCAATAATCTTCTCACTTGGATGCTTGTCATCTTTGTGATTTGCAGGCCACTGGTTGTACTTGTTCATGTCCATGTCTATATACCTTCCTCTTTTCCCTATACTTGTATTTATAAATATTATCGTAATCATAGATATTTTCACAACAACAAACATTTTTATTAATGCTATGAATTCCTCACTTATACAGAAATGCATTTATCTCAATTTCTCAACTTCGTTAGAGATTTCCTTTTGCCCGCATGGAGAGCAGTCCATATTCACATCCTTCAGCATATGATTGATGGCATAGGTTATCTCATTCGCCTTTTTGAGGCCTTGTTACAAAAAGTGTAATCAAAATCAGGACAATGCTGTTGAATTGAGCGATAAGCCAGCTTAACGAGTCGACGTGTTCAAAAAATAATATGTGTATAAAGCTTTTAACAATGACTTTAAGAATGAAGATTGAGGAATTCCTAGAGACCGTTATGGACGAGCCGGAATTGAGAAGAAAATACTTTCACGACAACGAAAATGCCTTTACCAAGGCTAAGTTGCTTACGCTTGTAAAGCTAACATTTCATATACTCACCAGAGGGGCAGAGACCTTGAATGATTGTCTTATTAAAAGAGCTCGTAAAAAACCCTGTCCCAGTAAAGCCCGGACGCTCGTTCG
>CAVFNE010000184.1:0-4672 GCA_963623755.1 Muribaculaceae bacterium | reverse complement strand
GACAAGACCGAGTATGTCTACTCACTTGTCCGTAACGAGCTGGAGAACTATTATTTCATCTCCCGTCCGCGCCGCTACGGCAAGAGTCTCATGTGCTCGACGCTTCATGCTCTCTTCGAGGGAAAGCGTGAGCTGTTCAAGGGCCTATATATAGACAGTACGGATTATTCCTTCGAGAAGTACCCGGTACTTCACCTGAACTTTGCTGATTTCAATACCACAAGGTATGACTCTTTTCTCAATGACTTTCAGATTGCCTTATCTGATGAGGCGGAGAAGAACGGGTTGACTGTCGCTAAGGATGAGCCTTCCACAATGCTGAAAGCTGTTCTGAAGGAAGCAGGGAAAAAAGTTGTCATCATCGTCGACGAGTATGATTCTCCTATAATCGATTCCTACATGGATAAAGAGAAGTCCGACAGAATCAGGGATACACTCAGTACGTTCTACACCGTCATAAAGAACAATGACGAAAAGGTGAGGTTCTTCTTCCTCACAGGCATAACGAAGTTCTCCAACATGTCAATCTTTTCGAAGATGAACAATCTCACCGATTTGACTTTCAACAAGAATTATGCCACAGCCTTCGGGTACACACAGGAGGAACTGGAGACTTATTTTTCCGACTATATTGATGAGTATATGAGCCGGAGCGACAGGGAATACGAGACAAGGAAGGAATTTCTTGAGGCAGTCAGGGACTATTATGACGGTTATCTTTTCTCTCCTGACTCCACAGAGCGGGTTTACAACCCTGTTTCAATCGGGACATTCTTCAACAGCAAATGCCGTTTCCGTCCATATTGGTTGAATACTGGAGCGAGCACACTGGCAGTCAGTCTTGCGAGGGACTATCACCTTGAAAGAATAATTACAGGAGAAGTGGAAGTTGGATTGAGTGCGATAAACACCTTCGATTACAGTCATCTGCGGGACAAGAAACTCAAGGACGGACAGGTTATTGCACTGATTTATTTTGCCGGGTACCTCACGATAAGGAACGGCAACAGCAATGTTCTTCACCTGACATTCCCGAATACTGAAGTGAGAACATCGTTTACCCAGGATCTCGTCGAGAGGTTTACCGGGATAGACAGTTCCATCTTTGCAGACAGGGCAGTGAAGGCCGTGAGAAGCGGCAGGGTCGAGGAAATAGCGAAAGTGATGAATGCCTATATGAAGGAATACCAGTACGACATACTCGACAGGGCCGAAAAGGGATACCAGCAGATGTTCTACTCATTCTTCCTCATGATAGGCGGTGTGATAGTCTCCGCTGAGGAGACAACGCTTCTCGGAAGAAGCGACATCGTTCTGAAGTTCAACAGGGATGTCTACATCATAGAGATGAAGGTAGACGAATCGGCAGAGGCGGCCCTGGATCAGATACACATGAACGGCTACTATGACAGGTACATCAACACGGAGAAGACAGTACATCTCATCGGCCTGAACTTCTCG
Organism: Muribaculaceae bacterium; assembly: GCA_963623755.1. Classification (GTDB taxonomy): domain Bacteria; phylum Spirochaetota; class Spirochaetia; order Sphaerochaetales; family Sphaerochaetaceae; genus Ornithospirochaeta. Next base: position 3,211 of record CAVFNE010000184.1, on the reverse strand, counting down.
TCGGAGAAGAGACAGATAGACTCCTGGAGAGAGGAGAGGATCGACAAGGCGAAAGAGGGGTCGTTCCTGGGATAAGATTTCCGCGCCTTGATAAGCTGCGTCCCGTTCTTCGTCTGCCGGAGTTTGAAGGTTGTTCTCTTCTTCTATGTAATTCATAATCGTCCGCATCGAAATCTTCCCCCATAAGTTTGTGTTCGGGAATTTCAATGCTGCGGTAATCAATTATGCCGGTGACAGCATCAGCAATAATCTTGTTCTTATAATCCTCAAGCACAGCAATTTCTTCAGTCAATATTCTCCCCTTCTTATGGCAATGCAATACCTTTCGGAGAAAATCCTTAAAGCTGTCTCCAGAACCTTCCGTTCAACCGGAGGGTTGGAAGACTATGCCGCTACTGTAACTATCCTCGATACCTTCCAGAAAACGATAATAGCCACCCTAAGATGATCAATGCCCTCAAATGGTGTAAAAATAGAGGATTTTAGGTTGTAAACCGGGTATTTTTTTAGGTTGTAAACTGGGGGATTTTATAGGTTGTAAACCCGGTGATTTTGTTATATATTATTAAATAATACGTTTGGAGAGAAAGAGATGGAATACTATACTAGATATATTGAAAAACAAATAGAACAGGCTTTGAGAATATCAGGCGGCGTGCTGGTCGCAGGTCCTAAATTCTCAGGAAAAACAACTACCTGCAGGAGGTTTGCCTCTTCTCAATATATTCTTGATACAAAAGAAAAGATCCAGCTTGTACAGAGTAGTCCATTGTCTATTCTGATAGGCCGGCATCCAAGACTGATCGACGAATGGCAGAATGTGCCGGATCTGTGGAACTGTGCAAGAACGGCGATAGACAATAGTGATGAGAAATTCGGACTTTTCATCTTTACCGGGAGTTCGACGCCCGCAGACATGAACGATATATATCATTCAGGAGCAGGCAGATTCGTAACTCTCAGAATGAATCCAATGAGTCTCTATGAGTCTGGGGAATCGAACGGCAGGGTTTCTCTGCTGCAGATGTTCGAAAAACCAGAGGAACGTCTATTCTGTATCAATGAGGACTATACTCTGCAAGATACGGCATTCTATCTCTGCAGAGGCGGCTGGCCACTATCGGTATCGGGAGGAAGGGAAAGAGCACTGGCAATTACATCCGCTTACTGTTCGACGCTCTTCGAATTCGAGAACAATAGGAACAAGAAGTTCAGAAATAAGAAGAAAGAGATATTTCTCATGATTCTAAAAAGCTATGCACGTAACATTTCTACTGAAGCAAGGAGAAAAGTCTTATTGGATGACGTTAATATCCATGATGACAGAAATCTTGATGAGGATACTTTTGACGAGTATCTGACAGCGCTTCATGACCTCTTCATTATAAGAGATGTAGAGGCATGGAATCCGAACTTCAGGAGTAAGACGGCTGTGATAACATCTCCGACCAGACATTTTGTTGACACTTCGATTGCCGCAGGAGTCTTGAATATCTCGCCGGATGATCTCATGAACGATCCGAGGACGTTTGGAATGTTCTTCGAGGATTTTGCCGTTAACCAGCTGAGAGTCTATATAGAAACACAGGACGGAGAGATACGTCATTACAGAGACAGCAAGGGACTGGAATGCGATGCTGTCATACATCTGAAGAATGGCAGGTATGCACTTGTAGAAATAAAGCTCGGAGGAGAGAATCTTATTAGAGAAGGTGTTTCGACGCTGTCCTCAATTAGAAACAAGATGAGAGCAGACAAGCTTTCAGAGCCTTCGTTTTCGATGATTATAACAGCATGCGGGAATGCATATACAACCGATGAAGGAATACACGTAGTGCCGATTAATATGTTGAGGGATTGATCTGTTCTTCTGGAGATATAGTAGACGACATTAATTTCTGTGATTGAAACTAATAAGCTCTTTTTTCCTCATTCGGCTCCTTAAAAACTTGAAAATAGCTTAAGAGTCTAGACCTAAGCTCATCTTTATTCTTGAAATATCTATTGTGAGTTACTTCTCTACGGATCTTTCTCCATACCTGTTCGATGGGATTTAGATCAGGTGAATACGGGGAAGATTGATGATATTCATTCTCACCCTGATGTCCGCATATTCTTCAAGTGATTCATCTCTAATAAGTCTGATTGCCTTCTTGTGCATGGAGCATTATCAAGTACCATGACAATCGTCCTGTCATCAGGGATAATACCGGACGCGATGAAATCACGCAAAGATTCTATTACAGTTTCAGAAGTGAACCAGGAAGATTCTATAACATGAAGCTCCCCAGTTGATGGAATAACATATCCGCTGCACGGAACAGCTTGTCTCCCGTCCTTCATACAGAAGGTGAGAGTGTTAGGTTTTGATACCTCTATATGCTCTATTGCTTCGTTGAACTCCCCGTCCGTGAAGTTCTCCTTCTCGAGTACTTCAGATGTTAAAGCGTACAGAACCTTATCTGGCACATTCGGTGCATTACAGAACGAAGAAGTATGCTCTATCTTTCCTCCGCACTTCCAGCGATAGTACTTCGTGATTCTACCTGTACTCTCGGCCATACGCTTGCGATAGGTACGGCCGCAGTTGGAGCAGATGAGCTTTGAGGAGAAACACGAGAGCTTGAGGGACTGGTTAGCCTTGTACCCCAGTTCCTTCCGTCTTTCTATCTCCCTCCTGCACTCTGTTGAAAGACTCTCTTGAGATAATTGCGGGATGTGTATCTTCTGCCCAGTAGCGTGGTGCCTCTCCGTTGTTTTTCTGTCTCTTCCCTGTAAGGAAGTTCTGCAGTATGTCTTTTCTAGGAGTGAGTCTCCTGTGTACTTCTCACATCTCAGGATATTCCATACAAGGGGGTAGGGACATTTCCTCCACGGGAAGATGGAATGTTTCTACCTTGAAGAATTAGAACTATCTGGTCAGAGTTTCAAGGACATGAGCCCTCCGACAAAGGAACTCATGAATCTTACACTCGAGAAGAGACTCGCGCACGACGGACACCCTGTACTGGGGTGGATGATAGACAACATCTTTATCTGCAGAGACCCGGCAGAGAACATCAAGCCGGACAAGGAGAAGTCAACGGAGAAGATAGACGGTGCTGTTGATACAATCATGACACTTGATAGGGCTATACGATGTGGTAACGACACGAGTGAGAGTGTGTATGATAATAGGGGTATCCTCGTCATATAGCGATTTCAGATTTAT